>NZ_JAJCNB010000002.1:0-264126 GCF_020560825.1 Dorea sp. 210702-DFI.3.17
TATTTGAAAAGAGCGAAGTTAAGGTATGGGAATGCCGTAACTGCGGACATATTGTGGTAGGAACTAAGGCGCCTGAAGTATGTCCGGTATGTAATCATCCACAGAGCTATTTTGAAGTACATGAAAAGAATTATTAAGGAGATGAGATTATTATAAAGAAGAAAGTGATTAATTCAAAAAAAGCAGTAATGATAGGCTGTGGCTTTGTTGGTTCTGCATCGGTATTTGCTCTGATGCAGAGTGGCTTGTTTACAGAGATTGTCCTTATCGATGCAGATAAGAACAAGGCAGAAGGAGAAGCGATGGATATCAGTCATGGTATTCCATTTGCGAGTCCGATGAAAATATATGCCGGAGATTATGATGATGTGGCTGATGCTGCAATTGTTGTCATATCTGCCGGAGCGGGACAGAAACCGGGAGAGACAAGGCTTGATCTCGTAAATAAAAATGTAGCAATATTTAAGTCAATCATTCCTGAAATAGCAAAGAGAAATTTTGCAGGTATCATGCTTGTAGTTGCGAATCCGGTAGATATTCTGACTCAGGTAGCCATAAAGTTATCAGGACTTCCAGAAAACAGGGTTATTGGATCGGGTACTGTGTTAGATAGTGCCAGATTAAGATATAAGCTTGGTGAGCATTTATCTGTGGACAGCAGGAGTGTTCATGCATTTATAGTAGGTGAGCATGGAGACAGCGAAGTTGTAGCATGGTCATCAGCCAATGTATCTGGTGTTCCATTAAGTGAAATGTGTGAAATGCGTGGACATTACAAGCACAAGGAAGATACGGCAGAAATAGCTACAGCAGTCAAGAACAGTGCTTATGAGATTATAAACAAAAAGCACGCTACATATTATGGAATTGCAATGTCTGTAAAAAGAATCTGCGAAGTGATTATGAGAGATGAAAAATCAATACTTCCTGTATCACACATGATTCATGGAGTATATGATATTGACGAAGTATCGTTAAGTATGCCAGCTATTGTAGGTGCAGATGGTATTGAGTCGGATATACCTATTAATTTAAGTGGCGAGGAAGCGTTAAAGCTTAAGGAATCTGCAGATTCATTGAAAAAGATTATGGAGACAATTGAATTATAAATTTTACACAAGGAAGGAGAAAAAGGCATGGAAGTAAGGTACTGTATTTGTAAGCATTGTGGAAACATTGTTGAAAAGGTAAAGGATAAGGGTGTACCTGTAATTTGTTGCGGAGAACCTATGCAGGAATTAAAAGCCGGAGTGACAGATGCTGCTGTTGAGAAGCATGTACCTGTATATACGGTAGAAGGTAGTCATGTTCATGTCGTGGTCGGAGAGACAAAACATCCAATGCTTGAAGAACATTTCATTGAGTGGATTACATTAAATACAAACCAGGGAATATACAGAAAACAGTTAAATCCAGGTCAGGAGCCGGTAGCGGATTTTTGCCTCTGCGATGGTGAACAGGTAGAAGAAGTATATGCATATTGTAACCTGCATGGATTATGGAAATGCTAAAAGCATTTATACATATTAAGGCTACAGAACAACACAAATATAACAGTAATATAGGCTGTGTATTAATATATTTACAAGGAGGAACAACGAATGAAATACGTATGTGATGTTTGCGGATGGGAATACGATGAGGAGAAGGGCTATCCAGAAGGTGGTATTGCACCTGGTACAAAGTGGGAGGATATTCCAGAAGATTTTGAATGTCCGTTATGCTCTGTAGGAAAAGACCAGTTCTCAGAAGTATAAATGTATTATGATAGGATTATACCAATGAAAGAAGAACTAAGTATAGATATCATCGGACTTGCAGGAGCCTGTTCTTATGCTTTGGACTGTATAGAAGCAGAGTTGGTAAATATCAAAAACAAACATGGAAAAAGAGTGGCTTATATAAGTATATGCATGGCTGAATATTGGAAAATTTAAGGTGATGAATTACAAGATTTAGCCATGTGTGCTTTACTGCATGATAATGCTTTGACACAATATATTTCGGAAGAACTGAAAAAGGATTCCGTCATTAATTGTAAAAAAGATTTATCCGAGAAAAAAACAAATCTTCATTGTATTTATGGTGAAAAAATATTACTAAAATTCCATTGTTTGCAAGGATTATTCGATTCAGAGCAGGAAATATCCGGGCGAACAATGCGTGATGTGAGAAGCCGGATGAAGAATGAGTTGGAGTACCAAGTAAATGAAAAGCAGGAGAAATATCGTTCCGGTAATATAAAAAAGAAGGAAGAACAGTTGTATAAAAAATGGGGAAAGGCTTTAAAGCTGTTGTCGGCTGATCCGGGTTATCCGAGTCTTCAAACCCATGAAATAGAGCCATTATCCAGACGTTATGGAATGAAAATGTGGCAATCTTATCTGGAAAATAAAACCAGGGGCGCAATGAGAATGTACTGGGTTTATGGACCAGACCAGAAAGATATTACAATTATCGGACTGGAACCACATCCGGAAGATAAGAAAAATGGCGCATACGACCGAATTTCACTTTCGGATTTGTAGAATAAAACTGAATATGGAATTTAACACGAGCAGTTAGTCTATGAAAAATAGGTTAGTTGCTTTTTTCATGCAAAACGGGAGGTGCCGTGTATGGGATACGCACGTAAAGATGTAGAGAAAACAAAGAAACTAGCAAAAAAATTTGTACGCTATCAAAAAGGAGCAGAGCTTTATAGCATTGGACTGACGAAATTCCAGGAGTTGGTGAAAGAAGCTAAAGCAGTGTATAAGATTGACAAGGTTGCTCTTGTAAACTGTGAGATATTTGAAAAATATCTGGAGACATTTTGGATTGCGTAGGGAACAGAAAAAAATTGTGGAAGGACGAAAAATAGGGACTGGAAAAAGTATTGAACAGACCTGAATAATATGTAGTCCTTCCTTTATTTGCAGGCACCTGTTTATTTTGATTACGGATGCAATACATTCTTTGGAAAGCTCAGTTCTGCTAATTTTAATTTTACATGTTTAGATGTATGTGAAATACATATAGGCGATAATGTGATGATTGGTCCCAATGTTACATTGGCAACTCCTATGCATCCATTATTACCTGAAGAACGCAATATCCGAAAGAGAGAAGATGGCAGTTTTTATAATCTTGAATATGCGAAACCAATAACTATAAAAGATAATTGTTGGCTGGCATCTAATGTAGTTGTATGTGGTGGTGTTACCATAGGAGAAGGGTGTGTAATTGGTGCAGGAAGCGTTGTAACAAGAGATATTCGCAAACTACAAGATAAAGCTAAAACTTCATATACTCTAAGAACAAGGAGGCCCCGGTTTGACTATGAATAACAGTTTAGCAGAAGTACGCCCGGAACTTGTTCCTGAGCGGTCAGAGAAGAACTTACCGCTTAAACCTGATGAGATTACTTTCGGTTCAAATAAAAAAGTATGGTGGATCCGCACAAAACGTTTTGGTGGCACATGTATCAGAAAGCGCCGGAAAAACTCAACCCCGGAGAGGGTTAATTCTTTCCACTGTTCTTTATTACGGTAGCAGTTTTGAGGTTATGAGGTTGTTTGGTGTGGTAACTTAACAATACATCATAAATTAAAAACTGCTATTTTTATGAAAAAAGTAGAAATTTCACGTACTTAGGGCTAGCCGAAGCATTAGCATCTTGATACAATTAAACTGTGTTGATTTTGAAAAAGATTTATAAATTCTTGTTAAAATGACAAAAATGGAATTGTGACACCACTGAGGTCAAAATTCGGAAGGTGGAATAATCAGGAAGGAATAAAAAGTTAGAATGAATATAATGAAAAAAATATATAATGAATCAGACATTAGAAATGATTACAAAAAACTGACGAAGCTCTTGATTGAGCGGGGTATGACGATTACAACAATGGAATCTGCGACTTCAGGGCAGATTGCGTCACTGATTACGGATACCGAAGGCTCATCGGCAGTGTTAAAAGGAGCTTTTGTCACCTATTGCAACGAAGCAAAAATCATGCAGGGCGTTCCTGCCGAGATTCTGGAGAAGTATACGGTATATTCGAAAGAGACCGCAGAAGCAATGGCGAAGGCCTGCACAAAAGCGTATAAGGCCAATATCGGAATCGGTGTGACCGGAACAATGGGGAACGCAGACCCGGCGAATCTGGAAGCATCTGTTCCGGGGCAGGTATATTTTGCAATTGAACTTAATGGAGAGGTTATGTCTTATTATCTTGAATTGCAGCCACAGCCTACAAGACTTGCTTATAAGCTGGCGGTTGCAAAGGAAATTTATGATGCCTTGATGGAGAGATTATAGGATCGTGGGAGTATGCTTGCGAACAATCCGTGGGTATCATAGTAGGGAGCTCTTGATCCCTGACATTGGATATTAAAAAAGGAAGGACGTGTGAAAAAAACTCTAGTTTTTTCACACGTCCTTCCTTTTGCATGTCCTTTTTTAATATTATTTATTCTACTTCTTCCGGTTCCATGCTTCGAATATGTTCCTCAATTTTTATGAGTTCATATTTCTGACTATATTCTGCCAGATAGGTCTTATATTCTTTCGTGTCGGAAGGATATACTCTTGAGTTGTGAATGTGGATATCCACAGGCTCTTCGCTGTTCTTTGACAGTGCTACCATTGCGCTTGCGCAGTGGGCAGAGATACGTGTGAAGCTGTTCAGGATATCCGAATATACCGTCCCTTCTTCCAGACCACAGGCTCCGTTGCTCATGCGTTCAACGTGGCGAATCTTGAGTTCATCGCACAAAGTTGTAATGACCATTCCAAGTGGCGCAACTCTCTGAGAGAGTTCTTTATCATTTTCCAAAAACGCTTTGCAAGTTGTATTAATCTCCTCGCGGACAGCTTCCATAACAACATTCAGTTCATCCCATGCTTCTTCGGAAAATTGTGTTTTGTTCTGATTCATTTCATTAGACATGTGAGCAATACAGGAGGCATGATCACCAATCTGCTCAAAGTCATTAATCATATGTAAATACAAAGAAACCTGTCTTGTCTGAACAGAATTCATCGGATGCTTGGTAAGCTTGATCAGATAGTCGCCCAGACGAGATTCGTAGCGGTCGATCAAATCTTCTTTTCGTTGAACTTTGTCGAATTTAGCTAACTGAAAATCATTCAGCAGATTCATAGCACGATTGACATTTTTACGAAGTTTTCTTGCCATACCGCTCATAGCACGGTGACACTGTCCGAGTGCCAGTGCAGGGTAGTCAAGAAGACGCTCCTCAAGAAGATCAAAGTCTGCTTCATCTTCCAGTTCTTCCGCACTGTCTTTAACGAACCAGCATACAAGCTGCTCCAGTTTCGGGATAAATGGAAACAAAATACAGACTGTTACAAGACGGAAAACCGTATTTAAAAGTGCGATGGACACTGGTGTCATAATCGTATTCAGGAATGAAAAATGTACAAATGCATTGATGATATAGAATCCGATTGACCAAAGCAACATTCCAAAGGTATCATTCAACAAGTATACAAGAGCAGTTCTTTTACCATTTTTATTCGCTCCGATCGCGGAAATCAGAACCGGGCAGGAAGCTCCGACACCGATACCGAGGATAATCGGAAATGCACTGGAAAATGTAAGCAGTCCTGTTACAGATAAAGCCTGCAATACACCGACTGTTGCTGAAGCACTCTGCAGGATGGCGGTAAATACAATACCTACCAGGATACCAATGACTGGGTTTGAAAATGTTGTTAACAGATCCATAAATACTTTGCTTTCTCGAAGCGGTGCGACGGCTCCGCTCATGGTCTGCATACCGGTCATGAGGATCGCAAATCCAAGCATGATGTCCCCGATATTCCGGTGGACGGTTCTTTTGCTCGCCATTCTAAGAATAATACCGATAACTGCTACAACCGCAGCGATTGTGGCAGATGACAGGATACTTGCAATTCCGTTAGATCCTTCTATATAAGAAAGACATAAGATCCAACCGGTAATACTGGTTCCGATGTTGGCTCCCATGATGATACCGATGGCCTGGCGAAGCTTCATCATACCAGAGTTAACAAAACCGATAACCATGACAGTCGTTGCTCCGGAAGACTGGATAACGCTTGTAACGGCTGTACCAAGTGCGACTCCCTTCAGTGGCGTATTGGTCATTTTGTAGAGAAATGCTTCCAGTTTATTACCGGCAACCAGTTTGAGTCCATCCCCCATCAAAGACATACCGAACAGGAATAAAGCAACTCCGCTTAACAATGACAATACCATAGAAAATATTCCCATAATTTCTCCTTTGTCGTCAGTTATTTACATACACTTAACTTTCTTTTTAAATTTTTTTAACACTACCTTTCTATTATGTCACGTTAAAACCAGAATTACAATTTAATCTTACTGAAAGAATAAAAAAATGTAAGATTATACAAAAAAATACCTGCTCACAGGGAACAGGTATGACAAAATCATGAGATATTTTACTTGAAAACAGGTTGCTTTACTATAGCAATGTTGATATATTTTTAACGCGTCAGAATCTTTACAGATGTATCTTCATATCCTTGCGCCAATGAAAATTTATCCTTTAATCCGTCTGTGATGTAAACAGTTCCATCGGTTGCTACGAACACGGCTTCGAAATCATCACTTTTCGCCCAGAGGTCATACGCTTTATCCAGACCCATGACAAATAGTGAAGTGGAGAGGGCATCGCAAATTCCTCCTTTGTCCCCAACGACTGTGACGGACAGAAGCCCGCTCTTGGCAGGATGTCCGGTAGCAGGATCCATAATATGCCAGTAAGTATGCCCGTCCTGTTCAAAATAACGCTCGTAACCGCCGGAGGTCACAACGGCCTGGTCGGTGACGGACAGTCCCATCATGGCAGTGTCTGGATTTTTCGGGTCCTTGATGCCGATGATCCAGGCTGATCCGTCCGGCTTAGAACCGATCGTCTGTACATTTCCGCCAAGGTTCAGAAGCGCGGAAGTGACACCTTTGTCGCGCAATGTCCGGGCTGCAAGTTCACCTGCATAGCCCTTGGCAATACTGCCAAGATCAATGGTCATACCTTCCGAAATTGTGACATTTCCAGATGCTTCGTCATATTGGATCTGTGTGTAATCTACTTTAGTCAGAAGCGTCTGAATTGTCTCCTCGTCAGGAACCTGATAGCTTCCGGTTGTAAATCCCCATGCTTTTACGATTGGGTAGATGGAAATATCCAGAGCACCGTTGGTACGCCGGCACATTTCAAGAGCATTTTTCATCAGAGTGTCAGCTTCACCGCTTAGAATTCCGGAACCATTTTCATTGATTTTATAAATCTCACTGTCAGAATCTGTGACAGACACTTTCTTTTCCAGATCTGTGATAACATTCTGCGCGTCCTGTAAAAGACTTTTATCACCGTAAATACGAAAATCCATAGTCGTATCCATGGCGAAAAATGTATCTGAAACCGGCTCAGATGTTGATTCCTGAGCCTGCTTGGAACATCCACATATTAATATTGTAAGCATAAGTAACACGGGTATGCACTTTTTCATGTCACGCCTCCTTAGAGTAAAATAAAACGAAATAATATTGTTGCAATGTAAATTATAAAATAAACAAAGAAATATATATGTTTAATTAAGAATAATTATCAATAAATAAATATAAAATTGACAGTTATGGGAATTATTGGTAGCATTTTGTATTGTAGTTAGAATCTACTAACAAAGCTTTGATTAATATAGCATGAAAGGAGGATTACGGCAATATATTTTGTGTGATTAAAACGAAAAAAATTATCAACAAAATTCAGAAAATAATGAAGGAGAGACAAATGAAAAAGAATTGGAAAAGAATTGCATCACTGTTTCTGTCAGTGTTACTTTTACTGTCCATGACAGTTACTCCTGTAATGGCAGCAGAGGGGAAAGCAGCACCGACGGAAGTAAAATCATGTACGGTAACTGGCTTTATGCCAGAGTATATGGCTTTGGAATTTGAAGATACAGACTGGATGAATAAGATCAGCAGCGTCACAGTAAATGAGATAGATTATACAAAAGGTACGCTTGGCTGGGGAAGCAGTGGAAATCTATGGGAAGTAGGAAGTGCTATGGGAGTATATGGAAGCTATACCGCGTTAAAACTTACCAACCCTTCTTATCCAGCGACCATAAAAATAACAGCAGAGGGGTATCAAGACTTAAACTTAGAAGTGACGAAAGATACTTCAACATATCCGTATGTGTACACAGCAACTGTAAAGAAAGATACAACTGGCGGAAATACAGAGGCTACATACACAGCGATGGCAAAGAAAGCTTCTAACGGTACAGTAGCACTGGATAAAGATAAAGACCTGAAAGCAGGAGATACAGTGACTGTAACAGCAAAACCGGCTGAAAACTACGAGATTGATGCAGTGACAGTAACAACTGAGAACAATAAAAATGTTGACGTGACCGGTTCTGGAGAAACTTATACATTTACAATGCCGGCAGAAAATGTCACAGTATCCGCGACATTTAAGGAGAAAGCACCGGTACAGAATGGTGTAATTGAATTAAGCCAGGTCAGCATTGGAACAGATTACCTTGGGAATAACTGGGAACTTGAATTCAAAAATGCAGATGGTTATGTAGGGAAAATTACAGATGTGAAGGTAAATACTACAGCATGGGAAGAGAAGTCCTATAGCTTGTTAGCAGGTGGAGCATACAAAAAAGATACAGATAACAATAAACTTATCTTTGCAACAAAAGACTTTGTCGCTAATCCTGAAATTCCAGCATTGAAGAGCGGAGATGTAGTTGCAATTTCTGCAAATGGATATGATGATCTGACATTTAAGCTTGTCATTGATACAAATGGAAACGCTTCTCTTGTAGAAGATGATGGTAAGGGAGATCCATACGAGCTTCATGTAAAAATCGAAGGAGAATTTGAGGCGGCAATCGTAGGACAGAAAGATTACGATGGAGTGTCCAGTGCCAGCGTCGGCGGTTCCTCAAGTAATAAGAACAGTGCAGTGAAAGTATACGGCGCACTGGTAGAAAAAGGAAAAGACGTTGCTGACAAGGATTGGGAAGAGCTGGATAATATGGCTAAGATTAAATTGAATGGAAGCAAATGCAGTGTTAGCATCGTTCCGGACACAGAAAAAGGAACATCTGCAGACAGTGACAGCGGTATGCAGGGCGTATATATGACGATCAGCAGTGATCTGACACTTAGCGGTACGCCAAAAGATCCTGGAAGTTATCTGGTTTCCGTGTCTATTGAGGATCAGCAGGGACGCAGCGCAGTCAGCAACACACTGCCATTCAGAATTTACAGTGGCGAGGAAACGCTTGCAGACCAGATGAAGAAAGAGAATTTTAAAGATTATGGAAATGGACTCTATGCATGGGATATTATGGAACCATGGGCAATCAGTAAATTTGGAAGTAATGTAAACGGTGAGGAAGAGAGCGTCCGTGTGCCAGCGTATTTGGAGGCATGGTTCGGTTCCCACGAGAGCGGAACTTACGGATATCTGGGGTATGACATTCCGTGGAAGCAGGTCGTAGCTGGAAATATTCCTCAGACACTTTATATTCCGAGTGGATGTAATCTGACACTGACAAATATGGAAGTACTCAGCAGTGTACATATTATTGTAGAAAATGGTGGTAAACTGACGCTTTCTGATTCTGTTGTACAGGGAATTATCGATGTACAGAGCGGAGGAACATTTTCTATGAACTATGATTCTTTCAACAACGAATTTACAACAGGAGCGTCTCTGTGTGGACAACTTCGTCTTGCAGACGGTGCTGCCTTGGAAAATGCAGCAATTTACTCTCACGCAAATTATCTTGCAAACGGAGATCTGACAGACCGTACAACTTCTGAGCCGGTTGCAGTGGCAAATGGAAATGTAACCGTAAAGGGTACGGTAGCTATATTAGGTGATGATGGCGGAAGCGATATCGGACAGACAGCACTCCGTGTAAATGGAACATTAACTCTGGCAGATAAGGACACAACACTTGTAGCTTACGGCGGAAGCGGAAAGACTCTGCTTTATACAGACGGTGGAACAGCCATTGACATTACAGAAGGCAGCCAGATTACAGGAGATGGAAAGTTAGTTGCAATCGGTGGAGATGTTCTCTGGGGAAATGGTGGAAATGCTGTATCCGGAAAAGGAACAATTGCAACGAAAAAAGTATTCCTTCAGGGAGCAACCGCTAATACATCTAACAAAGCAGAGGCTGGAAAAGCAATTGATGGAGATGTAAAAGTTATCAGTTCCAGTACTCATATTGAAGACGGAACAATGATCAGCGGTGCTGAGAATGATCCGTTAGCCGATTTGTACTGGAAAGCTGGAATTAATACACTGCCTCCATTAGAGAAATTTACAACAACAGATAACGGAAATAATGGTTCCGATAATGGCGATAATGGGGATAACGGAAATAATGGAAATAACGGTTCCAGCAACGGAAACAACGGATCTGATAATGGAAACAATGGTTCCAGCAACGGAAACAACGGATCTGATAATGGAAACAATGGTTCCAATAACGGAAACAATGGAAAGGCTGCAACAGCAACCCAAACTGCAGTAAATGTGAATACAGTTAAGACAGGAGATACAAACAATGTATTACTCTGGGCTGCACTCTTTGTAGTTTCCTGTGCAGGAATGGCAGGTATTACAGTAGTTGCTAAGAAAAGAAAATAGTATACAGCAGATGTAAATTTGCTAATATAAAAATGCGACCGGCATGAATGTCGGTCGCAAAAATATTCTATACTAGAAGTCCTTCCTGATTTGCTAATGAGAAAGCAGTGCTTGCATAGCCTAAAATATTAGTCGGTGATTTTTGATTCTCTGTAAGTATGTATCAACAGTGGTAATTCTGCCACCAGCATCCCAATCCAGCCTGCCAGGTAGGAGAATGGCAGTGCTTCAATTCCAAATCCCCATACAAGAACGAGCGGTGCGGCAACAAGAACCCGAAGCCCCATATTGACAAAACTGCTGATCAGGGTAATCTTCAAATCACCGATTCCACGGAAGAATCCCTGAAGTCCATTGGTGATAGCCGGCAAGATATATATTATGGAAATCAGGTGCAGATAAGTAACACCGTGCCCGATAACTTCCTCATCTTTCACAAAGAGCATCATCAGATGTCTTGCAAAAACAAAACAGACAATAAAAATGAGGATGCCGTAAATGGTCTCCAGTACCAGTCCACATCGGAAGCCTTCACGCATCCGGTCATTTCTTTTCGCCCCCTTATTCTGCGCCATAAGTGCTGTCATGGCGTGGGCTATATTCTGCTCCGGGGTATAGGCAAAGTCATCAATCCGGTTGACTGCGGTAAATGCAGCGGCAACAGACACACCCATAGTATTAACAATTGCCTGAACACCGATTTTTCCGAGCTGTACAGTTGCCTGTTGCATTGCAGATGCCCAGCCGTATGCAATTGTACGCTTTAACAGGGAACGGTCGAAAATGAGCCATTTCTTTCCTAATTGAAGGAGCGGTACTTTTTTCTGCACATAGATAATACAGAAAATACAACACAGTGCCTCACTGATAACAGTGGAAACAGCGCAGCCATTACTTCCTGCTTTCAGTACAATGATAAAAAACAAATCTCCGAAAACATTAAGAATCGCACTTATGATCAAAAAATACAGTGGTGAATTACTGTCTCCGAGGGCTCTTAATGTACTGGAGAAAAAATTATATAAAAATGTAAACATAAGTCCTACAAATATGATGCGAAGGTAAGAAGTCGTCATATCCAAAATAGATGCGTCTACCTGTAGCAATCTGAGAAGTGATTTCGCAATTCCAATACTGAGAATGGTTAGAATTACAGAAAATACAGATCCTGAAATCATAGTCGTACTGATCTGGCGAGAGAGAGTGTCGTAATCTTTCGCCCCGTAATACGTGCCGATCAGAATACTCGCGCCCATGCACAGACCATTCAGAAACAGAATGACCAATGTCGTGACCGGATTGCAGATACCGACCGCAGCCAGTGCCTCTTTTCCGATAAAATGTCCCACAATAATGCTGTCTACGGCGTTGTAAGTAAGCTGGAACAGATTTCCCAGTACAAGTGGAATTGTAAATCTAATAAGCATGGGCATAATCTTACCCTTCGTCATATCCTGTGTCATAATATCGCTCCCTGGTGTAAAACTAAACAGCGCAGGATATCCGCTCATATAAATGAAACGGTTTTCCTGCGCTTTTGATGATATTACTTCCATGTCCATTCGTCAATTGAAATCTTTACCTGGGATGAATTCCATTTATTAATCATTGATCATAATCCGAATGATTTCTTCATTTGTCTCTTTCATACCGTCTTTTCCGAGACGTCCCACATTATCAATGGTTCCCTCGATTCCTTTTGTGATGATGCCATCACCGGCGTAGAACTGCTGCCCCTGCAGGTACATATTGTAACCAAGTATTCCGGCATCTACAGAAGCTGCGATTTTGGCTGCACAGGAAGCTTTTGCTCCGTCGCAGACCATACCGGATACGATCGCGAGTGCGTTGACAACAGTATGGATCACTTCTTCATATCCACCGCCGCATAAGTATGCGATCCCGGCTCCAGCAGCGGCTCCGGCGCTGACAGCTCCGCAGTAAGCAGAGAGGCGCCCGATTCCGGTTTTCTGGTGGATTGCGATCAGATTGGAAAGTGCCAGTGCGCGGTAAGTCTTATCTTCGTTAGTGTGTAGCTCTTTTGCATATTCCAGAACAGGGAGAGAACAGGTCATTCCCTGATTTCCACTTCCGGAGTTGATAACGACCGGAAGCTCACAGCCATTCATTCGCGCATCAGATCCGGCAGCAGCGCGAGCTTTTGCGCGTGTGCGGACGTCGTTGCCGTAAGTATTAAGAAGTACAGTTCCAATATTTGCACCGTAATTTCCGGCGAGTCCTTCATCGGCGATTGCGCTGTTATACTCAATCTGACGGGACAGGACTTCACGGATATCATCGATGTCAGCCATATTAATAAAATCCCAGATAGACTTTACATCCAAAAGAGTACGGTCAGTCAGTCCTTCTTCGCTTGCACCTTCAACTGGTACATAGTGAAGGATTTTTCCATTTTTTTCAATTCTTACAATGTTTGTATGATAGTTGGCAATACGGACTTTAGCAGAATCCTTTCCGGCAAATACTTCAACGATGATGTCGAAGATACAGCCGTTATCAATATGCTCGACGGTAATCTCAGTTTCTTCGAGATACTTTGCCATTTCTTTTGTCTGTGCTTCTGTTACATCAGAGATAACTTCCAGTTCTTTAGAAGCATCTCCGGCAATGATTCCGGCTGTAGCAGCGGCCGGGATCCCTTTTAAATGATTCGTGTTCGGAACGATTACACTTTTTACATTTTTAATAATGCTTCCGCTTGCTCCGATATGTACGCGCTCCGGTATGCAGCCCAGCACTTCACGGGCTTTGGCAGCAGCGTAAGCCAGAGCAATTGGCTCGGTACACCCCATAGCCGGTATTAATTCTTCTTTTAATATCTGGATATATGCCTGATATTTAATATCTTCTTTTGTCATGAAAACCTCCAAATGCCAGTTTTCTCCTGGCAATAATAAAAAAATGTGTTATTTTATTGAACCATATTTTCGGAGAAAATGCACCTGTTATTTAAAAATTTGATGAAATTAAATGTTGTAAGAAATACTGATGATATTATAACATATTTTTCTGCATATTCCTGCAATCCATATCGCAGCAATGGTGGTAATGGTAGATTAGAGATAATTTGAGATAATTATAGGGTGTGAGAGGAGAGATTTATGAGCTACATAGCAGACTGGCTTACGGCAACCGGACATAATTATTTCAAATTGAAGCAGAAGTGTTGAGTGATGGCAAGAACCGGAAAGTAAAAATTATGCTTCGTTATGAGTGGATTTACAGAAAGCTTAAAAAAAATAGATAAAAATGTATTTAAGTTTTAGTATATCCATGTATTGACATGAGGTTATAATATTTATAAAATACAGACAGAAAGGGAGCGTGAAAAAAATGAAAATCGCATTATTAGAACCAATTGGAGTATCAAAAGAAGTTATTGATGAGTTATCAGCACCGATTACAGAAAAGGGACATGAATTCGTATATTATGATACCAAAACAACAGATCCGGCAGAACTTGCCAAGAGAAGTGAAGGCTGCGACATTGTTATGATCGCTAACAATCCGTATCCGACAGAGGTTGTAGAGAAAGCGGACGCACTGAAGATGTTATCTGTAGCATTTACAGGAATTGACCACATCGGAACAGACAAGTGTAAAGAGAAAAATATTATGATCTGTAATGCAGCAGGGTACTCAAACCAGACAGTTGCCGAGCTTATCATTGGTATGGCGATTGACGCATTAAGACATGTAGTAAAAGCTGACGGACTTGTAAGAAATGGTGGAACAAGTGCAGGCCTTGGCGGAAAAGAAATCTGCGGAAGAACGGTCGGAATTATCGGACTTGGACAGATCGGACTCATGGCAGCAAAATTATTCCAGGCATTTGGCGCTAAAGTTATCGCTTACAACAGAAGTGAGTCTGAGGAAGCAAAAGCACTTGGAATCGAGTATAAATCATTAGAGGAAGTATTATCAACAAGTGATATCGTATCACTGAACCTTCCACTGAATGCAGAGACGAGAGGATTCCTGTCAGCAGATAAGATTGCACTTATGAATGAGAACACAATCTTCATCAACTGTGCAAGAGGACCGATCGTAGACAACGAGGCACTTGCGAAAGCGCTGAATGATGGCAAGCTTGGATATGCATGCGTTGACGTATTTGATATGGAGCCGCCAATCCCGGCAGATTATCCATTGCTTCAGGCTAAGAATACATTATTGACACCTCATCAGGCATTTATCTCCGAGGAGTCTATGGTAAGAAGAGCAAAGATTGTATTCGATAACGTGACCGCTTATCTTGACGGCAAGCCGGTCAACGTATGTAAGTTGTAAGAATAAAAAAGACAAAAAAGACATAAAAATAGAGAATGATATAGTACTTTGATAATTTCACATATTTACAAAGTTCTAAGTATGAAAGGCAGTTTCGTAAAAGTCAGCCAAATAGAGCAGACTTACCGAAACTGCCTTTTGTTGCCAAGCATACGACAAAAAGGTCCGGTGGACCTTTTTTAGTTTGAAATCTGTACTAAAAGTTGGAAAATTCAGTTTATATGCCACGAAAAGATGTAAACGCTTACACAAATAAAAATTAAAACTTCTAAAACTATAAAGGAAAATGAAAACAGCCAAGAACTTGTGAATATTGTACAAAAACAGATACAATAACTGGTCAGCGGAGGAACTTCCGTAGCAGCGCTTTTCATGGCTGGTTACATTCCGGGAATCCTCTGGGGACTTGCTTGTATGCTAGTAGTATATGTGATTGCCAAGAAAAAAGGCTACCGTGCAAAAAAACGTTTTACAGCATCTGAAGCTGGAAAAATCATCCTTCAGGCTCTGCCTTGTCTGCTTCTGATTGTAATCGTAATCGGTGGAATCATCTTTGGTATCTTCACTGCAACAGAAGGTTCCGTAGTGGCCGTAGTATACAGCCTGCTTCTGTCATTGTTTGTATACAAATCAATCAAGATCAAAGAACTGCCAAAGATTCTTCTGGACAGTGCTGAAATGACAGGTATCATCATTTTCCTGATCGGTGTATCCAGCATCATGTCATGGGTTATGGCATTTACCAATATTCCGGAACTGGTATCTACAGCACTGCTTTCCGTAAGCAGCAACAAGTTTGTTATCCTGTTCCTGATCAATATTATCCTTCTGATCGTCGGAACATTTATGGATATGACACCGGCCTGCCTGATCTTCACACCAATCTTCCTGCCGGTATGTACTGCACTTGGAATGACAACAATCCATTTCGGTATCATGATGATCTTCAACCTGTGTATCGGAACAATCACACCACCGGTTGGAACAACACTGTTTGTTGGTGTTAAAGTCGGTAAAGTACAGATTGAGACAGTATTCAGACAGTTGCTCGTATACTTTGCGGCAATCTTTATAGTACTGATGCTCGTAACATATATCCCGAACTTAAGCCTGTGGCTGCCGAAATTGATGGGATACATCTAGGATAAAATTTAATATAAGTTGCACAACTAAAAGCACGCAGATATGAATGATTTTCTATGACTGCTACGCCGCATATTATTGATTTTCTACGCAAACTCGCCTAAAGGACAGGCTCGGACAAAGCTGCGAAAATCAAGCTATGCTCGCAGTCATGACGAAAATCGCACAATTATCTGTGTGCTTTTTAGTTGTGCGTAAATATTGAATTTTATGAGGGGATGTGGCGTGGGGTGTGATGCATGTGATTCGCTTATGAAATTGTTAATGCGTTGAATAAACAGCGAAATATGTAATCTTAGTATATGAAGGTGAATTGTATGTATTTGAGAGGGAAAATAGATGATTATTTGAAGAATGGAAAAATAGTGAGGTAAGCCTTTGATTATCAAAGGTGCAAGTCAGATTGGGAAGAATCAAAAGTGAAAATTACCCGGATAGTTTGCTAAAAACTATGTCCCTAAATGAGCGTCTCTAATTGATGTCATAACAGAAATATGGTATATTTAACTTATCTGATGCCGTAGGCATCTTACATATGAAAAGAAGCAAAAAAGAATATGAGTCAGGAGTGATAGAATATGTATCAGGATGATTACAAACGTTGGATGGAGGCAGATTTGGAGGATGCGGATCTGAAGCCGGAACTGGCGAGAATCGAAGAAAATGACGAGGAGATCAAGGAGCGTTTTGCAGTTGCGCTTAAGTTTGGAACTGCAGGACTTCGAGGTGTTCTTGGAGCAGGTACGAACCGGATGAATATCTATGTTGTACGTCAGGCTACGCAAGGGCTGGCAAACTGGGTAAAGACACAGGGTGGAACGCAGACAGTAGCAATCAGCTATGACAGCCGTATTAAAAGTGATGTATTTGCGAAGAATGCGGCAAGTGTACTGGCAGCGAATGGAATCAAGGTTCGGATCTATGATGCATTGATGCCTGTACCGGCTCTTTCATTTGCAACACGTTATTATAATTGTAATGCAGGTGTTATGGTAACAGCATCTCATAATCCAGCGAAATATAATGGATATAAAGCATATGGTCCGGATGGATGTCAGATGACAGATGATGCGGCAGCAATTGTTTATGAAGAGATTCAGAAAACGGATGTTCTGACTGGTGCAAAATACATGCCATTTGCACAGGGCGTTGAAGAGGGGCTGATTCATTTTGTGGGCGATGATTGTAAGAGAGCTCTTTATGATGCAATCGAGGACAGACAGGTTCGCCCAGGACTTTGCAAGACAGCAGGATTGAAGCTTGTATATAGTCCGCTCAATGGTTCAGGACTTGTTCCTGTCACACAGGTATTGAAAGACATTGGAATTACAGACATCACAATCGTTCCTGAGCAGGAGTATCCAAATGGATATTTCACAACATGTAGTTATCCGAACCCGGAGATTTTCGAGGCACTTGAGAAGGGACTGAACCTTGCAAAGGAGACTGGCGCAGACTTGATGCTTGCAACTGACCCGGATGCAGACCGTGTTGGTATTGCAATGAAGTGTCCGGATGGTTCTTACGAACTCGTCAGTGGAAATGAAGTCGGAGTTCTGCTCCTTGACTACATTTGTGCAGGACGTATAGAGAAAGGTACGATGCCAACGAATCCGGTAGCAGTGAAATCTATCGTATCAACACCACTTGCAGATGCAGTTGCAGAGCATTATGGAGTAGAGCTTCGAAGTGTACTGACAGGATTTAAATGGATTGGAGATCAGATTGCAGGTCTTGAGGCAGCAGGCGAAGTTGACCGTTTCATTTTTGGATTTGAGGAGAGCTATGGATATCTGGCTGGTCCATATGTACGTGATAAAGATGCTATTATCGGATCTATGTTGATTTGTGAGATGGCTGCTTATTATAGAAGCATCGGAAGTTCTCTGAAGCAGAGAATGGAAGAAATTTATTCCGAGTATGGACGCTATTTGAATAAGATCGACAGCTTTGAGTTCCCGGGACTTAGTGGTATGGATCGGATGTCTGAGATCATGCAAGGATTAAGAGACAAGCCACTTGAGGAGATTGCTGGATATAAAGTTGTGAAGGTTACGGATTATAAGAAACCAGAAGAGACAGGTCTTCCGGCTGCAAATGTACTTATTTATAAGCTAGAGAACAACGAGACAGTTATCGTGCGGCCTTCCGGAACGGAGCCGAAGATTAAGATTTATTACACAACGCTTGGTAAGGATCTTGCAGAGGCGCAGGCTGAAAAAGATAAATTATCTGAGGCGTTAAAGCCAATTATGAAATAGAATATCCTTGATTATGACCGTACAGAAACTATTGAGAAAAATAATGGCTGTGCGGTTAAGATATAAAAGGAGGTATGTCACTATGTTGCACGAAATATCATTTGCGTCATATAACGGGCGCGATCAGGTTCAAGGCTGGATTTATGTTCCGGCTTGTAAGCCAAAAGGAATTGTTCAGGTGATTCACGGATTTGGTGAACATTCCAGACGATATCTGCACATGATATCTGCATTTTTAGATGCAGGGTATATTGTGGCAGCAGATGATCATGTCGGTCATGGAAAGACAGCTATGGTCAATGATGTATGGGGTGACTGGGGAGATAAAGGTCCGCATACCATGATGGAAGATGAGCATACATTAAAAGCAATTGTGTGCGAAAAATATCCGGACTTGCCATATTTTTTATTTGGCCACAGCATGGGATCCTTTATAACAAGAGATTTCATTGCAAAATATGGAGATGAACTGACAGGAGCTACTATTTGCGGTACAACCGGAATCTTCCGCGGAGCAAAAGAAGTGGGAGAAAAGCTGAAAGAAGTAATTGATGCCGGACACGGCGAGGAATCTAATCCAGAATTTGCAGGGGAACTGATGGGCTGGATGTGCGAGCGGTGCGGCGAGATCAGTATCGGAAATGAATGGATCTGCGCAGATCCTTATGTACAACGCGACCATGCAGAAGACCCATTTGACGCATTTACAAGACCAACCAGTAACCGTTCAATCTATGATTTTATACAAATGATGGAACAGATTGAAGGAACCAAGTGGGCAGATAAAGTTCCAATTGACCTGCCAATTTACAACATCGCAGGAGACCAGGATCCAGTCGGCGAATACGGAGTAGGCGTCTACCAGGTAAGTAACTGGTTGATACAGACCGGCCATACAGTAACAACAAAACTATATTCCGGATATCGTCACGAAATCCATAATTACGCAGAGATAAAAAATGAAGTCGAAGCAGGAATTATCGCATTCATGGATGGAATGTTAAGTTAAAAATGAATGGGGTGGGGACGTAGTAAAATGTTAAAATGCTACGTCCCAATTGTATTTTGCGGCGTCCTTTTTGAGAATCAGGGTGTCCCTGATTGGATACAGAATTATATGGGAATAAAAATATGAATGAGGAATTATAAAAAATGAGTGGGAAATTATATGGTGTCGGTGTTGGCCCGGGAGATCCGAAGTTAATGACGTACTTGGCAGTGGAGACGATTCAGAATTGCCCAGTAATCGCAGTGCCTGCAGATGGAAAAGAACATGCAATCAGTTATAAAATTGCATCTGGAATTGTGAAGGATATGGATCAGAAAGAATGTCTGGGACTGTCTTCACCGATGACGAAAGACCGGAAAATTTTAGAGAAGAATTATCAAAAAGTATCAGAAGAAATCATAAAGAAACTGGATGAAGGTAAAAATGTGGCATACTTGACACTTGGAGATCCAACGGTTTATTCCACTTATATTTATATCCAGCGTATTGTAAAAAAGTGTGGATATGATGCAGAGATTATTAATGGAGTTCCATCATTTTGTGCAGTTGCAGCCAAACTGGGAGACAGCCTTGCAGACCGATCCGAGCAGCTTCATATCATTCCATCCAACTATGATATCGAAGAGGCGTTGACGCTTCCGGGAAATAAGATTCTTATGAAGGCAGCTTCAAAATTATCAGATGTGAAAAAGATTTTGAAAGATCATGAATTAGAAGCTCAGATGATTGAAAATTGTGGCATGGAAGAAGAGAAAATCTATCACGGCGTAGAAGAAATGCCAGAGAAGGCAACGTACTATACGACATTGCTGGTGAAAGAGGTAATTGATAAAAACAGTTAAAAAAGTATGGGGCTGAGTTCAAGTCGAACGTCCGTGAGACTTGGCGCGTGATTCTAGTCAGAGATAAAAAAGCAGGTAGAGGTTAATTATAATGTGATTAACCAACTCCCTGCTTTTTTTGATGCCAGGCATATGACAAAAAAGGCCGGTAGACTTTTTCTAACTGCCGAGCATACGATAAAAGATTACTTAGTAAAATTATTCTGTTACAACATTTTTCTCTACTGCATTCTCTTTATTTGGGAACATTTTTCCAAAGATAAAACGGATACATGGTCCGCAGTAGAACATCTGCCAGAAAAATGCAACAGGGAAATTGAAAAATGTGGTCTGGAACCATGTGGAAATGATATTTGAACCAGCATTTTTGAAAAGTACAGTTGCAATCAGGCTCATGACCGGGCACATAATGCAGATGATCATAGCAGAAATAGCAAGTGTGATTACAATTGGTCTGTCATTTGGTGCGACCATGCGAAATGCAAGTGCATGTGCAAGCTTATCTACGACAAATAACTCCAGCACAAATGCGACTGGCCACATGATTTTCATTTCGCCAAAAGCCATAAGGAAGACTTTGTTACTCATTCCACCAATATTGAGGGAAATGTTGTAGCAAATCATTACATAGACCATAAGGAATGACATCATCAGTGTAAAAATAACATTTTGAAATAAATTTTTTGGCATAATTGGTGCTCCTTTTTCTTTGAAATATTTTGTGATTAGTTAAAAAAGAGTACAAAAAAGACACTTGTGTTGTTCGTTAATCAAGCATACACTTGTGTCGTTTCCAATTATACCATAGTTCTATATAAAATTTCGTACAGTTATGGAGTATAGCAAAAAAAATGAAAAATTGCAAGTGTTAAAAAATAAACAGGGGACGTAGCAAAACGTCAAAGTACTACGTCCCCATTAGTGATTAACGGTGTCCCTTTTTTTATATTTGTGATATACTGGAGCCAAATATGAGCTGGAAGGACTAGATTATGAAACCTGTAGTAGTAAGAAATGTTGCAATCGGTGAGGGGATTCCGAAAATCTGTGTACCGATTGTCGGTAAGACGATAGATGAGATTTTGAATCAGGCGAAGCATATCTGTGAGATAGGAGCAGATGTAGTGGAGTGGCGTGTGGACTGGTTCGAGGAAGTGAATCATTACGAAAGTGTGGAAAATGCTGCGAAGCAGTTGAGAGATATTCTTGGAGAGACACCGATTCTTTTTACATTTCGGACCGCGAAGGAAGGTGGCGAGCGCGCGATAGAACCAGATGAATATGTAGAGCTGAATGAAAAAATTGCGAAAAGCGGGTATGTGGACCTTGTGGATGTAGAAGCATTTATCGGGGATACATATGTGGAAAAAGTTGTAAAAACGTCGCATGAATGTGGAGTAAAGGTGATTGCTTCTAATCATGATTTTAGGAAGACACCTCCGAAGGCAGAATTAATTTCACGTATGCGAAAAATGCAGGAACTTGGAGCTGATATTCCAAAGATTGCGGTGATGCCGCAGAGCACAGAAGATGTTCTGACACTTTTGTCTGCTACGGAAGAAATGAGACGATGCTATGCAGACCGCCCGGTTATTACAATGTCTATGGCAGGAACCGGCGTATTAAGCCGTCTGTGTGGGGAAGTTTTTGGCTCAGCACTGACATTTGGCGCGGCGGGGAAAGTATCTGCACCGGGACAGATTGATGTGGAAGAATTAAGAACGGTACTTGGAATCATACACAAGAGTTTATAATAAGTATGAATTATTTTTTGTTAAAGCATAGACTTGATAAGAAAGGACTTGAATTCGATTATGCAGATTAGTGTATTGCTTGCAGAACAGATTGCCGAATTATTTCTCATGATTCTCATGGGATATGTGATAGTGAAGCTGGGACTTGTAACAGACGATGACAGCAAAATTTTGTCGAAAATTGTCTTATATATTGTGATTCCGTGTGTTATGATCAATGCATTTCAGATAGATTATACGCCGGATAAAGTACAAGGTATGTTTCTTGCGCTGGTTGCTTCGGTAGTTTTGCAAGTCTTATTATTGATAGCAGTATGGATTATGGGGAAAATATTTCATCTGAATGAAGTAGAGGTCGCTTCTATATACTACTCTAATTCCGGAAATCTGATTGTACCGATTGTGACTTATGTACTGGGGGACGAGTGGGTCGTATACGGGTGTGTATTCATGGCTGTGCAGTTGATTTTTATGTGGACACATGGAAAATATATTATCAGTTCAGGGGATAGGATTGACTGGAGAAAGATTGTGCTTAACATCAATATGATTGCAATTTTCATAGGAGCGGTTTTGTTTTTGCTGAAGATTCATTTGCCGGTGATTGTAGACGATACACTTCGTGCAGTGGGAAGCACGATTGGGCCGGTAAGTATGATTGTAACCGGTATGTTGATTGCCGGTATGAACCTTCGGGATATATTTACAAATCGAAGAGTATACGCAGTTACATTTCTAAGACTGTTGCTTGTGCCGGTGCTGGCACTGATTATTCTGAAAATCAGTGGTCTGGTTACATGGCATCCACAAGGTGAGAAAATTCTGCTTGTTATATTCCTTGCTGTTATTACACCGTCAGCATCAACTATTACACAGATGTGCCAGGTATACGGCGGGAATTCAAAATATAGTAGTGCAATTAATGTTATGACAACGTTACTTGCGATTGTGACGATGCCGATTATGGTATTACTATATGAGAAAATTATTTAATTTCATATTTTGAACACATTTCAGAGATATTTCAAACACATTTTTTGGGTACTTTAAATTGTCACTGTAAAACATGGATTTAGGAAAGGCGTGTGAACCAGTGAAAGAAAGAGTACCTAAAAAATGTGTTTTTTATTTTATTCTTGAATAAAGCAACTACTTAAAAATTTTTCCCTATGAAGTAATATATTATCTTCGAGAAAGTGTATGCTGTGGCGTACGCTGCTGTATGCTTAGATCAATCTGTCTTTTATATCAGCAAAATTAATCTCCAGTTTTCCATCATAAATCATAACAGGGATAATAGCATCAAATGTATACATCTGGGGATAATCTTCTCCTTCGAAGAAATAGCACAGTACAGTCTCACGTTTCGGATCTACAATCCAGTATTCCCGGACACCGGCGTTCTGGTATTTGGAAACTTTCTTTATGTAATCACGGCTGCGGCTGGAAGGAGACACAATCTCAATACAGAAGTCCGGTGCGCCGTAGACTCCTTTCTCCACGAGCCGGTCGAGCTGGCAGATTACGGAAATATCCGGCTGGATCATCGTGCGGTTATCGCAGTCGAGCTGGACATCAAGTGGCGCTGGAAGGACTTTACATGGGCCTTTATTTTTGCGAATATAAAAACCGATGTCCATTAATAGTTCGCTGATAAGTTCCTGATGTACAGAGCGGGGCGCTTCCAGAAAAATCAGATGCCCGTCGATGAGTTCGGCTCGAACGTCGTCCGGGAGGGCATAGTAGTCGTCCAGAGTGTATTCGCCCTGTTTCTTATCGGAAGAAACAGTATAGGCTGCAGCGGTCTCTCTGATTCCATCGATACCGGAATCGATATCTCTAAAAAGGACATCATTCAGTGCCTTCAATGTTGCATAGCGTGGAGATTTTGTCTCGCCATTCAGAATCTTGTTGATGGTACCTGTCGGTATGCCGGACAGTCTGGAAAGCTGTTCTGTTGTAATACCAAGTTCGTTTTTTCTTTCTTTGAATTCTTCCCCTAATGACTTCATAACAGCGCCTCCTTGAAATATTTTGTTAAAATTAGTATATCTATAAAACGGGTGAAAGTCAATGACAAATATCCGAAAATTAAAAAATAACCGTAAACGGTTAAAAACCATTAAAATAACTTGACTGGGAGGCATGGAATAGACTATGATAGTGAAAAAGAAAAAAGTGAGAGGACTGGGGAAATTATGAAAAAGAGTAATCCAAAGGCACTTATGCCAATTGGTGTATTTTTGGTTTTGTATCTGGGGCTTGGAATTGTTTTTGAATACGTGATGAAGATACCGATGGGATTTTACAACATTCCAATTGTACTTGCATTTATGGTGGCAATTTTAGTGGCCTGTTTTCAAAACAGGGAAGTCAGTTTTGATGATAAATTGTCCATCATGGCACAGGGACTGGCAGATAAGAATATTATTACAATGCTATTGATCTTCCTTGTGGCGGGGAGCTTTGTTGGAGTTGTGGGAAGAAGCAGTGCAGAGAGTGTGGCATATTTCATGCTTTCACTGATTCCGGCCAAGTTTTCCGTGGCGGTGTTATTTGTAGTTGCGTGTTTTGTATCAACAGCTATGGGAACTTCAGTCGGAACAATTACATTGATTGCCCCGATCGCGGCAGCAGTTTCTGATGCTTCAGGATTTGATCTGGCGCTCTGCATCGGTTCGGTCATGGGTGGTGCTATGTTTGGGGACAATCTTTCTTTTATATCAGACACGACGATTGCGGCGTGCAACGGACAAGGCTGTCCGATGAAGGATAAATTCCGGGAGAATTTCTGGATTGCATTTCCGGCAGCATTGGTAACGTTAGGTCTGATACTTGTATTGTCATTGCGCACGGATCTTGGCGGGGCAGTGAACCATGAGTATCATCTGATTCAGATGGTTCCATATATTTTAGTACTGATTGGCGGTATTATCGGAATCAATGTATTTCTCGTACTTTTGATCGGTATTTTCTCTGGAATTGTAATTATGCTTGCGACAGGACAGACAAGTTTTGTGGATTTGATCAGCAGCATGGGATCTGGAATTTCCGGAATGTTTGAGACGTGTATGGTAGCGGTACTGGTAGCAGCATTGTGTGCGCTGATTCGCGAGTATGGCGGCTTTGAGGCGCTGCTGTCTGTGATACGCAGGATATTTCGTGGACGAAAGGGCGGTCAGTTTGGCATGGGACTTTTAGTAGCTGCAATGGATATCGCAACGGCGAATAACACGGTGGCTATTGTCATGGCAAATCCAATTGCAGTGGAGATGTCTGAAGAATATGGAATTACACACAGCAAAGCAGCATCACTGTTGGATACATTTTCCTGTATTTCACAGGGAGTCATTCCTTATGGTGCGCAGATGTTGGTGGCATTGTCTGCAATTCACGAGATGGGGCATGAACTTTCAGCATTTGATGTAATACCGAAGTTGTTCTATCCGGGATTATTGTTAGTCAGTTCGCTGATATTTATTTTTATAATTCCTCAGAAGAAAGATTCATAAGTGGATAGAAACTGATTTTGCCGAATAACTTTTGGAAAAATTGACAATGACATTTATTTCTTATATAATGATAACCTATTGAAATGGTAAGAAAAGGGGAATGCAACAGATGTTAAATCAGTTTTCAAGAACACAGTTATTGCTAGGGAAAGAAGCAATGGATAAATTAAAGAATTCCAGAGTCGCAGTGTTTGGTATTGGCGGAGTCGGTGGATATGTGTGTGAGGCTCTTGTAAGAAGCGGAGTCGGTCATTTTGATTTGATTGATGATGATAAGGTGTGCCTGACGAATTTGAACCGTCAGATTATTGCTACGAGAAAGACTGTTGGACAGTATAAAACAGATGTGATGAAGGAGAGAATGTTGGACATCAATCCAGATATTGAAGTAAATGTTCACAAATGTTTTTTCCTTCCGGAGAATGCAGAGGAGTTTCCGTTTGCTCAGTATGATTACGTGGTTGATGCGGTAGATACGGTGACTGCCAAAATTGAACTTGTTATGAAAGCAAAAGAGATGAAAGTGCCGATTATCAGCAGTATGGGAGCTGGTAATAAACTTGATCCAAGTGCATTTCGTGTGGCAGACATTTACAAGACAAAGATGTGTCCGCTTGCGAAGGTTATGCGCCGTGAGTTAAAACAACGTGGCGTGAAGAAATTGAAAGTGGTATATTCCGAGGAGAAGCCAACGAGACCACTGGAGGATATGGCTATCAGCTGCAGAAATCAATGCATCTGCCCTCCGGGTGCAAAACACAAATGCACAGAGAGGCGTGGCATTCCAGGAAGCGTGGCATTTGTACCATCAGTCGTTGGATTAATTATTGCCGGAGAGGTCATTAAGGATCTGACTGTAGAGGAGCGCGCAATTTATTTTAACTAGACAAGACCATCGAAGATAACAAAAAAACTTGAACTGTGTGGTCAGTCAGAAGTGAAATATCTTCTGAAGGGGCACACAGTTTTGGATTAAGGACTTGAAATATCAAGATGGGATTACTTATATTCCACTTTATATGACAATGTCGTTATAAAACAGATATTTAGAAAGCGAGGTACTTTTTATGGAATTACAGACAGCATTTGAAACGAGACGGAGCATCAGGCATTATGATGCTGAGAAGAAAGTAACGAAAGAGCAGGTGGAGACTTTGATCAAGGCAGCAAGTCTTGCACCGTCATGGAAAAATACACAGACTTCCAGATATTATTGTGTATTATCCGAGGACAAGATTGCAGAATTCAGTCAAAAATGTCTGCCGGAATTCAATCAGAAAAATTCAGCAGGTGCAGGCGCGTTAATCGTTACAACATTTGTAAAAGGGCTCGTTGGATTTGATAATGATGGAAATCCGGTAAATGAAGCTGGAGACGGCTGGGGATACTATGATCTTGGACTGCAGAATGAGAATCTGCTTCTCAAGGCAACAGAGCTTGGGCTTGACACATTAGTCATGGGAATCCGGGACGGCGAAGCTATTCGTGAGATGCTTAATATTCCTGAGACAGAAAATGTAGTTGCAGTCATCGCGGTTGGTTACAAAGCAAAAGAAGCCAATATGCCAAAGAGAAAAGAAGTTGAGGAAATTGCAAAATTCTTCTAAAGAAAATATTAGATTCAACGGATATAACATATAAGAACAGAATACAAAAATTTGTATTGATAAATATAGTGAGAAGTCTTGAAGTCGCCATAAATTATAAGAGATATGGCTGGCTGTATCGAACGATCGTCAATTTTTTGCAATTTTACGAGCATAATTAAGAGGACATATGCACTGTCTGAACCGTTTTTTAGGTGAGTTTGCATATGTCCTCTTTAATTAATGGCGTAGCAAGAATGCAGAATTTTTAGAACAATCCTGTAATCTTTCCTTCTGCGTCGACATCAATTCTTTCAGCAGCCGGTACTTTTGGAAGTCCTGGCATGGTCATGATATCTCCGGTCAATGCTACGATGAATCCGGCTCCTGCAGAAATCTTTAAGTTTCTTACAGTAACGTCGAAATCTGTCGGTGCACCGAGTTTAGTGGCATCATCTGTTAAACTGTATTGAGTCTTTGCCATACAGATCGGAGCATTTTCAAATCCAAGGTCAGAGAGCTGTTTTGCCTGTTTCTGGGCAGCAGGTGTCAGGACAGCTTTTCTTCCACCGTAAACTTTCTGTACGATCTGGTCTAATTTCTCCTGGATCGTTGTATCTTCCTCATAGCAGTAGTGGAAGTCATTTGGCTCATCACATAAGCGGATCACTTCTTCTGCCAGCTTAAGACCACCTTCGCCGCCTTTTGCCCATACCTCAGAGAGAGCAACGTTGACGCCAACTTCTTTACATTTTGCTTCTACAAGATCAAGCTCAGCCTTTGTGTCTGTTGGGAATGCATTGATTGCAACAACACAAGGAAGTCCGTATACATTTTTAATATTATTTACATGTTTCATCAGGTTCGGGATACCTTTTTCCAGAGCCTCTAAGTTCTCTTGGTTCAGATCCGCTTTTGCAACGCCGCCGTTGTATTTCAGAGCGCGTACTGTTGCTACGATAACAACTGCGTTTGGCTTCAAGCCAGCCATGCGGCACTTGATATCCAGGAATTTCTCAGCACCGAGGTCAGCACCAAATCCGGCTTCTGTGATGGCGTAATCAGCGAGGTTCAGAGCCATCTTTGTAGCTGTTACAGAGTTACAGCCGTGTGCGATATTTGCAAATGGTCCACCGTGAATAATCGCCGGAGTGTGCTCCAGTGTCTGAACAAGGTTCGGCTTCAAAGCATCTTTTAACAGTGCGCACATAGCTCCTTCTGCGTGAAGGTCGTGAGCGGTTACTGGTTTTTGCTCAGAAATCTTTCCATATGTATAACCAACAATGATGCGGCCAAGTCTTTCTTTCAAATCTGTAATGTCTTTAGACAAACACAGAACAGCCATGATTTCGGAAGCAACAGTGATGTCATATCCGTCCTCTCTTGGTACGCCATTGATTCTTCCACCAAGTCCGTCTGTTACAAAACGAAGCTGGCGGTCATTCATGTCAACACAGCGTTTCCATACAATTTTACGTGGGTCGATATTTAATTCATTTCCCTGGTAAATATGGTTGTCGATGAGGGCTGCTAATAAGTTGTTGGCAGCTCCAATTGCGTGAAAGTCACCGGTGAAGTGAAGGTTGATATCCTCCATTGGTACAACCTGCGCATATCCGCCACCGGCAGCACCGCCTTTGATTCCGAATACAGGTCCAAGAGAAGGCTCGCGAAGTGCGACCATAACCTTTTTATTCAGACGTTGCATTGCATCAGCAAGTCCGACAGTTGTGGTTGTCTTTCCTTCTCCGGCAGGTGTCGGGTTGATTGCTGTGACAAGAATTAATTTGCCATCTTTGTTCTGGGATTTCTTTAAGAAATTGTAGTCAATCTTTGCTTTGTATTTGCCATATTGCTCTAAGTATTCGTCCGGGATTCCGGCTTTCTCTGCAATGGCAGTGATTGGTTCCATTGTACACTCCTGTGCGATTTCGATATCAGTTTTCATCTTCATTTCCCTCCCTGGTCTAATGCAAGCCTCACGTCGCTAGATAAGTACATGCCAGGCAGATGATCTTGCATGCGTAAACACATGCAGGGGCTATGGCTTATCCCCCTGGCATTAATAAAAAAGGACAACATCTATCGTTAGGATAAATGTTGCCCAGACGGTCGGCTTAATACGACTTCTGATTCCTCTGTGGTACTCCACAATTATCCGTCAGTCATCAGAATGCTTAGTAATATCTTATGGTATCCGGAACTAAAAGTCAATGAAAAAATGAACTTCGTTGATATTTATAAGGTAAAATGTTACAATAGTTAGGCAATTTTAAAGTAAATTTTTGAGAAACCAACGACAGGAGGGCATGTGATGACATTACAGCAGTTAAGGTATGTGACGACCGTTGCGGAGACAGGCACTATGAGCGAAGCAGCCCGTCGTCTTTTTGTTTCTCAGCCAGGACTGACAAAAGCAATTAGAGAACTGGAACAAGAGATGGGAATTATCATTTTTGACAGGACGAATAAGGGAATCGAAGTGTCAAAGGATGGAGCGATATTTTTAGGATATGCAAGGCAGGTGCTGGAGCAGGCATCACTTTTGGAAGAGCGCTATAAGCTTCAGGCAGGAGGCAAGAAAGAATTTAGTGTCTCTACACAACATTATTCTTTCGCAGTCAATGCATTTGTTGACCTAATCAAAGAATTTGGCGGGGACAATTATGATTTTTCTCTTCGAGAGACACAGACATATGAGATCATCGATGATGTGGCGAAGATGAGAAGTGAGATTGGAATTTTGTATCTGAACGATTTTAACCGGACCGTATTAAAGAAGATCATCAAGGCAAATGATCTGGAATTTGAGACTTTATTTACGGCCAGACCACACATTTTCGTCAGTACTTCAAATCCGTTGGCAGGAAAAGAATCTGTAACGATGGAAGATTTAAAGACATACCCATATCTGTCTTTTGAGCAGGGAGAACACAACTCTTTTTACTTTTCAGAGGAAATATTCAGTACTACAGAGCGTGCGAAGAATATCCGTGTACGTGACCGCGCGACACTTTTTAATTTACTGATTGGACTGAATGGATATACGGTGTGTAGTGGAGTCATTGATGAGGAACTGAACGGAGCGAATATTGTGGCAGTACCTTTAAAAGAAGAAGGAGATATGGAGATTGGAATTCTGACGCACCACAGAATTCGTGGGAGCCGGATGAGTGAATTTTATATTCAGGCTCTGCGAAAATATATCAGCTGGAAGAATGCCGAGGCATTCTTGATATAAAATTTATATACCAGCAAAACGGTGAAATTGACTTTTGACATGTGCATCTATATAATAGGAAACTGAAAATACAAAGGATGAGTAGAGGTGTTACACATGGTCGGTAAGAATTTTTCGGGAAAGCAGATGTCAGAGGCATTTATAAACAGTGCATTTCTGGCGTTATCAGGAGGTTTTCAGGACGCTTATACATATAATACGAGAGATGAAGTTTTTTCTAACGCGCAGACAGGAAATGTAGTATTGATGAGTCAGCATTTTATGACCGGAGACTGGAAAGCCGGAGTACGATATTTGCTGCCTCTTATAGCATTTGTTCTTGGAGTTTTCGTGGCAGATCAGATCCAGATGCGGTATAAATATGCCAGACGGCTTCACTGGAGGCAGGGGATTCTGCTTGCAGAGATCGTCATATTATTTGTCGTAGGATTTATTCCGCACAGTCTGAATATGACAGCGACGATTTTTGTGTCCTTTGCCTGTGCGATGCAGGTGCAGACATTCCGGAAGATGGGTGGTTATTCCTATGCAAGTACCATGTGCATCGGTAACTTAAGAAGTGGAACGGCAGCGTTTTCTCATTATCTTCAGGATAAAAAAACAGAGCAGTTAAAGCAGGCCGCTTATTATTTTGGAATTATCTTTTTATTTGCGATCGGAGCAGGACTTGGCGGCAACTTGACAGAACATTTTGGAATCCATATGATCTGGATTTCATGTATTCTTCTGGGGCTTAGCTTTTTATTAATGTTTGAGAATGAGTGATAAAAATGAATATAACAGAGTTAAGATATATTATTGAAATTGCACAGTGTGGTTCGGTAAGTGCGGCATCCAAGCGTTTGTATGTTGCACAGCCGAACGTCAGTAAGGCAATCCGGAATCTGGAAGAGGAATATCAAATCCAGCTCTTCGTGCGGACAGCGAGGGGAATGGTTCCTACCAGGGAAGGACAGCAGTTTATTGCGCAGGCGAGACGGGTCATTCAGGAAATTGAAGGGTTGAACCGTAAATTCCCGGGAAATAAAAAAGGGACTGATGTAGAGATGAAAATTTCTATACCAAGAGCCAGCTATGCATCTTATGCATTTGGAAAGTATGTAGAGCAGGTGCGAGATGCAGAAGAGATGAGACTGCATATCCGGGAGTGCAATTCTGTCCAAGCGCTGGACAATCTTACAAAGAAGCATTACAATCTTGCGCTGATCCGGATGGAAGACAAATATGAAGAATATTACTATTCCATTATTCATTTAAGAGGTCTGGAATATGAAAAGATCATGGATTTCCAGTATCGTCTTGTTGTTAATGAGAATGATCCGCTAGCAACGAAAAAACTGAATGGATATGAAGATCTGGAATCTTATATCGAGCTGATACACGGAGATTCCAGACTGCCGAACGGGGAGTATCTGGACATTAAGGAAACGCCGGAGAATCAGAATGCACACAGACGGATTCATGTATATGAGCGTGGCAATCAGTTTATGCTTCTGAAAGATATACCGGGAACTTATATGTGGGTGTCACCGATTCCGGAAGAACTTCTCCGAAGAAATGGACTGGCACAGCGTAAGATAGAATGGCAGCAGCGGCGGATGAAAGATGTTATGGTATATCCGGGCAGAAAGTTTCTGAGTGAAGATGAACGGGAGTTTATCCGGCAGCTGAAGAAAGAAGCAATAGAAGTCTCAAAATAGCGAGGCTTCTTTTTTTGACCTTTAAAGTTACTTGAAACTAATAAATATATGCAAAAGTATATATCACTCATGCTTTATTGATATTTTCATGGCAATAAAAATTGAGATAAAATAGAAATAGAATAAATTTGATTCATGAGGAGGTTTTTTATGTTAGACGCATCTTATTACGAGAAGACAGATGAGATTATTGCCTGTCACACGCGTGAAGAGCGGTCGCTGATTCCGATTATCCAGGATATTCAGGAGGAATACCGCTATCTTCCACCGGAATTATTAAGTTATGTGGCCGGAAAAATTGGCATTTCAGAAGCAAAGGCTTTCAGCGTTGCAAGTTTTTATGAGAACTTCTCGTTTGAAGCAAAGGGCAAATATGTTATTAAAGTCTGTGATGGTACGGCCTGTCATGTGCGTAAATCAATTCCGATACTGGAAGGATTATATAAAGAGCTGGGGCTTAATAAAGATAAACACACAACAGATGATCAGTTATTTACAGTAGAGACCGTTTCCTGTCTTGGCGCATGCGGACTTGCACCGGCAGTCATGATCAATGACGAGGTGTATGGTAAGATGACACCGGAAAAAATGAGTGAATTAATCAAAAAACTGCGGGAGGAATAACAGATGAAACTGGAAAACAGAACACAACTTACACTCCTGCGTGAACAATGCCAGGAGAAGAGAAATAAAGAAACATGTAAGATACTGGTCTGTGGAGGGACCGGATGTCTTGCAGGTGGTTCTGACAAAATCTTTGACAGATTCAGTGAACTGACAGCGGGTATGGATCATGTTGAGGTCAGAATCGGAGCAGAGATTGCACATGGAGAACATGTCGGCGTTAAGAAAAGTGGATGTCATGGCTTTTGCGAGATGGGTCCGCTTGTCAGAATTGAACCTTATAATTATCTCTACTTAAAAGTAAAGCTGGAAGACTGTGAAGAAATCTTTGAAAAGACAGTCCTCCATGGAGAGCCAGTCACACGTCTGATGTACAAGCAGGATAATGAGGTCTATCAGACTCAGGAAGAAATTCCATTCTATGCAAAACAGACAAGACTTGTTCTGAAAAACTGCGGTCACATTGATGCAGAACATATTGAGGATGCACTGGCAGTAGGTGCATATGAAGCATTTGAAAAAGCTGTATTTGAGATGACGCCGGAGGCCGTAATCAAGACGATTACCCAGTCAAATCTGCGTGGACGTGGAGGCGCTGGTTTCCAGACTGGAAGAAAATGGTCCCAGGTTGCCGGACAGAAAGAAAAGATCCGTTATGTCGTCTGCAATGGTGATGAAGGAGATCCGGGAGCATTCATGGACAGAAGCATCATGGAAGGAGATCCGCACCGCATGATCGAAGGTATGATGATTGCAGCCTATGCGGTACAGGCACAGGAAGGATATATTTATGTCCGTGCGGAATATCCGCTGGCAGTCAGCAGACTTCGCATTGCAATCAGACAGGCAGAAGAGCTTGGAATTCTGGGAGACAATATTTTGGGAACAGGATTTAGCTTCCATTTACATATCAACCGTGGAGCAGGAGCTTTCGTATGTGGTGAGGGCTCAGCCCTGACAGCATCCATTGAAGGTAAGCGTGGAATGCCGCGTGTAAAACCGCCTAGAACCGTTGAAAAGGGATTGTTTGGAAAACCGACGGTTCTGAATAATGTTGAGACTTATGCGAATGTACCGATGATCGTGAAGCATGGAGCTGACTGGTATACAGGAATCGGAACACCGGAAAGTCCGGGAACGAAAGCATTTGCCCTGACGGGAAATGTAAATAATACTGGTCTGATCGAGGTGCCGATGGGTATTACGTTAAGAGAGATCATCTTTGATATTGGCGGCGGAATCCGTGATGGCAAGAAATTTAAAGCTGTTCAGATCGGAGGACCATCAGGAGGATGTCTGACAGAATCACAGCTGGACAGTAAGATGGACTTTGATTCACTGACGAAGATTGGTGCCATGATCGGTTCTGGCGGACTGGTTGTTATGGATGAGAATACCTGTATGGTTGAAGTTGCAAGGTTCTTTATGAACTTTACGCAGCGTGAAAGTTGTGGAAAATGTGTACCATGCCGTGAGGGAACGAAGCGTATGCTGGAGATTCTGGAGCGTATCGTTGCCGGAGAAGGAAGAGAAGGGGACATCGAAGAGCTGAAAGAGTTAGCTGATATGATTGAAAACACAGCTCTCTGCGGTCTTGGAAAGAGTGCGCCAAAACCGGTAATCAGCACGATTCAGGCATTCCGGGAAGAATATGAAGAGCATATCCGTGATAAGAAATGCCGTGCCGGTATCTGTGCAAATCTCCGGAATTATAAGATTAATCCGGAAAAATGTAAGGGATGCTCCAAGTGTGCAAGAAATTGTCCGGTTGGTGCCATTTCAGGCAAGATTAAATCACCGTATGTGATCGACAGCGCAAAATGTATCAAATGTGGAGCATGTTTAGAGAATTGTTCCTTTGGTGCAGTCTATACAGAATAACCGAGGAGGAAAGAATATGGGATCAATGATGATCGATGGCCGGCGTGTGGAATTCACGGATGAACCAAACGTTCTGGCCGTTATCCGCAAAGCCGGAATAGATATACCAACATTATGCTACCATTCTGAATTATCCATTTACGGTGCATGCCGTCTTTGTACTGTAGAAAATGAATGGGGAAAGACGTTTGCTTCCTGTTCAGAAAAACCGAAGGACGGAATGGTCATTTATACGAATACACCAAGACTGATCAAATACAGAAAGCAGATCATAGAATTGCTTTTAGCATCGCACTGCAGAGATTGTACAACCTGTATCAAGAGCGGGGAATGCCATCTCCAGGATCTTGCACACAGGCTGGGAGTGCACGATGTCCGGTTTGAGAATACAAAAGAGCCACATCCGATTGATGATAGCTCACCGGCAATTGTACGTGATCCAAATAAATGTATTCTCTGTGGTGACTGTGTGCGTATGTGCGACAATGTACAGGGAGTAAATGCCATTGATTTTGCCTATCGTGGAACAGAAGCAATTGTATCTCCTGCATTTAATAAGCCAATTGCCCAGACAGACTGTGTAAACTGTGGACAGTGCCGTGTTGTCTGTCCGACCGGAGCAATCAGTATCAAGACGAACATTGATGTTGTCTGGGATGCGCTTGCTGATAAAGATACCATTGTAATTGCCCAGATCGCACCGGCTGTACGTGTGGCAGCAGGTGAGGAATTCGGAATTCCAAAGGGTGAGAATGTGATGGGAAAACTGGTCGGAGTTCTTCACAGACTTGGCTTTGATGAGGTCTACGACACAGCATATGGAGCTGATCTGACAGTTATGGAAGAGTCGAAAGAATTTATGGAGAGATTCAACGCAGGAGAAAACCTTCCGTTATTTACCTCATGCTGTCCGGCGTGGGTGAAATTCTGCGAGAACCGTTATCCGGAATTTGTTCCACATCTGTCTACCTGCCGCTCACCACAGCAGATGTTTGGAGCAGTCGTAAGAGAATACTATAAGAATCCGGAAAATAATGCCGGTAAAAAATTAGTATCTGTATCAATTATGCCATGTACGGCAAAGAAAGAAGAAATTCTTCGTCCAGAATCAAAAACGAATGGCAGACAGGACATAGATTATGTTCTGACAACAACCGAATTGATTTCTATGATTAAGCGGGCAGGAATTATGTTTGACCAGGTTGAAATCGAATCCGCAGATGTACCATTTGGAATTGGTTCCGGAGCCGGAGTGATCTTTGGAGTGACCGGAGGAGTCACAGAAGCTGTTCTTCGTAAGATTACACAGGGACACAAGCGTGCAGATATGGAAGAATTGAAGTCCAGCGGAGTGCGCGGTGATGATGGAATCAAAGAGATTGTCTATGATTATAATGGCAAAGAGATCAAAGCTGCAATCGTAAGCGGCCTTGCAAATGCAGACCAGCTGCTGAAGAAGATTAAGAGCGGAGAGATTCATTATGATTTCGTAGAAGTTATGGCATGCAGACGCGGATGTGTCATGGGGGGCGGACAGCCACTGAATGCAGGTGCACATACGAGAGAAGCACGTATGCAGGGACTGTATAAGGCAGATGTCAATACCCAGATTAAGAAATCAGATGAAAATCCGATGGTACAGTCTTTGTATGAAGGACTTTTGAAAGGTAAAACACATGAACTTCTGCACAGAAATTTTGCTGAGGCAGAAAAAGAAAAAAATAAATAGGAATAATTCAGTAAAACTACAGAAAATCTTAAGAAAAGGAGTGTATAGTGGAGTGTGAAAGAGAGGGTTATTATGGCTTATCACACAACACCATACTTACTCCTTTTTTTGCCGGTAGCACTTCTTTTCTATCAGATCACTCCGGTAAGGTGGAGAAGTTATACATTGCTCATATTTAGTTATTTGTTTTTCTGGAGCTTTAGTGAAAAATTAATTATTTATCTGATCGGGACAACATTTCTGACGCATCATATCTGTATTTGGATGGATACGATGGACAAGCGCGATAAGAGAAAAAAGAGAGTATTTCAGTTAGGAATTCTTTTGCTTTTGGGAACGATTTTGTGTCTGAAGTATCGAAATTTTTTCTTTGGAAATGTTTCGAAGCTGGCAATGGTGCTTCATATAGACTGGAGCTATCAAGATCAACTGATCTTTTTGCCAATTGGAATTTCTTTTTATACACTATCTGCAATCGGATATATGGCAGATGTGTATTGGGGAAAGGTAAAGGCAGAGTACAGTCTGGTGAAGACCGCATTGTTTCTTGGATTCTTCCCGGTAATCGTAGAAGGTCCGATCTGCAGATGGGAAGATGTGGAAGGTACTTTGTTTAAAAATGAATCTGTAAAAGCAGAGAATGTTTTTAAGGGCTGTTATCGGATCATCTGGGGATTGTTTAAAAAGATGATTATTGCGGACAGGCTTGCAGTGCTGGTCGACAAGGTGTATGTCGGATATGAGAGCTACAGTGGTGCCGTGATCGTGGCAGCGGCGATTTCTTATACGATACAGTTGTATATGGAATTTTCGGGCTGTATGGATATGGTCATCGGAAGTGCCGGACTTTTTGGAATTCGCCTGCCGGAGAATTTCAGTCAGCCGTTTTTTGCAAAGACATGTACAGATTTCTGGAAACGATGGCACATTACGCTTGGTGTCTGGTTCAAGAACTATATCTTTTATCCAGTATCCATTTCCAAGACGGCCAGAAAGTGGAATAAATTTACGAGAAAACATTTCAAAGGGGATTTTGGAAAATATGTGGCGAGAATGGGAATTGCAGCAATGGCACTTTTCCCGGTATGGATCAGTAATGGTCTATGGCATGGTCCGAAATGGAATTACATTTTTTACGGATTATATTACTTTGGATTGATTTTTATGGGACTTGCATTGGAACCGGTAAGAGACAGAATTCTTGCAGTACTTCATATTAATCCAGAGTGTATGTTCTATAAAGCATTTCAGACAGTGAAGATGCTGATCATCATATTCACGGGTGAAATGTTTTTCCGAGGAGATGGCTTCCGTCAGGGATTTCATATGTTTAAAAGTATCTTTCAGGGATTCACGACAGAGACGTTTAAGGATGGCACCTTGCTTACATTAGGTTTGGATCAGAATGATTTCAGAATTATAATAATTGGCTGTATGATAGTATTTTTCGCAGATTTGATAAAGGAGTATTGGCCGAAAGAAACAAAAATGTGTCAAAAACAGTGGATCTGCACGGTTGAAAAAGCATTTGTTCCTGGAAAATGGGTCATTTGTTATGGTCTTGTTATGGCAATTCTGATCTTTGGGGCATATGGAGAAGGTTATCAGATGATTGATTTGATTTATGCAGGATTTTAGGGGATATAGACATGAAGAAAAAGATAGGGATATTTATATTTATAGTGATATGCAGTACAGTAATGTTATCTGACTGGATAGAACGTATCTATATCGGCAGACTTGCAGGGCTGCCGGGAAGATATAACAGCTATGTCGGTATTCAGAAAGAACAAAAAGATTCTATAGATATGCTTGTACTTGGGGACAGCGAGAGCATGACGTCGATATCTCCGATGGAATTGTGGAAAAGTACCGGAATTACAAGTTATATATGTGGACAATCTGGTCAGCGCATTTCGGAATCGTATTATATGTTAAAGCATGCTTTAGATTATCAGTCACCGCAGGTCGTACTATTGGAAACTAATATGTTGTTTCGCTATACGAATACACCGGATAGTCTGCGCAGTTCTATCAGCGATACAGCTATGTACTATTTTCCGGTGTTACAATATCATAATTTGTGGAAAAATATTGTGAATGACCAGATACCAGAAGGATGGCAGTCTTACAAAGGCTTTGCAATCCGGTCGGGAGTGGCAGCATACAGCAAAGGCAGTTACATGAAGAAGACGAAAAAGGAAAAAGAAATACCCCAGATAAATCTCTGGTATTTGGATAAAATCCGGAAACTGTGTGAGAAAAACAAAATTCAGCTCTTGCTTTACACATCGGCTTCTCCAGTGAATCATAATTACAAGAGATACAATGCAGTGCTAAAATACGCCGGGAAGTATGGAATTCCTTATATTGATTTTAATCAGAAGCTTAAGGAACTGGAAATCGACTGGAAAAATGACACCCTGGATAAAGGCGATCATTTGAACCTGTCAGGAGCACATAAAGTTACAGATTACATGACCATGTATTTGCAGGAGCATTATATGCTGCCGGATCACAGAGGCAATGAGAAATTTACGAGCTGGGATACGATGGCAGAGCAGTATACAACGGAGACAGGATATTAGCTGGGAGAGGACTCCCACCTATAGGTGGTGAGAAACAAGCTGGTATCAGTGGTGGGAGTCAATCCCCCAGCTGATATAGCCTCCGGCAGGATTGCAGAGGTGCGCAGTAGAGGTATGTCATGCAATTGCATGACGCGCACCTCGCAGCAAGAATGCCAAGGCATTCTTGAATAAGTTGTTAGAATTTCATAAAAAATCCCAAGATGGAGAGCTTATAGAAGAGCTGTCCATCTTGGGATTTTATCATTTTACTGTAGTTAGTCTGTATAAAAATGATAAATAATTTGCTTTTTATAAGTTTCACCGGCTTTTACCACAGGGCTTGGAAAATTCGGATGATGAATAGCATCTGGAAAATATTGTGGCTCGAAGCACACAGCATCTCTTGCTTCGTATATATGCCCCTGCTTTCCTGCAACATGCTCCAGATAGTTGGCAGTGTAAAGCTGGATTCCCGGATAATCTGTCGATAAGTCCATGGAGATGCCGCTCTGGTCACCTGTTGCGGTCAACACTTTGTGAGGAACGCTATATCCGGTTCCAATTACCCAGTTGTGGTCGTAGCCGCGGGCAGTCTGTAACGTAGAATCTTCAATATCAGTGCCAAGATAACGTCCGTCCCGAAAATCCATAACCGTTCCGGTGACAGAAGTAATCTCTCCAGTTGGAACAGAAGCAGCATTAGTTGGAGTATAGAAGTCTGCTGCCAGCGTAACCTTATGATTCAGAATATCACCGGAACCTTCTCCGTTCAGATTGTAGTAACTGTGGTGCGTCATGCTAATCAATGTATCCTGATCCGGAGCTGCTTCGTATGTAATCGAGAAAGCAGGCTCTTCGTTCTGGTCGGAAATCTCGTAGGTGACAGACATGGTCAGTGCTCCTGGGAATCCCTGATCCATATGAGGACTTTCCAGAGAAAATGTAATGGAGGTGTCTGTTTTAGCGGCTACGTTCCAGATCCGTTTCGAGTAAGAGTCCGGACCGCTGTGAAGATTATTTTCTCCATCGTTGGCAGCCAGTTTATATTCTGTACCATTCAGTGTAAATGAAGCACCTCCAATACGATTGGCGCTTCTGCCGACATTATTTCCAAAGCAGGTGTCATCGGCCACGTAGCCTGCAAGATCATCATAGCCAAGGACAACATCCGTTGGCTTGCCATTCTTATCCGGGACGAGCAGGCGTACGAGAGTGCTGCCGTAATCTGTGACAGAAAGTTCGATGGCGTCATTTTTTAATGTATATAATCTGACTGTTCTGCCGTCACATAAAGTTCCGAAATCGGTAGTTGTAATCATAATCCAATCTCCTCGTAGAAAACAAATATATAAAACTAAAACTGAAACTAAATTTAGTATAGTACCTGGAAAGAAGTTTCGCAAGAAATAAAAAGTATAGACTTATATAGAATATATAAAAAAGTAGACAAAAGAAAAGAAAAAGAGCATAATGTGGTTATTGAAAAATCAAAGGAAGAAAACATATGAAAAGATATAATAGAAAGAAAAATATCCGCTGGAATACGATGAAGATTCTGGTAACCGGATTTTTGCTTGTAATTGTGACCGGAGCAGTTCTTTTATGGCTTCCGGTCAGCAACCAGAAGCCGATTGAATTCTTTGATGCGTTATTTACATCGGCATCTGCAGTGTGTGTGACAGGGCTGGTCACGATCATTCCACAAACTCAATTTACATTATTTGGAAAAGTGATTCTATTGATTTTGATACAGATTGGCGGACTTGGAATCATTGCCTGTGTAACGGCATTCTTTTTTCTCTTACGCAGACAGATTACTGTCAGGGAGCGTATGGTTATCCAGGAAACGTATAACGCAGATTCTATTGGTGGTATTGTAGGAATGGTCAGAAGAATTCTGATCGGAACATTTACGGTTGAGGGTGTGGGAGCTTTATTCTATGCAGTGCAGTTCGTGCCGGAATATGGATTGCTGCGTGGAATTGGGTATAGCATCTTTCATTCGGTATCTGCGTTCTGCAATGCAGGAATTGATATACTAGGTTCAGACAGTCTGGCAAAATATATCTGTAATCCACTCATTAATATTACGACAATGCTTCTGATCATCTTAAGTGGTATCGGATTTAGTGTCTGGTATGATGTGCTGGGTAATATTAAAAAAATCCGAAAGAAAGAAATTCCTGGAAAATGGTGGTTTACAAGACTCCGGCTGCATTCAAAGCTTGCAATCGTGACAACCTTGATATTGCTGGCAGTGGGAACATTATTGACATTTTTACTGGAATATCATAATCCGGATACAATTGGACACCTAAGTTTTGGAGAGAAATGGATGGCATCTGCCTTTCAGTCAGTGACGACCAGAACAGCGGGATATTCTACATTTTCACAGGCAGGTATGCATGAAGAGACAAGATTTCTGAATATCCTTTTGATGTTTATCGGAGGATCACCTGGAGGAACGGCAGGAGGTGTGAAGACTACTACTATAGCAATGCTCACGCTTACATGCATTGCATTTGTCCGTGGGGGACAGGATACGGAATGTTTTGGAAGAAGAATATCCGCACAAAATGTCAGAATGGGATTTGTGACAGTCGTGCTTGCACTGATCTGTTACTTAATTGGAACAACATTGATTGCAGTATTTGAAGCAGACAGGTTATCCTTTCTGAACATTATGTATGAGACGGCTTCTGCGCTTGGAACCGTCGGTCTGACTGCAGACCTGACTTCCAATCTGTGCAGGGAAAGTCAGGCGGTAATTATTGCACTAATGTATATTGGAAGAGTCGGACCTGTGACAATTGCACTTTTGTTTGCAGGAAAAAAGAATCAAAAAGACAGGATACGCACACTTCCGACGAATAATATACTGGTAGGATAAAGTAAGAAAAATGAAAGAAAATGTGATACGGAGGAGATACAGTGAAGAAGCAGTATGCGGTATTTGGGTTAGGTAGTTTTGGAGAAAGTGTTGCCATTGAGCTTCAAAAATTAGGTTGTGAAGTGGTTGCAATCGATGCAAATATGGAGCGTGTGGAGGCAATTGCGAATCAGGTGTCCTATGCTATGAAAGCAGACATTGAAGATGCAGATTTTATCCGTTCGCTTGGAACGAGGAATCTGGATGGAGTTGTGGTGGCAGTATCAGACAATATGGAAGCGAGTATCATGGCAACACTTGTGTGCAAGGAAATTGGTGTTCCATATGTTATGGCAAAGGCAAAAAATGAACTTCATGCAACAGTGCTTGAGAAAATCGGAGCAGATTCTGTTATTTTTCCGGAAAAAGAGATGGGAATGCGTGTGGCAAGGAATCTGATGTCTGCAAACTTTACGGACTGGATCGCGCTCTCACCGGATTATAGCCTGGTCGAAACAGAAGTGCCGGAAAAATGGGTTGGCAGGACGCTTTTAGAGTTAGATGTAAGAAAAACTTATGACGTTATTGTTGTGGGAATCAAGATGGGAGACAAAGTAGAAGTCAATCCAGATCCAAAAGAACAGCTGAAGGAAGGGAATGTTCTGATTTTGATTGGATCAAATCAGGCATTGGAAGCTATACAGTAGAAGAATGGAGAAAAACGAATGAATTTGATTTTTCTGGCAGCGGGCAACAGCACCCGGTTTGGCTCGAACAAGTTGTTATATAGGTTGAATGGAAAATGTATGTACCGCTACGGACTGAAAGTTGTAGCTGCATTGTGGCAGAAAGGGCTTTTAGATACCATAGTGATTGTGACGCAGTATGAAGAGATTATCTATGACATAGAAGCACATTTTCCGTACATGAAAATCGTGAATAATCCACATCCGGAAGCCGGAATATCCGGCTCTATCCGTCTCGGAGTGGAAAAGCTCATAGAATTGGAAGAAAAATGTGGAAAAACAGGCAGCCGAAAGAGGGAAGGCTGTATGTTTGCAGTGGCAGACCAGCCATATCTGACAAGAGAATCACTTGAAAACATGGTGGAGACATGGGAAGTCTCAAAGAAAGGTATCTTGGTTAGTGAAAATGCTGGAAGAATGGGGAATCCTGTGATTTTTGCATGCAAATATTACGAGGAACTAAAAAATCTTGAAGGCGATGTGGGTGGAAAATGTGTATTAAAAAAACATCTGGACGATGTCCAGATGTTTGAAATGTCAGCGTCAGAGCTTAAAGATCTGGATTCACTGACGGAGATTCATGAATGACCATAACGACCCAGGGATTTTCTTTGGAACATTCCGTATCCGGGAAAAGTTCCAGTGATGTCCAGAAATATCCGGCTTTGAATTTTCTGCGGAAGCGATAGATGACAGATCCTTTTTCATGGAACATACGCAAACGAAGCTGGTCAAGAGTCATGATAGAGCGAAAATCATCTGCATCGTCCGGGTGGACCAACTGTTCGTCCAACAGGCGGGAGATGTAGGTCGGATAATCCGTTTCATATTCAATTCCAAAACCTGCAAGAGACGAATCTCTTTTGATTGTTTCCATACCTCCGGTGATCAGATTAAATCTGGAGAGCAGAAGCATATGATCCAGAAGAATCCGGAAAATATTGTCACCTAACTTCCACATTTCCGGGGAATCAGGGAGCGCTTCGCAGACATTACGAATCCGGCTGACCTGTTCATGGGCGGCCCGGAAGTTCTCGATTGGAATCGTCTGAATGAGTTCCTCAGCAGCTTCTACCGACATAGGTCTGTGAAAATAAAATCCCTGACCATAGTTACAGTTCATGGATTTCAGAATCTGAATTCCTTTTCCTTTATTTTTTGCATCAATCTGCATGAACTTCATATCTAGTTTCAGATAATCTACATTTGCGTCTTTTAACACATTTAAAGAAGAATATCCACTGCCAAAATCGTCCATGAGCACGTAAAAACCCTTTTTGTGGAAACGGGTAATAGTATTTTTTACAATGATGTTGCTCTCTGCAAAGACAGATTCTGTTTCCAATCTTTCCAACAACACTGGAAGCCGCAATCTGCGCATTGTTGCACATCGTGCTGACATTCAGAGATTCGTCTTCAATCTGATAGACGCCGATGGATGGAAGAAACTATCATCTTGTTCCAGTTTATCAATGTAATGATAAATTGTTGCATAAATGTGGCGGAGTTTGTGACTGTCATCTGGCATGCAGATAAAAAAGTCATCGGCACTAAAGTGTCCGGTGATGTAGTTATCTTCCTGGTGAAGGTTTCGAAGATAGGCAGCAATTTCCAGAAGCAGATAATCACCGCTGTCCTGCCCGTACCAGTCATTGAATAATTTAAAATTCTCAATATCGATGGCTACAATACACCAGCCTTGCGGATGCTTCTGGTCCAGAAAAGTACGCACTTCATTTAAAAATCTTTTTCTTATATATAGACCGCTAAGCGGTTCTAGATCCTGGATTGAGTCCGGGTAATTTGGCATAAAGAAGTCCTCCTGTTATCAAAATTATCAATTCATTTTACGCCAATCACTATTATAACATTCGTCAAATATGAGTTCAGCATGGAGCGGAAAAAGAAAGGGGAAAATTCTTATGGAAATTTTTTCCACTTTCTGAATTTGATAAATAGAGGTGACGCGATTAGAGGCAGGAAATAAAATAGAGGTGACGCGGCTGGAGGCATGGAGTATCAGAAAGTGAAAAAATGTAAAATATACTAAATCACTTGGAATAAAAGGTGACAACATTTTTCACATGATTTATAATAGAAAGGTGTCTGGGGCTTTTGCCGGGACATTTTGAAATCTGATATGGGTCAGAAGGGAGATTATGTTATGCTGGAGGTAAAGAATCTTACATTCCAGGTTCAGGAGAATGGAGTAGAGAGAAGCATTGTTGAAAACATCAGTTTCGATGTTGCGGACGGCGAGATGCTTGTCATTACCGGACCAAATGGTGGAGGAAAGTCCACACTTGCGAAAGTTTTAATGGGAATTGAAAAAGCAAGCGCCGGGCAGATTATTTTAGATGGAGAGGATATCAGCAATTATGATATCAATCACAGAGCAGATGCAGGAATCGGTTATGCATTTCAGCAGCCACCGAGATTTAAAGGAATGACTGTTATGAAGCTGTTGTCACTCTCAGCAGGTAAAGAATTAAAAAGAGAAGAGTGTTGTAAGCTTTTAAGTACGGTCGGTCTTTGCGCAAATGAGTACATTGAAAGAGAAGTGGATGGCACACTTTCAGGCGGTGAAATGAAACGTCTGGAGATTGCAACCGTACTTGCAAAATCGCACAAATTATGTATTTTTGATGAGCCGGAGGCAGGAATAGACCTTTGGAGTTTTTCCATGCTGATCGAACAGTTCGAGAAAATCCACAAAGAAAAGAAGGAAAGCCTGGTTCTCATTTCACATCAGGAGAGAATCATTCAGATGGCAGACCGGATCATGGTCATCGAAGACGGTAAGATCGCGTCCATTGGAGCAACTGACGAGATCCTTCCACAACTATTAGGAAAGACAGCAGATTCTTATAGCTGTCTGACATGCAGATAAGGAGGGAGGAAAGCAATATGATGACGTTAGATGAAATTACAAAAAAAGTACTGGAACAGATCGATGCAAGTGGATTTAAACAGTCAGGTGCATTTAACTTAAGACACAATGGAATTGCCCTCTGCCACGGTGACAGCGAACATATCAAAATTAAGAAAAAGCAGGATAAGCCGGGCATCGACATTTATATCGATGGTAAGACAGATGGAGAAGAAGTACATATTCCGGTCGTTGTAGATGCCACAGGAATGACCGATGTGGTTTATAATGATTTTTATATAGAAGAAGGAGCAAATGTAACGATTGTTGCAGGCTGTGGAATTCACAACAGCGGTTGCAATGAAAGCCGCCATGATGGAATCCACACATTTCACGTAGAAAAAAACTGCAACGTACGTTATGTGGAGAAACATTATGGAGAAGGCGAAGGAACAGGGACAAGAGTCCTCAACCCGGTCACAGAAGTTTATCTTGGCGAGAATTCCGTATTTACACTTGATACCGCACAGATAAAAGGTGTAGATTCCACTGTACGTGAGAATAATGTATATCTGGAAGCAAACTCAAAACTGTACGTTATAGAGAAGCTGATGACACATGGAAACCAGGAAGCAACTTCCAATATGATGGTAGAAATGAATGGTGAAGGAAGCTCTGCACAGATCGTATCCAGATCCGTTGCAAAAGGCAGCTCCAGGCAGATATTTCACCCAAGAGCAGTCGGTAAAAATCTCTGCCATGCTCATGTACAATGCGACTCTATTATCATGGATCACGCTGAAGTCAGCTCTATTCCGGAGATTAACGCAAAACATGTAGACGCAGCAATTATCCATGAGGCGGCTATCGGAAGGATCAATGACGAGCAACTTGTAAAACTCCGTACACTGGGAATGACAGAAGAAGAAGCAGAAGGAGTCATAATCGAAAACTTCCTGAACTAAAAAATAACTGGGGACGTAGTACTATGTTAAAGTGCTACGTCCTCATCGTTGATTAGGGGTGTCCTTTTTTTGCTGTTTTTCTATTTTTGAGCAAAGAAAAACACCATAAACCCTTGAGTTTACGGTGTTTCGCATCTTATGTCCAATGCGGAGAAAGGGACTTGAACCCTCACAGGATTGCTCCCACTAGAACCTGAATCTAGCGCGTCTGCCATTCCGCCATCTCCGCTCGACAAAAGATATGATATCATAGGTTGACGGAAAATGCAAACATTTTTTTGAATTTTTTTGAAAAATTGTTGTTGTTCTTTTGGTGGAAGGAAAGTTAATTACAAATGTCTTTTAATGGGCTGATCGTAATACCTTCTTCTGCCATAGCTTTTCGGATTTTCTCAACGAAAAGGAGAGCTTTTTCGCCATCACCGTGAACGCATACGGAATCAGCCTGAATGGAAATATCTTTTCCGGTGATTGTTGTAACTTTCTGCTCTTTTACCATGCGGATCACGCGGGCAATTGCTTCGTTCTCGTCTTTGATGACTGCACCTTCTTTGCGGCGGTTCACAAGTGTTCCGTCTTCTTCATAAGCGCGGTCTGCAAATACTTCGCTGGCTGCTTTAAGCCCCAGATCTTTTGCTGCACGGATCATTTCACTGCCAGAGAGTCCCATTACGATGATTTCCGGATCATAGGACTTAATAGCTTCACAGATAGCTTTAGAAAGCTCATAATCTTTTGCAGCCATATTATAGAGGGCTCCATGTGGTTTTACGTGCTGCAGGCGCATATTGTGGGCTTTGCACATACCTCCAAGAGCGCTGATCTGATACAGAGTATAAGCTTTTGCTTCTGCCGGAGAAACGGCCAGATTTCTACGTCCAAATCCCATCAGATCCGGAAATCCCGGATGCGCACCAATCTGAATCCCGGCCGCCTTCGTTTGCTCAATCGCGGTCGTCATCACAACCGGATCAGATGCATGAAAACCACATGCAATATTCGCAGAAGAAATCAGTGGAATAATCTTGTCATCATTTCCAATCGTATAACGGCCAAAACTCTCACCTAAATCACTATTTAAATCAACTTTGTACATAATAACATAACCTGCCCTTCTTTTATAAAATTTAATAATCTATATAGAAAATCAGAAGGCTCACCAGAACGCTTTGCATAACGGAAAGTCAAATCAGTTCTTTTGGCATTCATGTAATAGGTAAATATATAATTTTGCGATTAGTCTATTTTCAGTAACCGCTCAATAAATCCGGTATCTGCATTTCCTTCACAGAATTCAGGATTTTTCATGATCCGGTACTGGAAGTCCAGATTTGTCTCAACGCCCAGGATCACCATCTCGTCCAGCGCAGACCGCATTTTCTGGATTGCAGCATCTCTGTCCGGTGCATGAACGATAACTTTCGCGATCATGGAGTCATACTCGGAAGGAATGCGGTAGCCAGTGTAAAGACCGGTATCAACACGCACACCATTTCCAGAAGGAAGGTGCAAATGTTTTACCACACCAGGACTTGGCATAAAGTTTTTCTCCGGAATTTCAGCGTTGATACGGCACTCAATGGCATGTCCGCGTGGTGTGACCTCTTCCTGAGTGAAGCTAAGCGGCTCGCCCATGGCAACACGGATCTGTTCAATGATCAGGTCTGTGCCTGTAACCATTTCTGTGACACCGTGCTCGACTTGAATACGGGTATTCATTTCCATGAAGTAGTAAGTTCCGCTTTGGTCAAGAATGAACTCGATCGTTCCGGCATTTGTGTAACCAACAGCTTTTGCGGCAAGAACGGCATCGTGGTTCATGGAAGCGCGGGTATTGGCTGTGATAGCCGGAGAAGGAGATTCTTCAATCAACTTCTGGTGGTTGCGCTGTACAGAACAGTCACGTTCGCCGAGAGCCACTACATTTCCATGAGTGTCAGCCATGATCTGGATCTCTACATGGCGTGGGTTTTCAATATATTTTTCAATGTACATGGTGTCATCGCCAAATGCGTTGGCAGACTCTCTTTGAGCCATGTTGAAATTGAATTCAAAATCATCTTTAGAGCGGGAGACACGCATACCTTTTCCACCTCCGCCGGAGGAGGCTTTGATCATAACCGGATAACCGATTTCGTCTGCAAGCTTTTCGCCGGTCTCTACGTCGTAGACTGGATCTTTCGTACCTGGAACGACCGGAACTCCGGCCTCCATCATTGTCTTTCTGGCGTGGGATTTATTTCCCATGCTGTCGATAACATCTGCACTTGGTCCGATAAATGCAATACCGTGTTCTTCGCACAGACGTACAAAGTCTGAATTCTCAGAGAGGAAACCAAATCCAGGGTGGATTGCATCGGCTCCGATGTTCAGGGCAGCTGTGACAATTTGCTGCATATTCAGGTAATTGTTTCTGGCAGGGCCTTCACCGATACAGATACGCTGGTCGGCGAGCTGTACGTGAAGACTGTCTTTATCTTCTTTGGAATAGACTGCTACGCTGCGGATACCCATATTACGGCAGGCGCGGATAATACGAACAGCAATCTCTCCGCGGTTTGCAATCAATATTTTATGAAACATGGAACTCCTCCTTAGTCGTCAAGCTTCTTTACTTTAAAGAGTGGCTGACCATATTCAACTCTCTGTTCGTTGCTGACAAGAACGGCCTCGATCTCGCAGTCAAAATCACTTTCAATCTCATTCATCAGTTTCATAGCTTCCAGAATACATACAGTCTCGCCGGCTTTTACGCGGTCACCGACTTTTACGAAAGCTTTAGCTTCCGGTGAAGGTGCGGAGTAAAATGTTCCGACAATCGGGGAAGTAATATATGTTTCTTCTTCCACTTCTCCAGAAGTCTCATCTGCAGTAGCAGCTTCCGGTGCAGCAGTTCCTGCAACCGGCATTCCCATACCTGGTGCAAATGGGACGGCAACGCTTTCGCCTGCGCGTTTACTCATTTTTATTTTAATATCGCCTTCCTGAATGGAAAATTCCTGCAGGGAAGACTCTTCGATAATCTTTACAAGCTTTTCAATTTTATCTAAATTCATGATGTCCTTCCTTTCTTTTTACTGGAATAATTTGCTGATTCGTTTTGCGACCAGACGGCAGTCCAGAACCTCTTTACAAGGCTGGTAGATCTGATGTCTGAATTCGTTCATTTCTTTTGCTTCCAGTGCAAGGAGTTCCTGGGCTTCTTTTACAGTAACTGCCTGGAACTTCACTTTATGATCTGTCTTTCTCTGAACCAGTTTTGGAATATCTACAGAGATGACTGTAGCAATCTTCGCATATCCGCCGGTAGTCTGTCTGTCCGCCAGCAGAATGATTGGTTTTCCATGGCTAGGTACCTGAACAGAACCGAATGCGATTCCATCAGAGATAATGTCTGTTGTTGACTTTGATGCAATAAATGGTCCTTCCAGACGGCAGCCCATGCGGTCGAACTCACTCGTTACAACATATTCGGAAGATAGAAATGTCTCTTTTCCTGCCGCGGTAAATGCATCGTCCTGTGGTCCCATAATCACGCGCAGTGTAATGTTGTCCTGATCAAACTCGTTGAGATCCAGGCTTCTAGACAGGAAATAAGGCAAGTATCTTCTTTTGGCACGGAAGCTGATATAGTCACCGTCTAAGAGGCGGCGTCCCTTAAATCCTCCAAGTCCACATTTGATGTTGGTAGAGCGGCTTCCCATAACGACCGGGATTTCCAGATAACTGGAAAATGCGATGTAGCCGCGGCTTCCGGTACGGCAGCCACGAAATGAGAGAATATCTCCACGGTGCATATAGAGCGCCGTATACATTTTCACAGGCTTTCCGTTGACCTGTGGCTGAAAATCACCTCCCGTGATAGCGATTATCGTCTCGGAAGTAAATTCCAGTGTTGGTCCAAGAAGAGTGAATTCGAGAACTGCTTCATTTTCCGGATTATCCAGAAGAAGATTGGCAATTTTGAAGGAGCGGCGGTCCATAACACCAGATACGCCGAACCCCTGGCTCTGATAGCCCGGGCGCCCACTGTCCTGTACAGTTGTAAGCATTCCGCCTTTTAAAATGCGAATTCCCATATTACACTCCTTTCTGGCGAATCACACACTCGTAAGTTCCCTGATTCACCTGTTCTTTAATCTCAAGAAAATCTTTTTCTGTGACCGGTACAAAATGAATATAATCACCGGCTTCGAAAAGGATTGGAATCTCGCGGTTCGGATCGTAAGTCTTTACCGGAGTCAGCCCCAGAAGCTGCCAGCCTCCAGGGGAGTCGAGCGGATAGATTCCCGTCTGGGAACCGCCGATGCCGACGCTTCCTGCCGGAATCTTAATACGCGGATTTGCAAGTCTTGGTGTGTGGATCCGTTCGTCCAGTCCCCCAAGATAAGAAAATCCAGGAAGGAATCCGAGCATGTAGATCAGATAGTCTTCACTGCTGTGGATATCAATTACTTCCTGAGTAGAAAGATTGGCATGCATTGCGATATTTTCCAGGTCAGGTCCATATTCGCCACCGTAGCAGACCGGAATATCAAAGATCCGTGATGGAGCAGTTTCCTGGCTGACCTCAAGTTTTAACAGCTTTTCCAGACGCTCTTTTAATGCGCCGTAATTTACAACTCTTGGATCGTAGTTGATCAGAAGACTTGTAAATGCAGGAATCATATCTTTGACTCCTTCAACATGCTGGGCCTTCATCAGATGGACGAAGGCCGTAATTTTTGCATTGATCTCCGGGGAGATCTCCTGTCCGAATTCAATCAGGACAGAAGAGTCACCGGCTGTGTGGATTTTAATTTCTTCCATAAAAAACATCTCCTTATCCGAACAGTGCGCTCAGCTTTCCAAGGGAAGTGATTCCAAGGTATGCAGAGATTACAACTACAATAATTCCAAGGATCAGAAGCACGATCGGGTGTTTGTAGTTCTCGCCCATGATAGACTTCTTCTGAGATGCGATCAGACATACTCCCAATGTAATAGGAAGGATCAGTCCGTTGAGGGCACCTGCTAATACGAGCAGAGTTGCAGGCTGTCCGATGAGAGCCATAACAACGGTACTAAGAGCGATAAATCCAACGATGAACCATTTTTCATTGTTGGCAATTGTCTTGCTGAAAGTTTTCAGGAAAGATACAGATGTGTAGGCGCATCCGATGATAGATGTAACAGCCGCACACAAAAGTACCAGTCCGAAGAAACGGTATCCGATCTGACCTGCACCCTGTAAAAATGCGTCGGCAGCCGGGTTGCTTGCATCAAGAGTTGTAGCCGGGGAAGTTGCAGTCTCAACAACAACGCCTAAGATTGCAAGGAACAGCAAGATACGGACGATCGTTGCAATTCCGATTCCCATAACAGAACTCTTGTTGATCTCTTTTAAATTCTCTTCTTTTGTAATACCGGCATCGATCAGACGATGTGCACCGGCAAATGTGATGTATCCGCCAACAGTTCCGCCAAGAAGTGTCAGAATTGCAGGGAAGATACTGTCCATAGGAGCAGTTGGTACAAATGTTTCCTTTACAGCCATTCCTACTGGTGGTTTTACAATCAGGATGACAACAAAAATAACGACAATCATGATACCACCAAGAATTTTTGTCAGTGTGTCCATTGCATCTAATGCATTTTTATAAAGGAATACACAGATCGCGATTGCTCCTGCGAGGAAGCAGCCATATGTAGTCGGGATGCCAAGCAAGGTGTTGAATCCGAGGGCACCGCCGCCAACGTTACCAATGTTGAATACAAGTCCGCCGGCTACAACGAGGAATGCAATCACATATCCAAGACCTGGCAGAACTTTATTAGCAACGTCCTGACCACGCATACCGGATACGCATAAGACTCTCCATACGTTAAGCTGAACGATTGCTGCTAAAATAACTGATACTAAGATTACGAAGCCAAAGCTTCCTTTGAGGTTTCCTGTGAACTGTCCGGTCTGTGTAAGGAATCCAGGACCAATTGCAGAGGTTGCCATAAGAAATGCTGCGCCAATGAGAGCACTGGCACTTTTTTTGTTTGTGTTTTTCTCCATAACTACTCTTCCTTTCGATAAATTCTAATTTTTTGATACCATACGAATTGCTGCGTGCTGTACACTCTCGCAATTCTATCAGATATTCGCATATCGCGCAGCTTACGCCACGCTTCTAGGCTCATATCTGGGCATGTCATGAAATCTAACTTTCATTTTTGTGCAAGCACAAAATGAAAATAGATTTATGACACTGGTATCTATATAGTATACAATTATACAGAAACTCGGGGGAATACGCAAATAAAAAACAGAAAGTTTAGAAAAACTTTCTGTTTTTAACTACATTTTAACGAACTTCGATGCCATTTACCTCAAGATGGTCGTCAATCGCGATGACAAGACAACGTCTTCCATCGATTTCACGTGTCTCTACGAGGTCGGATCTTTCCGGATTAACTTTTACTACAATATCAGGTGTCTCAATCTGGAAAGTTTTGACACTGGCAATGTTGGAAGCAAGGAGAGTATTTTTCTCACCAACAGCTTCCTCAAAATTCTTATCGAAATGTTCCATTTTTTCTTCCGAGACTCCACTTCGCTCTAACAGGTGTTTCACGTCTGGGCGGGACAGCTCCAGTGGGTCAGGAGATTCCTTGGCTTCTTCCATAAGTTCATTCAGATTGTCGTGGATATTGCGGACGGTGTCATAGTCACAATCCTCACCGAGTGTATCACTGACAAGAGACTGAAACGTTGTCTTTTGATCCTTTGCAGTAAGCGGTGTAATATTGCCAAGTACATTTGCAATAAAGTCAGGCTGGAGATCTTCTGGTTTCTTGGAGTAGTACAGGACGTGATGAACGTCACTTGCACGATCCTGGAAAGCCGGGAAGAGAAAACCGGTCGCAGGCATCTCCACGAACCAGTCACGGATACGGTCTTCAATATTGTTCTTTTCGGCGTTATATGTAAGTCCGGCTTTCGTCAATTTTACCGGGCAGATACTGCACATGATATGTTCATATACGGTATCGGAAGCGTCAAACATTTCCATATTATCGGAAGATTTCCCTGGCACATCGTATGCAGCATGAATCAATATAATATAGTAGTTTTCCGCGAATTCGTAGTTCTCAATAACCTTGTCGTAGAATTCTTCCAAAAGCAGATCATCAGTAAGTTTTGTATCGCGCAGCCTTAAAAGGAGCTCCTGCGCGCCGCCTTCCAGTTCCTGATCCAGCGGGAATTCCATAGTCATCAGGTTCTTGCCAACAGTTCCGGATAATGTATGCCTGAAAATGTCAAAATACTTGAAAGCTTCTTCCTCCGGCATGGAAAGAAAAGCTTTTTTCATCTCCATTTTTTTCTCTTTTTCATGATCCACATAACAGCCGCAGATACGGGTAATTGTGCAGTTTTCCGGGGTAAACTGCTTGCGGATCTCCAAAACTTCTTTTTTATTCATAAATCAGATACACTCCCTTACGATATAGTTACCATAAAAGATAGTATAGAGAGTTTTCGGGGGAAAATCAATGGGTTTTAGAAGAGGAGAAAAGTCGGATTTAAGAAAAATGTTCTTGACAAAGCTTTTTTTGTTATGTATACTTTGAAAGTCAAAATAATTGAAACTCAAATAAATTGAAGTTCAAAGAAAAACTTCAGAAAGGAAAGATATGAGTGCAAGATTTTGTGGAACAGGCTCCTGTGTCCCGGATTATGTTATGGATAATGATGGGGTTGCAGAGCTTGTAGAGACAAGTGATTCATGGATCAGAGAACGGACCGGAATTGCGAGACGCCATATTGCAGTGAAAGAGACGACCGTGTCCATGGCGAATGAAGCTGCAAAACGAGCTCTTGATAATGCAGGAGTTTTACCAGAAGAACTGGATCTGATTCTGATGTCCACGATTTCTTCGGATGTCATTATTCCATGTGGCGCATGCGAAGTGCAAAAGGCCATTGGTGCAGACAAAGCAGTCTGTTTTGATTTGAATGGAGCGTGTACCGGGTTTGTACTGGCATACAATACAGCATTGGCATACATAGAAAGTGGGATTTATCAGACAGTTCTGATCGTAGGAAGTGAATCGCTGTCCAGGCTGACGAACTGGAAGGACCGTGGGACGTGTATTCTTTTCGGAGACGGCGCCGGTGCAGCAGTAATAAAAAAAGATGAAAGAGCCAGTTATATTCCGGCGGCACATTCTGACGGGACTCGAGGAGAGGCGCTTTTGTGTCACAGTAAGCGAGAGGAGAATGGACTTCCTCTTCAGAAAAATGATGAGATTGGCGGGAAACATTTGAACAGTGAAGACTATCTCATGCAGATGGATGGTCAGGGAGTATTCCGGTTTGCGATTAAGCAGGTACCGGAAGTCATTCAGGAAGTGCTGGAAAAAAATGAAGTAAAACCAGAAGAAATCGATTGGTACATTTTACATCAGGCGAACCGGAGAATTCTGGAAGCCGTAGCAAAACGCATGGGTGAGCCGGTCGAAAAATTCCCAATGAACATGGAAGAGTATGGAAATACATCTTCCGCAAGTATTCCGATTCTGTTAGATGAAATGAACAGAGACGGAAGATTAAAACGAGGACAGAAAATCGTGCTGGCAGGATTCGGGGCAGGCCTGACCTGGGGCGCAACAATTATTGAATGGTAAAAGGAGAAAAAAATTATGTTAGAGCAGATTAGAGAGATTATCGCAGAGAATTTAGCAATTGATGTGGAGAAGGTTACAGAGGGTGCAGATTTCAAAGAGGATTTAGACGCAGATTCTTTAGACCTCTTCGAGATGGTAACAGCATTAGAAGATGAATATGAGATCGAAATTCCGGAAGAAGACCTTCCAACACTCAAAACAGTCGGCGACGTAGTGAAATACGTGGAAGCACATAAAGAATAAAGATATAGCCTTCGACAAATTGCAGACTCTTTTAGAAGTGTGAATGCAAGAAAGGAAACAAATTATGCAGACAGAAATAACAAGACTTCTCGGAATAAAATACCCGATCATCCAAGGTGGTATGGCATGGGTAGCTGAGCATCATCTGGCGGCTGCTGTTTCAGAAGCAGGTGGTCTTGGACTTATTGGTGCCGCCAGTGCTCCGGCAGAGTGGGTGCGCGAGCAGATACGGGCAGCACGCAAGCTAACGGACAAACCATTTGGTGTGAATATTATGCTTATGAGCCCTTATGCGGCTGATGTTGCGAAAGTAATTGTGGAAGAAGGTGTCCAGGTCGTGACGACTGGAGCCGGAAGTCCGGGAAAATATATGGAAATGTGGAAGGAAGCAGGAGTGAAAGTAATTCCTGTTGTTGCTTCTGTGGCTCTTGCGAAACGTATGGAGCGGGCAGGAGCAGATGCAATTGTTGCAGAAGGCTGCGAGTCTGGCGGACATGTCGGAGAGAGCACGACTATGACACTTGTACCACAGGTCGTTGATGCAGTCGATATTCCGGTTATTGCCGCAGGTGGAATCGGAGACGGAAGAGGAATTGCAGCAGCATTTATGCTGGGAGCAAAGGCTGTACAGATGGGAACTGCATTTGTTGTCACAGAAGAGGCACAGGTGCACCAGAATTACAAGGATAAGATTTTAAAGGCAAGTGACATTGATACAAGAGTCACAGGACGTACAACAGGACACCCGGTACGGGCACTTCGCAATGAGATGACAAAAAAATACTTGAAGATGGAACAGGAAGGTGCTCCATTTGAAGAGTTGGAACTTATGACTCTTGGAGGTCTTAGAAAAGCTGTCGTAGACGGTGATGTGAAGACTGGAAGTGTCATGTCAGGCCAGATTGCGGGACTGGTAAATGAGCAGATGAGCTGTCAGGCATTGATCCAAAAACTGGTCAGAGAAACAGACGCTTTGATATGCACTCTGAATCTGTATGAAACCGAAGTGTAGTAATTGGAGGATAAGAAATATATGAGTAAGATTGCATTTATCTATCCGGGACAAGGGGCGCAGAAATGTGGCATGGGTGCAGATTTTTACGAAAACAGCGCCAGTGTCAGAAAGCTCTTTGATGAAGCAGGCGAACAGCTGGGGCTGGATATGAAAGCATTGTGTTTTGAGGAAAATGATCTCTTAGACCAGACAGAATATACACAGGCGGCTATGGTAACAACATGCCTTGCCATGACAGAAGTTCTGATGGAACGTGGAGTAAGACCAGATATTACAGCGGGACTGAGCCTTGGCGAATACGCAGCCATCTCTGTGGCCGGCGGGCTGGAGCCGATCGATGCGATCCGCCTTGTGAGAAAACGTGGAATTTTGATGCAGCATACAGTTCCGGCAGGAGAAGGCGCTATGTGCGCGATTCTTGGATTAGATGCAGAGAAAATCGAAGCAGTGACAGCAGAGATTGAAGGTGTGTCTGTAGCGAACTATAACTGTCCGGGTCAGATTGTTATTACAGGAAAAACAAAAGCAGTTGAAAAAGCGGCAGAACATTTAAAAGAGGCGGGTGCAAAACGTACCGTAATGTTAAATGTTAGTGGTCCGTTTCATTCTACGCTCTTACTCCCGGCGGCAAAGGAACTGGAAATGGAGCTAGATAAGACAGAATTTCATGAGCTTATGATCCCTTATATTACAAATGTGACGGCAGAAGCAGTTACGGATGTTCGTAAGAGTCCGGGATTACTTGTGACACAGCTTACATCGTCCGTTCGCTGGCAACAGAGCATGGAGAAAATGATCGCAGACGGAGTTGATACATTTATCGAAATCGGGCCGGGCAAGACTTTGGCGGGATTTATGAAAAAGATTGACCGAAGTGTCAAGGTCTGTAATGTAGCAACATGGGAAGATCTGGAAAAGATCATATAGAAACAAGGCGAAAATGACAGGAGTTATAAATAAAATGGAAAAAAAGGTAGCAGTTGTGACAGGAGCTTCCCGTGGAATTGGTGCGGCAATCGCAAGAGAGCTGGCAGCAGCGGGCATGTATGTTGTGATCAATTACTGTGGCAGCGAGGAAAAAGCACAGGAATTAAAGACAGAAATTGAGCAAAATGGAGGAGAAGCTTCTATATATAAATGTGATGTTTCTGACAACGTGGCATGTAAAGAATTTATTGGAAATGTGATCGCAGAATACGGACATCTGGATGTGCTGGTGAATAATGCAGGTATTACAAGAGATGGTCTGTTGATGCGGATGTCAGAAGAAGATTTTGACGCTGTGTTAGATACGAATTTAAAAGGTGCATTTCATACGATCCAGGCAGTATCCAGACAGATGTTAAAGCAAAGAAGCGGGCGTATCGTGAATATTTCATCTGTAGTTGGTGTGTCAGGAAACGCAGGACAGGCCAATTATGCAGCTTCCAAGGCCGGAATCATCGGACTTACAAAAGCTGTGGCAAAAGAGCTTGGCTCCAGAGGAATTACTGTGAATGCAGTAGCTCCTGGATTTATTGATACAGATATGACGCAGAGCCTGCCGGAAAAGGTTGTAGAGGCTACGCTTGCCCAGATTCCTCTTGGAAAATTTGGAGAACCTGAGCAGGTGGCAAAAGCAGTTGCATTTCTCGCATCGGAAGATGCTTCTTATATTACCGGACAAGTGCTGCACGTAGACGGCGGCATGGTAATGTAGAAAGTGATGCAGGGGAAGGAGTACAAAAAAGATGGCAAATAATAAAGTCTTAAAAAGAAGAGTGGTCGTGACCGGACTTGGTGCAATTACTCCAATTGGAAATAGTGTAGCTGAATTTTGGGACGGAATCCGCAAAGGTAAGGTTGGAATCGGTGAGATCACAAAGTTCGACACTACAGATTATAAAGTAAAACTGGCAGCAGAAGTCAAAGACTTTGTGCCGGGAGATCATATGGATAAAAAAGCAGCCAGACGTATGGAAGCATTTTCTCAATATGCGGTTGCAGCAGCCAGAGAAGCTTATGAGGATTCTGGACTGGAGATTGAAAAAGAAGACCCATTTCGCGCTGGCGTGATGATTGGTTCCGGAATTGGAAGTCTTCAGGTAGCAGAGCAGAGCTATGAAAAAATTCTGACCAAGGGACCGGCAAGAGTAAATCCGCTTATGGTGCCTTTGATGATTTCCAATATGGCAGCGGGAAATGTGTCAATTCAGTTAGGATTTCGTGGAAAATGCAGCAATGTCGTAACTGCCTGCGCCACAGGAACGAACTGTATTGGTGATGCATTCCGTACAATCCAGTATGGTGACGCAGATATGATGCTTGCAGGAGGAACCGAAGGCTGTGTATGCCCACTTGGTATTGCCGGATTTACAGCACTGACAGCACTTTCTGCTTCTACCGATCCACTTCGTGCCTCCATTCCATTTGATAAAGACCGGGATGGATTCGTACTTGGTGAAGGTGCGGGAGTTGTAATGCTGGAAGAGCTGGAGCATGCAAAAGCGCGTGGAGCAAAGATTTACGCAGAAGTGACCGGTTACGGATGTACAGGGGATGCTTATCATATTACTTCTCCGGCAGAAGACGGAAGCGGTGCAGCGAAGGCAATGGAGCTTGCCATGGAAGAGGCCCAGATTACACCGGCACAGGTAGATTACATCAATGCCCATGGAACAAGTACCCATCACAATGACCTGTTCGAGACACGCGCCATTAAGAAAGCATTTGGCGAGGCAGCGAAAGACGTGGTGATCAACTCTACGAAATCCATGATCGGTCACTTGCTTGGAGCAGCAGGCGGAGTAGAATTTATTACTTGTGTCAAAAGCATGGAAGATGGATTTATCCATCAGACGGTCGGAACAAAAGAGGCCGATGAAGAATGTGACTTAAATTATGCAATTGGAAGTCCGGTAGAGAAAGAAATCAAGGCAGCCATGAGCAATTCACTTGGATTTGGCGGACACAATGCAACAATTTTAATTCAGAAGTATGAAGCGTAAGGGGGAACCTGGAAATGGACGTAGAACAGTTGATGAAACTGATTGATAAAGTCTCTGAGTCAGACCTGACTGGATTTAAATATGAAGAAAATGGTATAAAATTGCAGCTGAATAAGAAAGAGAACTTGGTGATGGGAACGACTGCGGCAGTGCAGGATGTTACACCGGAAGCTGTGAAAGTTACAGGTGCTTCTTCTAAAGCAGCCACAGATTTAGAAGAAGGCGTACAGAAACAGACTGGGATATCTGAGGCGGCTCCTGTTGGAAATGTAGTCAAAGCTCCGCTTGTGGGAACATTTTACGCGGCTCCGGCAGAGGATGCAGAGCCATTTATTCAGGTTGGCGATTCCGTGAAAAAAGGTCAGTCGGTTGCAATTATCGAGGCCATGAAGCTGATGAATGAAATCGAAAGTGATTTTGATGGAACAGTCACGGAGATTCTTGTAAAGAATGGCCAGGCAGTAGAGTACGGCCAGCCATTATTCAGAATTGCGTAGGAGGTTATCATGAAACATTTGGATATTAAACAGATTCAGGAAATCATACCTCACAGACATCCGTTTCTGTTATTGGATTATGTAGAAGATTACGAGCCGGGTGAGTATGCAGTGGCGTACAAATGTGTTTCCTACCGGGAAGAGTTCTTTGCCGGACATTTTCCACAGGAGCCGGTCATGCCGGGTGTGCTGATTGTGGAAGCGCTGGCACAGGCAGGTGCGGTAGCGATTTTAAGTGAGCCGGAGAATCAGGGAAAAGTTGCATATTTTGGTGGAATTGATAAATGCAAATTCAAAGGAAAGGTCGTGCCGGGGGACAAGCTTCGTCTGGAAACAAGAATTATCCGGAAAAAAGGACCGATTGGTGTCGGAGAGGCTGTCGCTACAGTGGACGGTAAAAAAGTAGTCAGCGCGGTACTGACATTTGCAGTAGGGTAGGTGATCTGTGTGATTAAGAAGATTTTGATTGCGAACCGTGGTGAGATTGCAGTTCGGATTATCCGTGCGTGCCGGGAAATGGGAATTGAGACGGTTGCAGTATATTCAGAGGCAGACGCAGAAGCCCTTCATACAAAGCTTGCAGATGAAGCGGTCTGTATCGGACCGGCACCGTCATCTCAGAGTTATTTGAGTATGGAGAATATTATCAGTGCAACGGTGGTGAGTGGGGCAGACGCCATTCACCCGGGTTTTGGCTTTTTGTCAGAGAACAGTAAATTTGCAGAACTGTGTGAGCAGTGCGGAATTACCTTTATCGGACCGCCGGCAAATGTCATTGCAAAGCTTGGCAATAAGCAGGAAGCAAGAAATACGATGGAAGCAGCAGGTGTTCCGGTCATCCCAGGAAGTAAGGAGCCAGTCTGTGATGTGCATACCGGACTTTTGCTTGCACGGGAAATTGGTTACCCGGTTATTATAAAAGCTGCCCTCGGCGGAGGTGGAAAAGGCATGCGTGTGGCATATTCCGAAGAAGAGTTTACGCAAAGCTTTCAGACCGCACAGAAGGAAAGTCAGATGGCATTTGGCGATGATACCATGTATATTGAACATTTTATGGAGGAGCCGAGACATATCGAATTTCAGATTCTGGCAGATTCCTATGGAAATGTAGTGCATCTCGGAGAACGTGACTGCTCTATTCAGAGAAATCATCAGAAAATGATTGAGGAGGCTCCGTCAGCGGCGTTGTCTTCAAAGCTTCGAAAGAAGATGGGAGAGGCAGCAGTAAAAGCTGCGAAAGCCGCAGGCTATGTCAATGCCGGAACCATTGAATTTCTTTTAGAGAACAATGATGCCTTTTACTTTATGGAGATGAATACCCGAATTCAGGTGGAGCATCCGGTGACTGAGTGGGTGACTGGAATTGACTTGATCAAAGAACAGATCCGTATTGCAGATGGACAGAAGCTGTCATTTGCTCAACAGGATATTGAAATCAATGGGCATGCCATTGAGTGCCGGATCAATGCGGAAAATCCGGAAAAAGGATTCCGGCCGTCGCCTGGAACCATTACAGATCTTCATTTGCCGGGAGGAAAAGGAATCCGTGTAGATTCCGCAATTTACAGTGGATGCAGCATTTCTCCATATTATGATTCCATGGTTGCAAAGCTCATTGTCTGGGCGAAGAACCGGGATGAAGCAATCCAGAAAATGCAGAGTGCACTTGGAGAGGTTATTATTGAGGGCATCGACACGAATGTGGATTATCTCTATGAATTATTAAATAACCCGGTATATCAATCCGGAGAGTTTAATGTGAATTTCATAGATACTATAAAGCATTAAGGTATACAACAACCGTGGAGTGAAAGAGTATAAGGAGTGGACATATGAAGTTAGATAATATGTTTAAGAAAACAAGACGTCCTTCCGGAAAAAAAGGGCATATCGGTGGGAAACACCAAAGCCCGGAAGTTCCGGAGGGACTTCTGTGTAAATGTAACAAATGCCAGAAAGCAATTATTACAGAGGACGTTATAACAGGCGGATATATTTGCCCGAAATGTCATGGGCATTTTCGCATGCCGGCACCGGAGCGGATTCGGTCAATTGCAGATGAGGATACGTTCGAAGAGTGGGACAGAGGAATTGAAAATACGAACCCGATTGGATACAAAGGGTATCCGGAAAAGGTGGAAGCATTAAAACAAACAACTGGATTAGATGAGGCAGTGGTGACTGGAAAAGCTGCAATTAATGGAATTGAGACAGCGCTTGGAGTCTGTGACGGACGTTTTTTAATGGCGAGTATGGGAGAAGTCGTAGGTGAGAAAATTACAAGAATGGTAGAACGTGCGACAGAAGAAAAGCTTCCGGTTATCATCTTTACATGCTCTGGCGGAGCAAGAATGCAGGAAGGAATCGTGTCTTTGATGCAGATGGCAAAGACATCCGCTGCACTGAAACGTCACAGCGACGCTGCACTTCTTTATATTACGGTGCTGACAGATCCAACAACCGGTGGCGTGACGGCAAGTTTTGCTATGCTTGGAGATATCATACTGGCAGAGCCGGGAGCACTGATTGGATTTGCAGGTCCTCGTGTCATTGAGCAGACGATCGGTCAGAAACTTCCGAAAGGATTCCAAAGATCCGAGTTCTTAAAAGAACATGGATTTGTAGACCAGATTGTAGAACGCCAGAAGATGCGGCAGACGCTGGGAAAAATCCTGAAAATGCATCAGACTGGAAATGAAAAAGTCGAAAAAGCAACAAAAGAATTTCAAAATAGAAAAACCAGATCAAAAACTCTGGAAGCCTGGGATCGTGTACAGATTTCCAGAAGAAATGACCGCCCGGTTGCAGGTCACTATATAGAAGTTTTGTTCCAGGATTTTATAGAACTGCATGGAGATCGGTATTTTGCCGATGATACAGCAATTGTCGGAGGAATCGCAACCTTTCACGGAAGAGCAGTGACAGTCATTGCCCAGGCGAAGGGACAGAATACAAAAGAGAATATCGGACACAATTTTGGTATGCCGTCACCAGAAGGCTACCGGAAGGCATTGCGTCTTATGAAGCAGGCAGAAAAATTCCACCGCCCGGTCATTTGCTTCGTAGATACGCCGGGAGCATTTTGTGGAATTTCCGCAGAAGAGCGCGGCCAGGGAGAGGCGATTGCAAGAAATCTGTATGAGATGTCAACGCTTAGGACCCCGATACTTAGTATTGTTATCGGAGAAGGAGGAAGCGGCGGTGCACTTGCAATGGCGGTTTCAGACCAGGTATGGATGCTGGAGAATTCCATTTATTCCATTCTTTCACCAGAAGGCTTTGCAAGCATTTTATGGAAGGACAGTACGAAAGCTGCGCAGGCTGCAAAAGTTATGCGTCTGACAGCAGCAGATTTAAAAGAAATGGGGATTGTAGAGAAGGTGTTTGCAGAACCAGAACATTTTACAGTAGAAACGATGAGCAATATTGCAGATGAACTGGAGAAAAATATCGAAGGGTATCTGGAAGAATATGCAAACAAAGACATCCAAGAATTAGTGGATTCCCGATATGAACGCTTCCGTCGGATGTAAGCAGGATCTGAAATATATAAGTGCAAAGTTGTCTGTAAAATGCAAGTGTCAGAGAATTCAGAAGGAATGCAGGAGCAGGTTGACTTCTTTGACAAAAAACGTCTATAATGAAAAGCAAGTAAAGGATGAAGGAGCAGTGCGAATGAGTGATGTATATGCAACAATTAACTATGTCCTGGTGAATCTGATCAATGAGATCTGGGAGGTAGAAGGTAAGGCAATTATTACGGATGAATTTAAAGATATTACCAACAATGATATGCACGTCATAGAGGCAATCGGACTTGGAGAGGGCAATAATATGTCTACCATTGCAAAGAAGCTGAATATTACAGTAGGATCACTTACAACTGCTGTGAATAGTCTGGTGAAAAAGGGTTATGTTGACCGGTTCCGCAGCAAAGAGGATCGACGGGTCGTATATGTGCGTCTTCTGGAAAAAGGGGAAAATGCATATCATCATCACGAAGATTATCATAAGCAGATGACACAGGCCATTGTGGACAAGTTAGATGAGAGCGAGATCCCGGTACTGTTAAAGACGCTGGACGCACTGACTGGATTCTTTACCGATTATACAAGAGAAAGCAAAGAAAAATCGTCAGACAGCATGGATAAAGAACAGACAAAAAATGACTGATGATGAGAGAACGTATAGAAGAGTGAGGCGTACAATATGATCCGAGGCGTGATATTTGACATGGATGGCACTTTGTTTGATACAGAGAGGCTGTATACGATTGCGTGGAAGCAAGTCGGAGAAGAAATGGGGTATTCCATTACGACAGAACTTCTGAATCAGTGCCGGGGAAAGACGGCAGCGATTATCAGGGGAATATTTGAAGATACATTTGGCAAAGAATTTCGTTATGAAGAAGCAAGACAGCGAAAAGATGAGATTTTTATGGAGATGCTTGCGCGGGACGGAGTTCCTAAAAAGAAGGGGCTTATGGAGCTCCTTTCCTATTTGGAAGAAAAGAAGATTCCGGCAGCAGTTGCAACTTCTACAAGACAATCGCGTGGAGAAAAAGTTCTTCAAATGTCAGGAATAGCGGAATATTTTGCAGCATTTATCTATGGAGACACGCAAAAAGCAAGTAAACCCAAACCGGATATTTTCTGGAATGCAGCAAAAGCAATCGGACGTGATCCGAAGGAGTGTCTGGTAGTTGAAGACAGTACACCGGGAGTCATGGCAGGAATCGCAGCCGGTGGAGAAACGATTTATATTCATGATATGGTAGATGTGCCGGAAGAGGTACTGGAACATGCATCAGCCAGTCTGGAGAATCTGGGTCAGATCATTGAGTGGATGGAAAATGTAAAATAGGGAGATGATTTTGTGAATAAAGAAATCGAAAAGTTGCAGGAAATCATTGATGACAGTGAAAATATTGTCTTTTTCGGAGGAGCAGGAGTATCTACAGAGAGCAATATTCCGGACTTTCGAAGTGCGGACGGTCTGTATCAGCAGAAATATAAGTATTCACCGGAGCAGATTGTCAGTCATACCTTCTTTATGCGCAATACAGAAGGATTTTATGAATTTTACAAAGAAAAGATGATGTTTTTAGATGCGAAGCCGAATGCCGCGCATAAAAAGCTGGCAGAACTTGAGCAGGCAGGAAAACTTAAAGCAATCATTACGCAGAATATTGACGGACTTCATCAGGCAGCAGGAAGTAAGAATGTATATGAGATCCATGGAAGCATTCATCGCAATTACTGTCAAAAATGCGGAAAATTCTACGATGCAGCATATGTAAAGAACAGCAAAGGAGTTCCACATTGTGAGTGTGGAGGAGTGATCAAGCCGGATGTCGTACTTTATGAGGAAAGTCTGGATGAAAATATGATTGACAAGAGTATCCGTGCAATCAGCCAGGCAGACACACTGATCATAGGGGGAACATCTCTGGTCGTTTATCCGGCAGCTGGATTTGTAGATTATTTTAGAGGAAAACATCTTGTCGTGATCAATAAGAGCGATACGGCAAAATCAGTTCGTGCAGAACTTACGATTGCCGCACCGATCGGGGAGGTATTGAGTCAGATTACAGTATGAGTACATTAAAAAAAGAGATCGTGATTCGTGTTGCAGCATTAGATGATGCAGAAGAATTGTTGAAGATTTATGCACCATATGTCAGGGAAACTGCAATTACATTTGAGTATGAAGTTCCCTCCCCAGAGGAATTTCGTGAAAGAATTGCACATACACTTGAAAAATATCCATATCTGGTGGCAGAACATGATGGAAAAATCGTGGGGTATGCATATGTCAGTCCATTTAAGGAGCGTGCAGCTTATGCCTGGGCGGTGGAAACCTCCATATATGTAGATCAGAATTGTAAACGTATGGGAATAGGAAAAAAACTTCATAGTGCATTGGAACATTGTCTGAAAGAAATGGGAATTTTAAATATGGAAGCATGTATTGGATATCCCGAGGAAGACGATGAGTATCTGACAAAGAACAGTGCACAGTTTCATGAACATCTTGGCTATCGTATGATAGGAGAATTTGAAAAATGTGGATACAAGTTCCATCGCTGGTACAATATGATATGGATGGAGAAGATCATTGGAATCCATGAAGAAATTCAAACGTTTCCAAAGAAATTTGATGCGGACATGTTGAAGGACTAGAATACAGCAGACTTGGATGGTAAGGTGAAATATATGGAAAATGAGAAAAAGCAGTTAAGACTTTGGCAGGGATTACTGGTAATCATCCTGGCAGGTCTGGAAGTATTTGTGTTCAGTGACTTTCTGCCGCAATGGTTAGGAATGGGACGGTCTTTGATCGGAGAATTGATTTTACTGGGCATAGCAGTTGGAGCAGTGGCAGTGTTTGGCGGAAAATTCCGGTTGGTGTTTCCGATTCATAAGCCAAAGCTTACAGAGGTCATGGGGACGATACTGATTTACCTTGGTGCGAGTCAGGCAATTTCTGTTGTGACCATGATTGAAATGTATATTGCCCCGGAGATGGTTACTGAAACATCAATCGGATTAAGCAGTATGTTCACAAGTTCCTCCATGATAGTAGCAATTATAGTTGTTGGAATTGCACCGGCAATCTGTGAAGAAGCAGTGTTTCGTGGTGTATTTTTTAATTCTATTTGGAATCAGACACACGGAAAATGGATTCCAATTTTAGTTACAGCGGCAGTGTTTGGTCTGTTTCATGGAAGTATCATACGATTTTTTCCAACATTTCTCCTTGGAATTGTACTCGGATATCTTGTCTATGAGACGAACAACATGTTTTATAATGTGATGTTTCATGCGATCAATAATATCATTCCGGTACTGGTGCTTTATGGGATGCAGTTTTTGATGCAGCTGATGGCAAGAGCACTTGGAATGAATGGAAGTGGAATGTGGAACTTTGTAATGGATACAGCAACCAGCCAGGTTTCTCAGCTTTCACCGGCATTTATGGGAATTTATATGATAGATGGCGGCGTGGGACTGGCAATTTTGTATCTGGGCAATCACGTGTTACATCTTGGGCGGGAAGGTTATCCAAAAGAATTATTTCCAAAAGAAAAACGCAAACAACAGTTCATCTGGCTGGCCCTTGCCCTTGCCCTGGCTGTAACCGGAGGAATGATGATCGTAGCAGGTACGATACAAGGTCTGCATTTTTAAGAAAGATAAAGCGGCATTCTTGAATGGGGGGCTTTTCCCTCCAACATCATATAGTGTTAGTAATTAAAGTATGAGGAGGAAAGAAAGATGGTGGCAAATGTATTAGACAGATTCGAATTTCGATCTGTCAGGGCAAATGAAGCAGAGGAAATAGCAGAGATTGAGAAGATCTGTTTTCCTCCACACGAGGCATGTTCTAAAAAAGATATGTTTGAAAGGGTGGAACATGCACCGGAACTTTTTCTTGTTGCAGTAGACAAAGAGACTGGAACGATCGCAGGCTTTTTAAATGGACTGGCAACAGATGAAGAAGCATTTCGTGATGAGTTTTTCACAGATATTACCGTACATAATCCGGAAGGAAAGAATATTTTCCTTCTGGGGCTGGATGTCCGGCCAGAATACCGCAGGCAGGGTCTTGCAAGAGAAATCATGAACCAGTACGTAAAGCGTGAGCAGGCAAAAGGGCGTAAGATGCTGAAACTGACATGCCTTGAACAGAAAGTGGAAATGTATAAAAAAATGGGCTACAAAGACGAAGGTATCTCTGCTTCTGTATGGGGCGATGAAGAATGGCATGAGATGAGATACATCTTATAAATAGTAATATACGAGAGGAAATCTATGAAGACATATCAGATACAGCTTTTAAATTGCAACAATCACAATATTGAAATCTCAAAATATCTTCAGATTATGACAGAGATTCCGAAAGAAGATGCAGACCAGATTGTATCAAATGTCCCGGTTGTATTGTATGAGAATCTGGATGAGGAATGTACGGGATATTTTGAGACTGCATTAGACTATTATCAGGCAGAATATAAGATACTGCCGATGCCGGAAGAATGTACCATTCCGAAATTTCCGTCTAGACAGGTTATTGTACTTGGGCGTGTAGTTGATTATTTTGGTCAGAGAAGTGATTTTGTGCAGTTAGCACGGAAATATGGATTCAGCAGGAAAAAACAGTTGTCCCAGACTCCATTTTCAGCAAAAGATGGAATTACCGAGGAAGAGGCCGTGAAACTTTGCCAGGAATTCACGAACATGGGAATGCGTGCACAGATCGTGCGTAGCAAAAAAATTTGAAAAAACAATATGCAAAATTAATACCAAAGGAGGAATTATAAAATGAATCAGTTTGTGTACAATATTTCTACGAAAGTGTATTTTGGAGAAAATCAACTGGGACATCTTGGGGAAGAATTGAAAAAATTCGGAACAAGGGTATTGATGACTTATGGAGGCGGTTCTATTAAGAAATCCGGATTATATGACAAAGTTGTAGCAGAAATCAAAAAAGCTGGATTAGAGTTATTTGAGTTATCCGGAATTGAACCAAATCCAAGAGTTTCTTCTGTAAATGCAGGAGCAGAAATCTGTAAGAAAGAAAAGATAGATGTTCTGCTTGCAGTAGGAGGCGGTTCCGTAATTGATTGTACAAAATTTATTGGAGCTGCAACATTTCATGATGGAGATGCATGGGATATTTTGGAAGGTAAAGTAGATGTAAAAAAATGTCTTCCAATTGTCGATATTCTAACATTGGCAGCGACTGGCTCAGAGATGGATAACGGAGGTGTGATCAGCAATCCAAAGACAAAAGATAAGATTGGAATGGGATTTGATGTTATGCAGCCGAAGGTATCTTTCCTGGATCCAACGCTCACTTATAGCGTGAGTTCATATCAGACAGCCTGTGGATCTGCAGATATGTTAAGTCATATATTTGAAGTTTATTTTAACATGGAAAAAGATCTTTATATGCTGGATACAGTTATGGAAGGCCTGATTAAGACAATTATAAAATATGCACCAGTTGCGATGAAGAATCCAGAAGACTATGAAGCAAGAGCAAATCTGATGTGGACATCATCCTGGGCAATCAATGGATTTATAGACGGTGGAAAATGCCAGGCATGGAGCTGCCATCCGATGGAGCATGAATTATCGGCAATCTATGACATTACGCATGGGCTGGGACTGGCTATTTTGACTCCGCGCTGGATGGAATATTGTCTGGATGATACTACGGTATCCAGATATTATCAGTTTGGCTGTAATGTATTTGGTTTAGACCCATCCATGGAGCCGATGCAGGTGGCAAAGAAAAGTATTGAATTGACGGCAGAATTTTTATATCAGACACTGGGACTGAAAAGTACATTTTCAGAGATTGGAATTGATGAAACGAATTTTGAAGTTATGGCAGAGAAAGCTGTACGAATCGGTGGATTGAAAGATGCTTTTAAACCACTTACAAAGGAAGATGTTGTCAATATATTCAAGATGTGTAAATAATCACATGTAAACATAAAAAACTCTCAGGTTGGCATACAACCTGGGAGTTTTTTAATATTTCTATAATTTTTATAACTGTGGTCCAGCGGATACGAGTGCTTTTCCAGCTTCGTTTCCTTCGTATTTTGCGAAGTTCTTGATGAATCTTCCGGCAAGATCTTTTGCTTTCTCTTCCCACTCGGAAGCGTCAGCGTAAGTATCACGAGGATCAAGGATTCCTGTGTCAACACCTGTAAGCTCTGTAGGAACCTCAAAGTTGAAGTAAGGAATCTTCTTTGTTGGAACGTTCTTGATATCTCCGTTCAGGATTGCATCGATGATACCACGAGTATCTTTGATGGAGATACGTTTTCCTGTTCCATTCCATCCTGTATTTACAAGGTAAGCCTTTGCTCCACTCTTCTCCATCTTCTTAACAAGCTCTTCTGCATATTTTGTAGGATGCAGCTCTAAGAATGCCTGTCCGAAGCAAGCTGAGAATGTAGGTGTAGGCTCTGTAATTCCACGCTCTGTTCCTGCAAGTTTTGCTGTAAATCCTGACAGGAAGTAGTACTGTGTCTGCTCTGGTGTAAGTACAGATACTGGAGGAAGTACTCCGAATGCGTCTGCTGACAGGAAGATGACGTTCTTAGCTGCAGGTGCAGAAGAAATCGGGCGTACAATGTTCTCGATATGCTGAATCGGATAAGAAACACGAGTGTTTTCTGTTACGCTCTTATCAGCAAAATCAATCTTTCCTTCAGCGTCAAGTGTTACGTTCTCAAGAAGAGCATTGCGCTTAATTGCATTGTAGATATCTGGCTCAGACTCTTTATCAAGGTTGATAACCTTAGCGTAGCATCCACCCTCGAAGTTGAATACTCCGTTGTCATCCCAACCGTGCTCATCGTCACCAATCAGAAGACGTTTCGGGTCTGTGGAAAGTGTTGTCTTACCTGTTCCGGAAAGTCCGAAGAAGATTGCTGTGTTCTCACCATTCTTATCTGTGTTAGCTGAGCAGTGCATAGCAGCGATGCCCTTCAGTGGAAGGAAGTAATTCATCATAGAGAACAGTCCTTTTTTCATCTCTCCGCCATACCATGTGTTTACGATAACCTGCTCTTTGCTTGTGATGTTGAATAATACAGCTGTCTCTGAATTTAAGCCTAACTCTTTGTAGTTTTCAACTTTAGCTTTAGAAGCATTATATACAACGAAATCTGGCTCGAAATCTTTAAGTTCCTCCTCAGTTGGCTGAATGAACATATTTGTAACGAAATGAGCCTGCCAAGCTACTTCTACGATAAAACGAATTGCCATACGGGTATCTTTGTTAGCACCGCAGAATGCATCTACAACATAAAGCTTTTTGTTGGAGAGTTCTTTGATCGCAAGATCCTTTACAGCGTTCCATGTCTCTTCAGAAGCTGGATGATTGTCATTCTTGTACTCATCAGATGTCCACCATACTGTGTCTTTTGAATTCTCGTCCATAACAATAAATTTGTCTTTAGGAGAACGTCCTGTATAGATGCCTGTCATTACATTTACTGCACCGAGTTCACTGACCTGTCCTTTTTCGTAACCTTCAAGTTCAGGTTTTGTCTCCTCCTCAAATAATAACTCGTAGGAAGGGTTATACACGATTTCTGTAGTTCCAGTAATACCATACTTGCTTAAATTGATTTCTGCCATCTTAAACCAAACCTCTTTTCTTAAATGTAATAAGGGAAATGGTCGATAGCTAGAACATTTCCCCCATTCATATTTAATTATACATTATTAATTTCCAAAATCAATAAATTTTTAACAAATTCCTCCGGTGCAAAATTACCAATTTTTTCCTAGGAAAGTTCCAATTTTCCGGTATAAAGCTGATAATAGGTTCCTTTTTGCTGAATCAGGTCATCGTGATCACCACGTTCGATGATCCGACCGTGATCCAGGACGATAATTGCGTTACTGTTTCGAATTGTGGACAGTCTGTGTGCGATAACAAATACGGTACGCCCCTTCATCAGATTGTCCATACCTTTCTGTACGATACTCTCAGTACGGGTATCAATACTTGATGTTGCCTCGTCCAGAATCAGTACCGGTGGATCGGCAACAGCGGCTCTTGCAATAGACAGAAGCTGTCTTTGTCCCTGGGACAATTCCTCGCCGTCACCGCTTAGTAATGTATCGTAACCATTTGGCAGCATCTGGATGAACTGGTCCGCGTGAGCAAGTTTTGCAGCATTGTAGATTTCTTCGTCAGTGGCATTCAGTTTACCGTAACGGATATTGTCTTTGATCGTTCCGGTGAACAAATGTGTATCCTGAAGAACGATTCCGAGGGAACGGCGCAAGTCATCTTTTCTGATTTTTGTAATGTCGATGCCGTCATAAAGGATCTCACCGCTTTGAATGTCGTAGAAACGATTGATCAGGTTGGTGATCGTTGTCTTGCCGGCGCCCGTAGATCCTACGAATGCCAGCTTCTGGCCAGGTTTGGCAAAGAGGCTGATATCATGAAGAATAATTTTGTCTTCATCGTATCCAAATGTCACATCTTTGAATCTTACATCTCCGGTCAGTTCAGTATAAGTCACAGCACCATTTTCGTCAGCAGGCTTTTTCCATGCCCACATACCGGTACGTTCTGTGCATTCAGTAATCGTTCCATTCTCATCTTTTTTTGCATTGACCAGTGTGACAGAACCGGTATCCTGTTCAGGTTCTTCGTCAATGAGCTTAAAGATACGTTCTGCTCCAGCAAGTGCCATGACGATGGAATTGAACTGCTGTGCAACCTGCATGAATGGCTGGGTAAAGCTCTTTGTAAACTGCAGGTAAGAAGCGATGACACCGATGGTAATACCGCCCACACCAGTAACTGAAAGCAGTCCGCCGAGAACTGCAGTCAGTACGAACTGGAGGTTTCCGATGTTTCCGATGACCGGTCCCATCATATTTGCATATTTGTTTGCATTTGCAGCGCACTCGAACAATGCGTCATTTAGTTCGTCGAACTCTTTTTCTGAAATTTCTTCGTGATTGAAGACTTTGATGACACGCTGCCCGTTCATACGCTCTTCAATAAATCCAGTCACATCTGCCAGCGCCATCTGCTGACGGATGAAATATTTTCCACTGTTTGCGCCGATAGCCTTTGTTGCAGAGATCAGAACCCCGATGATGAGTACTGCAAGAACGGTAAGAAGCGGGCTTAGCACGAGCATGGAGATAAATGTTACGACGATAGTGAAAAATGACATCAGTGCCTGTGGGATAGCTTGGCTGATCATCTGTCTTAATGTATCAGTATCGTTCGTGTAAAGGCTCATGATAGATCCGTTCGTGTTCTGGTCAAAGTAGCGGATTGGCAGTGTCTGCATGTGCTCAAACATATCGTCGCGCACTTTTTTTAACACGCCCTGTCCAATGTATACCATCATTCTTGTATAGGTAAATGTTGCAATCACACCTACGAGGAAAATGCATCCCAAAACGGTCAGTGCCCGATAAAGCTCTGTATAATTCGGAGATTTTTGCCCAATTAGTGGAATAATATAATCATCAAGCAAATATTTTAAGGACAGAGATACAGAAATGGATGCAACAGCACTTAAAAGGATGCAGATGAATACCATGATAAAACGGTACTTGTACAGGTCCATAATATATTTGAGGAGACGTTTTCCAGTAGCAATATTTTCAGCACTTAGCCTTTTACCTGGTTTTTTTGTTGTCTTATTCATGGTCGTCACCTCCTTTTACTTGTGATTCATATACTTCTCTATAAATTTCATTTGTCTTTAATAATTCTTCAGATGTTCCAATTCCCATGATCTGACCGCCATCCAGAACAATGATTTGGTCAGCATCTTCGATAGAAGAAACGCGCTGTGCGATAATAATTTTGGTCGTGTTCGGGATTTCCTCGCGGAATGCTTTCCGGATCAGAGCATCCGTCTTTGTGTCTACTGCGCTGGTCGAATCGTCCAGAATCAGGATCTTTGGCTTTTTCAGTAGTGCTCTGGCAATACACAGACGCTGCTTCTGACCACCGGATACATTGTTACCTCCCTGGACGATTTTTGTATTGTAACCGTTCGGGAACTCCTGAACGAATCCGTCAGCCTGCGCAAGCTTACATACACGTTTGACTTCTTCATCGCTTGCAGTTGCATCACCCCAGCGGATGTTTTCATAAATGGTTCCAGAGAACAGTACATTTTTCTGAAGAACCATGGATACCTGGTCGCGCAGGGATTCCAGGCTGTAATCACGAACATCAATGTCGCCGACTTTGACACATCCTTTTGTGACATCGTAAAGTCTTGGAATGAGCTGAACAAGGGAAGATTTTGCACTTCCGGTTCCGCCGATGATACCGATAGTCTGTCCGGATTCAATATGAAGATTAACGTTTTTCAGAGATAAATTTCCGCCTTCACCTGCGTAGCTGAAGTCTACATGATCGAATACAATGTCTCCGTTTGGAACTTCTGTCACTGCATCAGGCTGATCTTGCATTTCCGGAATTTCATTCATGACTTCAGTGATACGGTCAGAAGATGCTTCTGCGATCATGATCATAACGAATACAAATGTAACCATCATCAGAGATCCGATAATCTGTAGTGCGTAAACGATGACACTTGTAAGTTCGCCTGTCTCCATAGTGCCGGCAATGATGCTCTTGCCTCCAATCAGAACCATGATCAGAACGACTGAGTACATGGTAAACTGCATGACCGGTGAGTTCCAGGCAACAATTTTCTCAGCCTTTGTGAAAAGGTTGTATACATATTTGGAAATGTCGTGGAACTTGTCAATTTCATAATCCTCGCGGACGAATGCTTTCACTACACGGGAAGCATTCACATTTTCTTGGACTGAGTTGTTCAGTACATCGTATTCATCGAATACTTTGATAAAATGTGGGTGAGCTTTTTTGGCAATGTAGATCAGTGTTCCTCCAAGAAGCGGGATTACAATCAGGAATAAGAGTGAAATTGTCTTATTGAGGAGCAGTGTCATGATCCATGATAAGATAATCATAAATGGAGCTCTTGCAAGAAGACGAATACTCATCATGTATGCCATCTGGATATTTGTGATATCTGTTGTCATACGTGTAACCAGTCCTGAAGTAGAAAAATGGTCAATGTTTTTGAAAGAGAAATCCTGTACCTTATAAAAGATGTCGTGGCGCAGGTTTCTGGCGTATCCGGCACCTGCGATTGCTGCCATGTTACCAGCCTGAACACCAAAGAACAGGGCAAGCATAGCCATGACTACTAGAATTAGACCGCGCTGTAAAATGTAGGACATATCTCCATTTGCGATTCCTACATCGATGATTTTTGCCATCTCGAGTGGAATCAGAACTTCCATCAGCACTTCGAGAATAACGAGAAGCGGAGCAAGAATAGACTGCTTTTTATATTCCCGTACTGATCTTAACAGTGTTTTATTCATATTATGCCTCCTTTTTATTGTCAGTACAATTACATTTTGAAGCTGCAAGATTATCAAGCATTTGACAGAGAACTTCCTGGCAAACATGGAGCTTGTCATCAGGAATACCGGCGGACAGAGCGGCCTCACACTTTTTGATATGTTCTATAATATGTGGACGCAAAGCCTCAGCTTTTTCTGTCGGAACCAGTTGCTTCAGTCTTGCATCGCTTTTAACACTGGTTCGTGTAATATAGCCCTTTTGCTCAATCAGTTTAATAATACCGGTGACAGTAGACCGCCGGATCTGGAATGCTTCTTCAATATCCCGCTGGAATATTGGTTTGTGAGCAGATTCCAACAAGATAAATTTTAAAAGCTGTTGCTGGACAGGTGTCAGATCACTATTTTCTAAAATAGTATAGCAGTCATTTTGACATTTCATCTTATGAGAAAGAATGTGGATCAGACGTCCCAGTTCCAGAGGATTATTTTGGTTGTTTGTATCTTGCATAATACACCTCAATTCGTAATTGTTAGCTTCCTAACTTTTAACATTATATGGACAATATAATAGAATGTCAAGAGAAAAACTAAGAGGATAATTAAGAAAAAATTGCAGAGTAAACTGCAGACAAAAATTAAGAAAAAATTACAGAAGAGCAGTATGATAAAATAACTTCGTTGTGCAGTGATAAATTCTTGTAAAATAATAAAAGGTGGTTGAAATGTCAGGGGGATAATACTATAATGTGTGAGGGAGTGATCAGGAACTCCTACAATGATTCATTTTCAGGCAGAAATCAAAATGGAGCCTGGAATGGATGATTAGCAAAATTTCTAAGAAAAAAGGCAGGTGAACAGAATGGACAGTTGCGATAGTCATGGGCGAACTAAGAACATAGGATCAGATATGAGTAACAGTCTGTTCTGTTTTTTCTAAATAGAATTTATCAATTCATTTCTTATCCTATTTTCCAATGAGCGAACATATGCATAAAAATGCAGCTATCTGATCTGTGAAAAACAGATGCAAGAAGGATAAAGATTTTAATGTCAACAGCTAAAGTGTCTCTTGATGTTTTAATTTTTGTGCTTCTTGCGGAAATGAGAAAACAGGATAAGGAGGTTTCCCAAGATGGAAAACAAAACACAGGATTATCAGTCAGAAATCTTGGCTATCATCAGAGGTAATACTTCACCGGGAGTTATGCGTAACAAACTGGAGGATTATCATGAAAATGATTTGGCAGATGTATTTTCCGAGCTGACAGCAGCAGAGAGACGGAAAGTCTGCAGAATTCTGAATCTGGATATGCTTTCAGATATTTTTGAGTATATTGATGAGAAGCAGGCAGCAGAGTATCTGGATGAGATGGATGTGCGTAAGGCAGCGGGTATTCTTTCAGGAATGGAGACAGATGCCGTTGTAGATGTTCTCCGTATGACACCGAAGGAGAAAAAAGTACTTTTGATCGAGCTGATGGATGATGAGGCGAGAAAAGATATGGCAATCATTGCTTCATTTGACGAGGAAGAAATCGGAAGTAAGATGACAACTAACTGCATCATGATCCGTGAGAATCTGACTGTAAAGCAGGCAATGAGCAGCTTAATCGGTCAGGCAGCAAAGAACGATAACATTTCTACTATATTTATGGTGACAGAAGATTCTACATTTTACGGAGCATTAGATTTGAAAGATTTGATTATTGCAAGACAGGATGCATGTCTGGAAGATCTGATTGTGACATCATACCCATATGTATATGGAAATGAACTGATAGATGATTGTATTGAAAAGCTGAAAGATTATTCCGAGAATTCCATTCCAGTACTGGATAATGATAACAAATTGCTTGGAGTTATCACATCTCAGAGCATCGTAGAATTGGTCGATGACGAGATGGGAGAGGACTACGCAATGTTTGCCGGTCTGACAGCGGAGGAAGATTTGAAAGAGCCTCTGCGTGAGAGTCTGAAAAAGAGACTTCCGTGGCTGCTGGTATTGTTAGGACTTGGCATGGTCGTTTCATCAGTAGTTGGTGTATTTGAGACAGTTGTAAGTCAGCTTACGATTATTATGTGTTTCCAGTCACTGATCCTGGATATGGCAGGAAATGTGGGAACACAGTCACTGGCCGTAACAATTCGTGTTCTGATGGACGAGTCCCTGACCGGAAAACAGAAGGCAGAATTAGTATGGAAGGAAATGACAATCGGATTTTCGAACGGTCTGATTCTGGGAACATTGTCATTTATTGTAATCGGACTTTATATTGCACTCTTTAAAGGAAAGACTTTTATGTTCGCTTATGCAGTTTCAGGCTGCATCGGAATAGCACTTGTAGTTGCAATGGTCATCTCCGGGGCAGTCGGAACATGTATTCCGCTGTTCTTTAAGAAAATTAATGTTGATCCGGCAGTAGCATCCGGACCATTGATCACGACCATCAATGACCTGGTAGCAGTTGTGACTTACTATGGACTGAGCTGGATTTTCCTTATTGAGATGTTGCATCTTGCGGGGTAAGGAAATATAATGGAACCCGCTGGACACCAATTTTTTACTATGTAGATTTTAGAACATTTTACTGCATCGCCTATTGACATAAAAATCCAAAAACTCGCAGAGCTCAAACAGTTGGATTTTTATGTCGCTAGACTTGTAAAATATCCTAAAATGCTACAATTAGTACAAAATTGGTATCCGGCGGGTTTTATATTTTCTTACTCCGCAAGGCGGTGGTAAGAGAGAGTAATTTAACTGAAAAGGAGGCACTTATGATAAAAGCAGTTATTTTTGATATGTATGAGACCTTGATCACACAGTATGGCGGACCGGTATATTTCCGGGCGCAGATGGCAGCAGATGCCGGCATAGATTCGATGTTATTTGATGCACTTTGGATTCCGAGTGAGAATGACCGGACCATTGGAAAGCAGACATTGGAAGAGACAATTGAGCAGATATTGAGACAGACTGGAAAATACAGCGAGGAGACATTCCAGACTATTATTTCCGGAAGAAAGGCAGCAAAAGCAGACTGTTTTTGTCATCTTCACCCGGAAATTATTCCGATGCTTCAGGCATTAAAAGAAAAAAAGATTAAAATCGGACTGATTAGTAACTGTTATTCTGAGGAAGCGGTATTGATCCGGGAAAGCCAGTTATTTCCATATTTTGATGAGACATGTCTGTCTTATGAACTGGGAATGAAAAAGCCGGATCCGGGAATATTTCTAAAGTGTATGGAAGGGCTTGGCGTGAGAGCCGGAGAATGTTTGTACATCGGAGACGGCGGGAGCCATGAACTGGAGGCTGCAGATATTATGGGAATGACTGCGCTTCAGGCACGGTGGTATATCAAAGAGGTGCCGGAACTGGATATCCGAAAAGAGAAGTTTAATCAGCTAGAGACACCGATGGCGGTGTTGGAAAAGATATAAAAAAATCGTTTATTTTTAGACAATAATATATCTTAAAAATATATAAAAGTATTGCATGAAAAGCATAGAATTGATACAATAAATGTAAGGTGCTGTCAGCACTGGTGTGTCTGGCGGTTTATTTTTTACAGGGAGTCTATAGCTCTGATTACATAGATGATTCGGACGATGAACTAATATGGAAAGGAGAACATACTTATGCTAACAATGGCTGATTTGATTGCAGTACTTAGTCTCTGCTTAACTTCATTTGGTCTTGGATATGCAATTGGATGTAACAATAAGACCATAAAAAAATAACCGCCCCTTAGCCTGACAAACTAACGCGGTTATTTTTTATTAACAAATGATCAGGTAAATCGCCATTGGCAGTACCTTTTATATAAGTATATTAGCATTGTTTTTTGTGTGTGTCAAATATATGTTGTGTGAAAAGGACGAAGTAGTATGAAGATTAATAATCAATATCAGGAAGCGGAAGCGATTTACCCGGTTACAGGATTATATATTGATCCGGAAGGAAGTGCTGTGGAAAAGTCAGAGATGCTTTTATCAGAGCATCGTATGGACGTGTATATTAACGATGTGCTGACGATGAAATTAGTGTGTACACCGAAGGATTTGCCGGGGCTGGTACTGGGACGAATGGTCAGCGAAGGCATGATTCATTCATCAGAGGAAGTGGAATACCTTTATATCTGTGAGCATGGGACCAGGGCGAGAGTACAGCTTGGTTCAGAACATTGTGGATTGGTTAATGATAATCTGAGCGCAGAGGTTATGGATACGCCGACTTGTTGTACGGATAATAAGACCATATATAGTGGATTTGCAGTGGAAAAAGAATTGCAGCATCTGGAGCCGGTAAAGGTGAGTCTGGAACTTATGTATGCATTCGACGAAGCCTTTCATCAGGATATGCCATTGCATGAGGCGACATGGTCAACACACAGTTGCTTTCTTGCATATAAGGGAAAGATTGTGTATTCCTGTGAGGATATCGGACGTCACAATGCACTGGACAAAGCGATTGGCTATGCACTTATGCATGATTATGATTTTCATGAATGTGCAGTCTTTACGACCGGACGTCTCCCAATCGATATGATCACGAAGGTAATCCGGGCAGGAATTCCGCTTGTGGCAAGCAAAAAGACTCCGACGGCAGAAGCTGTAAAACTGGCACAGGAATATGGCCTGACGATGATCGGAAGAGCGAAGAATCACAAGATGATGCAATATACGCTGTATCAAAGATAATGAAACAAGATAATGAAATGAGGCAGTTTGTACTTGACAATATATTTGTAGAAAGAGTATACTGTCCATAAATTCACACGTATAAGAAAAAGAGCAATGGAGCACATAATGGTGCAACATTGCTCTTTTGTGTTACCGAGACTTTTTAAATTTAACTTAGAAAAAATATGGAGGAAATAGCTTGTTGTGTGAGAGAAGAGGAGGGCGATTGATATGGAGCAGTTAAACACAATAATTACAAAAATTGATGATTTTGTCTGGGGACCGGTGATGTTAATCCTGCTTGTCGGAACAGGAATATTTCTTACAATCCGGACTAGATTTCTGACATGGAGAAATCTTGGATATGCACTGAAAAGTACTCTCAGTAAAGAGGCACGCACAAAGAGCAGAGGAGAAGGAGATGTCTCACCGTTTTCAGCACTTACGACAGCTCTTGCAGCAACGATTGGAACCGGAAATATCGTCGGAGTTGCGACTGCCATGGTTTCAGGAGGACCAGGTGCACTTGTGTGGATGTGGATTTCCGCGGCGTTTGGTTTAACTTCCAAGTTCAGTGAATGTATGCTGGCAATCAAGTACCGTGAAGTGAATGAAAAGGGAGAGATGAGCGGCGGTCCAATGTATACGATGAAAAAAGGTATAAAGAATAAGACATTAGGTGCTACACTTGCATGGTTATTTGCACTCTTTGCAGTGATTGCTTCATTTGGTATTGGAAATATGACACAGGGAAACTCCATTTCAGGTGCACTGCATGCAACATTTCATATCCCGACATGGATCACTGGAATTGTGATCACAGTGCTGGCTTTACTGATCATTGTTGGTGGTATTAAGTCAATCTCAAAAGTATCTTCTGTTGTTGTTCCGGTCATGGCGATCTTTTATGTCATTTGCGGATTAATCGTGATTGTAGGAAATATTGCGAATCTGCCATCGGGTATTGTTATGATATTTAAAATGGCTTTTTCTGTTGAAGCTGTTGGCGGCGGACTTTGCGGCTCAATTGTAGCTTCTATGATGAATGCTATGAGATACGGAGTTGCCAGAGGTGTATTTTCAAATGAAGCTGGAATGGGTTCAGCAGCTATTACAGCAGCGGCAGCAACAACAGATAATCCGGTACGACAGGGATATATTAATATGACAGGAACTTTCTGGGATACAATTGTTGTATGTACCATTACCGGACTTGCAATCGCTTCCTCAGGCGTACTTGGAATGACAGATTCTGCAGGAGACTATCTGACAGGTTCAGATATAACAATTGCTGCATTTAAGACAGTTCTTGGGACTTCTGGCGGCTGGCTTGTAACAATCGGGATTACATTATTTGCATTTTCCACAATCCTCGGATGGGAATATCATGGAGAAAAAGCATTTGAATATTTACTTGGAACACACAAATATAACATGTTTTACAGAGTGCTCTTTTCTCTGGTTGTATATCTTGGCTGCACACAGACACTTAATCTTGTATGGAGTTTTTCGGATATAGCAAATGCGCTCATGGCAATCCCGAACCTGATCTGCATGCTTATACTTAGTAAAGAAGTAGCACAGGACATCAAAGCATTCCAGCCAGAGATAGACAACAGACATACAGAAAAACGTTCCGAACAAAACACGTATGTGCAAGATGTAAAATAAAAATATGAGAAAAATATAAAAGACTTATCGCAAAATAAAACAGAAAAAGTCCTGTCCTATGACGATAGAATTTTACCCGTGTCATAGGACAGGACTTTTTCTATTATAGTTGTAAAAGAGCTTTTTGTTTTGCCAATTTTTCCATTTTACAAAAACAATTCTAACAGGAACACTACCACGCATGCGCATACGGACACTTGCAGCAGGCTTTTCCCAAACCATGCAAGTGCTGCGGCAACGATCAGAGCTGCCCATGCAGACCAGACACTTCCGGTCGCGGACAGGATTGCCGGGAAGGTCATCACTGCCAGTGTGACGTATGGTACATAGTATAGAAATGACCGAATCGTTTTATTTTTAATTTCTTTTCGGATCAAGGTCAGAGGCAGCATACGGATCAGATAAGATACTCCGGCCATGACCAGGATATAGATATAAATATTATGACTCATGACTTGCCTCCTTCTCATTGTTATTTAATACACTAGATTCAGTGCTTTTTTCATCTTCCACATCTTCATTGACTGGGAACAGGATTGCAGCACCTCCGGCAATAAGAATCGTAAGCAGAATCGTTCTTGTTCCGGTAGAAAGTGTGTGGATGACTGGAAGTTTTGTAAATGCAAAGCTTGCTCCCATGGAAATCAAGACAACTCCTGCAAGAATCTTATTTTTTCTTGCAGGCGGGATAATGATTGCCAGGAACATGCCGTAAAGACCGACACTTAATGCACTGACAATATTAGCCGGAAGAATGGATCCCATCAAAGTTCCAAAAAGTGTTCCGAAAGCCCAGCCGGGAAGTGCTACAGTATATGCACCAAAAGAATAGTATGGATTCAATTTGCCCGGTACGGCCACGGAGATTCCAAATAACTCATCAGTGACATCATAACTTAGAAGTAGACGCTGGATCATCGGTGTGTCTGGTGGAAGTTTCTGACTTAATGCACAGGACATCAGAAGATAACGGGCATTTGTGATCAATATCAGAATCGCGACCTCCAGATAGCCGCCACCTGCGGCAATCAGTGTAAATCCGGCAAATTCACCGGCCGATGCATTATTAGTAAAACTTACGAGAAATGCCTGAAAGGGTGTGAACCCGGCATTTTTCGCAGCAATACCAAGGGTAAATGAAACCGCAAGATAGCCAAGGGCAATGGGAATTGCGTCCCGCATACCCTTGGCAAACCAAGACTTATTAGTACCTCTCATTTGTGACCTCTTTTCCTATCTCATAAATTCATTGATTACATGTAACACACCGTCTTCATCGTTGGATTTTGTGATGTAATCCGCAGATTCTTTCACCAGTGGCTGAGCATTTGCCATGGCAACTCCAAGTCCGGCAATCTCAATCATAGCCAGATCATTGTATCCATCCCCGCAACAGATCATGGCATCGGTAGAAAGTCCGATGCTGGTGAGCAGCTTTGTAAGGGAGTGAGCTTTGTCAATACCCTGGGGCATAATTTCGAGAAAGAACGGATCTGAGCAGTAAATAGACAGATAAGAGTGAAATTGTTTTTCAGCTTCAGCTTTTACTTCCTGAATCAGTTCCGGTTCTCCGGTAATCAGAAATTTATTGTTATTATTTTTAGTGACGTAAGAGACGAAATCGTCCACTTTTGTAATCGGCATATGATTGATGAAAGATTCTTTTTCGCTGTATTCATTCGTATCTCCACCTGAAATCAGCTCGGTATCGGTGTAGGCAAGAATGTCAATCCCCGGATATTTTTTCACGATTTCAAGAAGCGGAGCCGCAACATCATTTGGAAGATATTTGCTGTAAATGATCTCACCGGATCGGCAGTCTGTGATACGACCACCGTTGTAGGAGAGAATATAACTTCCATAGTCTCCAAGGTGAAGTTCCTCTGCCAGAGGAAGGACGCCCTGAGAAGGACGTCCACTGGCTAATACAACTTTTTTCCCGTTTTTCTGAATGTCGATCAGAGCATCTCTGGTCGATGGTGTGATCTCTTTTCTGGAATTGGTCAGTGTCCCATCCAGATCCAGTGCCAGAAGCTGGTAGTTCATAGTTTTATACTCCTAAAATTTTTGTAATTCATCTACGATTTCAGGGAACTGCATACCATGTGAAGCTTTCACAAGGATATTGTCACCTGATTGAATCAGATGTTTCATCTCTGCAAGAAAGTCTGCTTTTGCAGGGAACCATTTTGCCTCGCAACCATGTTCAGAAGCTCCGGCTACAAGCTCTTTGGAAAGCTCGCCAATTCCGCATACAAGGTCGATGCCTATATCACCTGCATGTGCACCGGTTTCGTAGTGGAGTTCTTTTCCGGTCTCGCCCAGTTCGCCCATGTCGCCAAGAACAGCGACTTTTCGTCCGATTGCCATATTCAGAACATCTAAGGAAGCCTGCATGGAAACTGGATTTGCATTATAGCAGTCATCTAAGATGATGATTTTATCTGTCTGAATGATATTATTTCTTCCGGGGATTGAAGGCAGTCCTTCAATTCCGGCTTTGATTTCTGCTGGTGTAAGTCCAAGTTGATAGCCGACAGCAGTTCCGGCAAGAGCGTTTTGTACCATGTGAGCACCAGGAAGTGGAACGATGCAGTCAAAGCTTTCGCCGGACGGAAGATGAATCGTACAGGAAGAACCGCGAAGTCCAAGTGGTTCTACGGCTGTTGCATAGAACTGGCAGTTCTTTCCAAGACCGAAAAATTCAGGATCTACGCCTTTGACCGGTCCCATATCACGGAGCAGATCATCGTCTCCGTTCAGAAGAATAGAACCACCGGTCTTCATATCCTGGATCATCTGAGATTTTTCCTGAAGAATCCCTTCTCTTGTCTTGAAAAATTCCAGATGTGCGATACCGATATTCGTGATCACACAGATATCCGGGCTTGCTACGCTGGAAAGACGACGCATCTCACCAAAGTGGTTGACACCCATTTCCAGAACAGCGACCTGATGCTTTTCATTCATTTCAAAAATTGTAATTGGAAGCCCCCATTCATTGTTGAAGTTTCCAAGTGTTTTATGTACACAGTATTTCTGAGACAGTACAGAAGCAATCATTTCCTTTGTGCTTGTCTTTCCGACACTTCCTGTGATTCCGACAACCTTAATATCGAAAGAATCACGATAAAGCTTTGCAGTATCAAGAAGTGCCTGGCCAGTAGACTCTACCAGGATATATGGAAAATTTGTCTCGCCAAGATCTTCATGGGAAATCACGCACATTGCGCCTTTTTCAATGGTATCCGGAATGAATTTGTGAGCGTTGACGCGTTCACCGTCAATGGCAATGAACAGATAGTCTTTTTCAACTTTCCGGCTGTCAATTGTAACACCGGCAACTTCTTTGTCCAAAAGATTTTCAGGCCCCCGGTACTCTCCGTGGCAGGCCTTAGTAATATTTCTTAAAGTAAGGTTTTTCATGATGGATTTCCTCTTATCTGTAACGCGCATTCATAGATTCTTCAATGATGCGTTCGCATAATTCGTTGTACTCGATGCCTGCGGCTTTTGCGGCCTTCGGAAGCAGACTTGCGGCAGTCATTCCTGGAAGTGCATTCATTTCCAGACTGTAGAATTCGCCGTCTTCGTCATCAATGATAAAGTCAGCACGTGCATACACATCCATACGGAGTGCGGCAAATGCTTCTTCTCCGGCACGCATCATGCGCTGCTGAGTTTCTTCATCAATAGATACCGGTGGACAGATTTCCTGTGCTCCGCCAGCCTGATATTTATTCTCATAGTTGAAGACACCATCTTTCGGAATGATCTCAACTAATGGGAGTGCTTTTCCGGCAATGACAGCGCTGGCAAACTCACGGCCTTTGATGTAAGGCTCAATGACCAGTTCTTCATCTGGGTTCTTTTCAAATGATTCACGAACTGCATTGTTATATTCTTCTTCTGTATGACAGATGTAAACTCCGATACTGGAACCATTTTCACATGGTTTTACGACCAGTGGGAGATAATATCCAAGTTCGGATAAAGGAAGATCCTTTGTCTCTTTTGTCAGATGTGTTCCACGAGGAGTCGGTACACCACTCATTTTATAAATCTGTTTTGTTACTAGTTTGTTCATAGACAGGGCACAGCCAAAAGAGTTGCAGCCTGTATATTTGATTCCAAGAAGATCAAAAGCAGCCTGAAGCTTACCATTTTCTCCGACAGAGCCGTGCAGAGCGACAAATGTAATGTCTGCCATACGGCACAGTTCAATGACATTTGGTCCAAACATGCAGTCGGACTGATCCGGGCGAGATTTCTTAAGGGCTTCAAGGTCAGGTTCTTTTGTGCTGATATTTTTTGCAATCTCAAGACCTGCGCCCGGAAGGGTAAATACATCTTCCAGATTCGCAGGCGCATTTTCAAGACCGAAGTACAGGTCAAGAAGATAAGCCTGGTGTCCGTTTTCCAACAGTGTTTTGCAGATGCCGGCACCGGAAGTCAGTGAGACGTCACGCTCCGGACTTAAGCCGCCTGCTAATACTATAATTTTCATAATGAATGCTCTCCTTTTATTCTGGTTTGTGTGCCTGATCGAGTAAGGCTTTCTTTACATCATATAATCTCTGGGATAAATCTACATAAACCCGGTGTGGATAAAAGAGACGTTTTGTCTCGTCCCACAGGGAGTCTTTTTCCTGTTTACAATATTCTGCAATCTCCGTGACAGAAGGGGAAGAGTAAATACATTCTCCGTTTTTGAAGATTGGAACAAGCATTTCACGCATGGTATAAGTGCCGCCTGCAAGCTTTGTTTTCTTCCATGTCTCCAGCGGGTCAAAGAGAAGAAGATCCTGACTTTCGTCAAATGTTTCATCAGCGAAGCAGATCAGATCAGCTTTGATCTTGCCGGTCTCTTTTTCATAGACACGGTAGATTGTCTTATTTCCTGGATTGGTGATCTTTTCTGTGTTTTCAGAAATCTTGATCTTCGGGATAAATTCTCCGTTTTCATTCTTGATTGCAGACAATTTGTATACACCGCCAAATGACGGGCAGTCTTTGGACGTGATCAGATGAGTACCAACACCCCAGGAGTTGATCGCTGCACCCTGTGCCTTCAGATCATGGAGCAGATATTCGTCAAGATCATTGGAAGCGCAGATGGAAGCGTCCGGGAATCCGGCTTCATCTAACATTTTACGTGCTTTTTTGGAAAGATATGCAAGGTCTCCGCTGTCCAGACGGATTCCGTATTTTTTTAATGGTTTTCCTGCGTCTTTAAATTCCTGGAAGACACGGATGGCATTTGGTACGCCAGATTTTAATGTGTCATAAGTGTCTACCAGAAGTGTACAGTTGTCCGGATATAGCTCTGCGTAATATTTAAATGCAGTGTATTCGTCCGGGAATGTCATGATCCAGCTATGTGCGTGAGTTCCCATAACAGGGACATCAAAAAGCTGACCTGCCAGTACATTTGACGTACCGACACATCCGCCGATTATAGCGGCACGTGCTCCGTAAAGTCCGGCATCCGGTCCCTGTGCACGGCGCAGTCCGAATTCCATGATCCCGTCTCCGTCGGCGGCATAGACAACACGGGAAGTCTTAGTAGCGATGAGAGACTGGTGATTGATCAGATTCAGGATAGTCGTCTCGACAAGCTGAGCTTCCATGATCGGAGCAATGACCTTAAGCAGTGGCTCTTTTGGGAATACTACGCTTCCTTCCGGAATCGCATAGATATCTCCTGTAAAGTGAAAACCACTTAAATACTGAAGAAAATCATCATCAAAAATGTGAAGACTTCGTAAGTAGTCCACATCTTCGTAGGTGAAATTCAGGTTCTTAATATAGTCAATGACCTGGTCAAGTCCCGCGCAGACGGAATAACCATTGCCGCAGGGATTGTGACGGTAAAACACATCGAATACAACCGTCTCATGTTGACCTTTTTTATAATAACCCTGCATCATTGTCAGTTCATATAAATCAGTCAGCAGTGTTAAATCTTGTTTGTTCATAGTGAGCTCCTTTCATGACTGAATCGTAAGCTTTGTTTTCATAATTGATGATACTACGGATTGCTTCGTATCGTACATTTCATGATATCTTGTGTATTATATATCATAATGGTACCTTTATACAAGGGTATGATTTTTCTCAATCGTGTCCTTTATGATCTTCTGGCAGTAAACATCGATCTTCTTGCGATCTTCTTTTTCCATTTCATTCATATATATAGGGGAGCAGTACTCCAAAACAACATGTGTTTTTTTGATATATGGCAAATGTCCCTCAAAAATATTAATGGTGTTATTCAGTGCAACAGGTACGATCGGACATCCGCTCTTTTCTGCAATTTTAAAGGAACCGGCATGGAATGGAAGAAGACTTAATTCTTCTCCTTTGTTGCGTGTCCCTTCTGGGAAAATAAAAACAGAAATTCCATTTTTCACCTGATCGATCGCAGTCAGGATGGTTTTAAGACCTTCTCTTATATTGTCGCGATCCAAAAACAGGCAGTATACCCGTTTCATCCAGGTGCGAAGGAACGGGTAATTTAACATTTCCTTTTTGGCAACGAATCCGGTCAGATCCCTGCAGCGGGAATAAGTCAGCAAAATGTCAAAATAACTTCTGTGGTTGCCCACGTAGAGAACCGGTTCATCAGGAACACGGTCTTCTCCGATGACGGTCACTTCGACACCGGAAATTTTCAGGATCACTTTAAATCCCCATTGAACGATACGTAGTGCTGCGAGATCGGCTGAGCGTTTATTTACTTTGCCAATAAGCCAGAGAATTCCGAGTACAGGAATCCCGAGCAGAAAATATAACAATAAAAATATTGCAACGAGTATAAATCGTAACATATGTCAAGTTCCTCCAACTAATATCTTCCATATAAAATAGTCATGCCACGAAGTTCATCGGCAAGTTCGCCTTTGAGCGCGGACTGCTGATAACGCCAGCTCCAGTTCCCAGCGCCGATACCTGGTGTGTTCATGCGTCCTTCTGCACCGACACACAGAACATCCTGAAGAGGAAAGATTGCATATGCAGCAACACTTGCAAGTGCGGTTCCAATAAGATCCAATGGAAAATGTGTATCATTGTTGCAGTGTGTGTAGCGGCGTACTTTGTCGCGGCATTCCGGGCGCAGTGTCTGATACCAGCTGCGAGTCGTGTCGTTATCATGAGTTCCGGTGTAACATACGCAGACTGGAGATGTGTAGCGGTGTGGCAGGTAGCTTCCTTCATCCAGAGAGTCAAATGCAAACTGCAGAACCTTCATGCCTGGGAATCCAAATTCATCTCGCAAAGCTTCCACTTCCGGGGTGATAATGCCCAGATCTTCTGCAATAATTGGAAGGTTTCCCTCAAAAGCATCACGGACTGCGGAAAATAATGCATGGCCCGGAGCTTTTACCCATTCGCCATTCACAGCGGTCGGTTCGCCGTAAGGAATGGACCAGAAAGCTTCAAATCCGCGGAAGTGATCTACACGCAGAATATCCAGGTTGTGAAGCTGTGCACGGATACGGGATATCCACCAGGAAAAATGTTCCGCCTCATGAGCTTCCCAGTTGTACAATGGATTACCCCATAACTGTCCGGTGGCTGAAAAATAATCCGGCGGTACTCCGGCTACGCGAGTCGGATACCCTTTGGAGTCCAGTTGGAACAGATGCTGGTTCGCCCACACATCGGCGCTGTCCATAGATACAAAAATCGGGATATCACCGATGATGCGGATACCGTGGTCATTTGCATATTTTTTGATTCGTTTCCACTCGTCAAAGAATAAGAATTGAATGAAACGATAGTATTCTATATCTTCGTGCATGGATTTAAAAAGGCCGGCTTTGAATTCCAAAGTCGGACACCGGTATTCATCCGGCCAGTGAAGCCAGTCAGCGCCATGGTGTAATTTCTTACATGCCATAAACAAAGCATAGTCATCCAGCCAGTAGCGGTTGCTTTCACAAAATTCCTGGAAAGACTGGTCCATGCCTGGGATTTCATGGCGTTTCTGTGGAAAACGGCTGTAGGCAAGGGCCAGAACTTTCTCCTTCCACGGAATGACCTGCCCATAATCTACGTGACTTGGGTCTGCAATCGGGCAATCGGTAAGTTCCCAGCCACCGATCAGTCCAAGACGGATCAAATGTCTTGGATCAATGAGAAGAGGCTGACCTGCAAAAGCAGAAAAACTCTGGTACGGAGAGTCTCCGAAACCTGTGTGTGTCAGTGGCAGTACCTGCCAGAGATGCTGACCTGCCCGTGCCAGAAAATCGATAAAGGCATATGCTTCATCTCCAAGGTCCCCAATCCCGTAAGGGGAAGGCAGAGAAGTCGGGTGAAGCAAAATGCCGGATAAGCGTTCGTTATTTATCATATTTTTGTAATCTCCTTTTAAAACCATGTTGAAGTAGGAACTTTTAAACTTAATGCCTGCATAAGCAAAGTCAAGCCGAGGCATTCTTGGACATGGCATTTTATTAAGTATACAACAATTTTGGAATTTTTCCTAGACTTGGTGTGTATGATGTTATAAAAGGTTTTTCATGAAGAAAGAGAGCATCATGAATCGAAAACATTTTTACATAATTGCAGGGATTTTTATTCTGGCACTGGCTGGGTGCAGTATTAAAAAGGAAGATACAAAAAAGATACAAGATATTGAATTTACGGTAGTAGCACCAGAAGACGTACCAGAGGAACTGAAAGAAGATATCGAAAAGGCGCGGGATACCCCATTTCGTCTGACTTATGCAGATCAGGGGTATCTTTACATGGCGCGAGGGTATGGAGAAAAAGAAAAAACGGGGTACAGTGTAGAGGTCAACGCATGTTACGAAACATCAGATGCTATCAGGATCCAGACAACACTTCTCGGGCCGGCAAAGGGCGAGATGACAAAAGAAAAGAAGACATATCCGTATGTGGTGATGAAAACAGAATATAGAGAGAAAGATGTGATATTTGAGTAAAAGTAATGTGCCAGTCATAGTTGGGGTTTTTGATACAACATTATAATAAAACAAACAATAAGGGGGACATGTGTGTGAATTGTGAAAAAAAGATGCTGAATATTTACCGACAGGGGAAAACTTTTACGGACCAGTTCTATGTAGATGAGGATTATAATGTGCCAGACACGAAAGCTGATATCCGGGAGATTATAGAGAGCGATGCGGTTATGGAGGAAATCGACCTGAAGCTTGTGGAGAATTATATCCGGATCACCGGGCGGCTTGCTTTTCAAGTTTTATATGTTGCAGATAACAGTGACAATACCTTATCTTCTCTGGAAGGGAAAATTCCCTTTGAGGAAATGTATTATGTAGACGAGACTTTGGAAGAAACGTTATTTTTGAAAGCAGCGCAGACAGAGCTGACTGTCAATCTGATCCATTCCCGGAAAATCAATGTGAAAGCGATGGCGGAAGTAACCATGAGTTCGGACAGTCAGGTAAGTGAAGAAGTGACGACCGGGATTGAGAGTGGGGAGCAGATTTATACAAAATACCAGGAGAAGCAGATCCTGACTCTTCACACTGTGAAAAAAGATACATACCGCATCAAAGAGCAGCTGACAATCTCCGGAACAAAAGAAAGTATCGGAAACATTTTGTGGAAAGAAGTACTCAGCCGCCGTCTGGACACAAGGCTGGAGGCAGATACATTAAAACTTCAGGGAGAACTTCTTGTGTTTTGTCTTTATGAATCAGTGGATGGAAAGACAGACTGGATCTGTGAAAATGTTCCGTATGAGGGACAGGTAGAGTGCTTTGGTGCAGAGGAAGGTATGTACCATCAGATTTATCCGATTCTTACAGATGCACTTTTAGAGCCGGCTATGGACGAGGACGGAGAAATGCGTCTGCTTGGCATTGAGGCAACCCTTTCTATGCGGTTCTTTTTGTGCACGGAGGAAAAGATACAGATATTAGACGATTTATATTCACTGAAAACATGTTGTGTTCCAGCGTACACGCAGTGCAAGGTGGAAAATGTTCTGATGCAGAATCATTCCAAATGTAAAATCGCAGAGCGGTTGTCACTGCCTGAGATTAAAGATGACATTTTACAGATCTGCTATAGTGATGCGAGAATTCAAGTCGAGCAGATGACGGTTCAAGACACAGGTATTCAGATAGAAGGAGTACTCCATATCCGTTTTATGTATGTCAGACCGGACGATCAGATACCATTTGCCCTGTGGCAGGGGATGATTCCATTTTCCTGGCTGTTGGAAAGCAATGAAGTCCAAGCGGATATGACATTGGATATGATGCCGTCTCTGGAACAGCTTGGCATCAGTCTTCTTGGAAATGGAGAGATAGAAGTAAAGGCGGTGCTGGCATTTCGGAGTTTCCTTCGTGGGAAAGTGACATTTCGTAACATGGATTCAGTAGAAGAGAAAGAGATAGATTATAAAGTGTTGGAACAAAGACCGGGAATCATTGGATATATCGTAAAAGAAGGCGATGAACTGTGGAATCTGGCGAAATACTACGGCACGACAAAGGAAGGGATCATGGACATCAATCATATGGAGTCGGAACAGTTGAAATGTGGCGACAAACTATTGATTTTTAAGGAAAATGCCAGTATACTGTAGGTATATTGTATACAAGACGGGGCTGGATACGAGGAGAAAAAGTTATGGATAAAATGGAATTAAAGGCACTTGGAAAGATCAATCTTGGATTGGATGTGCTTGGTCGCAGGGAGAACGGATATCACGATGTTCGTATGGTTATGCAGACAGTATATCTGTATGACCAGATCGTGATAACGAAGACAAAGCAGCCGGGAGTAAAGGCAGAGACGAATCTTTTTTATCTTCCGGTAGATGAGAATAATCTTGCATGCCGGGCAGCAAAGATGCTGATCGATGAGTTTAACATTACCGAAGGAGTGCACATTTCCATGGACAAGAAAATTCCGGTATCAGCAGGTATGGCCGGCGGAAGCGCAGATGCGGCAGCAGTTCTTTTTGGAGTCAATAAGATGTTCGGACTGGGGCTTAGCATGACTGAGCTTGAAGAACGGGGGGTAAAGCTTGGCGCAGATGTACCATACTGTCTGATGCGTGGGACAGTTCTGGCAGAGGGAATCGGCGAGAAGCTGACACCTCTTTTGGCCTGTCCAAAGTGTTTTGTGCTGCTGGCAAAACCACCGATCAGTGTATCGACAAAGATGGTCTATGAAAAACTGGATGCATTGGAAATTACAGAACACCCGGATATCGATGGTATTTTAAACGGACTTGCGAGAAAGAATATCCATAAGGTGGCAGAGTGTATGGGAAATGTACTGGAGCAGGTGACGATTCCTGTCTATCCGGTCATTGAACAGATCAAAAATGTCATGAAAGAAGGCGGAGCCATGAACGCTATGATGAGCGGAAGTGGTCCGACCGTATTTGGCTTATTTGAAGACAGACAGTCAGCGAAACGTGCGGCACAGAAGATAAAGGAACAGAAACTGGCAAAACAGGTATATGTAACGAGTATACACCAGGCAAGGAGGAAGTAGAAAGCATGGAGCAAAATTTGAAAGTCAATGAAAATGAATACCTTCCGCTTAGGGATGTGGTATTCAATACACTCAGACAGGCAATCCTTCGAGGAGAGTTTAAACCGGGTGAAAGATTGATGGAAATCCAGCTTGCAAATAAACTGGGCGTGAGCCGTACCCCGATCCGTGAGGCAATCCGTAAGTTGGAGTTGGAAGGTCTGGTCATTATGATTCCGAGAAAAGGTGCGGAAGTGGCGGACATTACGGAGAAAAGCCTGCGAGATGTGCTGGAAGTCAGAAAAGCACTGGAAGAACTGGCAGTGCAGCTCGCATGTGAGAAGATCACTCAGGAAGAGTTGGAAGAATTGGAAAAGGCCGGAGAGAATTTTAAAAAAGTCCTGAAAAGAAGTAAAGACATCACAGAAGTAGCAGAGGCAGATGTGCGATTCCATGATGTGATCTATATGGCAACGGATAATCAGAAACTGATCCATCTGCTGAATAAATTAAGAGAACAGATGTACCGCTACCGTGTAGAATATTTGAAGAACCCAGATGTGCACGAGCAATTGACCCAGGAACACGAAGAGATCGTGTACCATATCAAGAGAAGAGAAAAAGTAGAAGCAACAGCAGTTACATGTCAGCATATTGATAATCAGGTATCTGCGGTGACGGACAAGATCAGAACGAAGAATAATTAGCAGATACCTGTATAATCTACGGATATCTGTCCATACTTTCTGTATAAATTCAATTTAAATGTTTGAGTGATTGCAGGAGGTACATAGATATGCGAAAGTTATGGGATCTGTTGAGAAATAAAATCGGGACAAAGAATCTGATTTGTGGTATACTTGGTATTTGTATAGCAGTTGGATGGATGTGGAGTTTTACTGCATGGCGCGTGGCTTTGGTGGATAAGAAAATCTGCGAGACGCAGCGGGGGATTGCAGATGAAGTCTTTCGTTTTCATGTACTGGCCAACAGTGACAGTGAAAAAGACCAGCGGGTGAAGCTAAAAGTCCGGGACGCAGTGATTGCCTATATGACATCTGAGATGCCAGGTACCACAAATCAGATGGATCACGCAGTGACAATGAATCAGGCGGAGCAGATGAATCCAGGCATTCATAAAAATTCTGCACAGGCAACGAAGAAATGGGCAGAGTCTCACTTAAATGATCTGATCCTGGTGGCTGATGAGGTGCTTGAACGGGAAGGCATGGATTATCAGGCAGATGCGCACGTGACGAAGTGCTGCTTCCCAGAAAAAAAATACGGAGATATGATATTTCCACAAGGCGAGTATGAGGCGCTGAGGATCACATTGGGTGAGGCGGCCGGACATAACTGGTGGTGTGTGTTATATCCAAATCTCTGTTTTCTGGACAAGACTTGTGCGGTGGTGAGTGATGAAGGTAAAGAAGACCTTAAAGGGGTGCTTACCGACGAGGAATATCAACTGCTTACGGATAATAAAGAACTTAAGGTGAAATGGTTTTTCTTCGGAGATTAGGAGAGTATGAGATGACAGAGTTTCTTGTACGACATTTTGTAAAAGATTATGAGAATACGAGTAAGGTGTCTGTGCGTACAGCATATGGAGTGCTGGCAAGCGTGACAGGCATCTTTTGTAATATATTGCTATTTGCGGCAAAATGGCTGATTGGCTATCTGCTTCACAGTATTTCTGTTATGGCAGATGCATTTAACAACCTGTCTGATGCAGGTTCTTCGATCATCAGTCTGATCGGGGTGAAGATGGCAGGAAAACCGGCAGATAAGGAGCACCCGTTCGGACATGGAAGAATTGAATATATTGCGGCGCTGATCGTGGCCTTTCTTGTAATGGAAGTTGGATTCACATTTTTTAAAAGCGCTATTGCGAAGATCAGGGAACCGGAAGAGTTATATTTCCAGGCAGTATCTATGCTCATATTATTTCTGTCAGTGGCAGTGAAGCTGTGGATGGGAGTTTTTAATAAAAATCTTGGAAAACGTATCAATTCCCAGGTCATGATGGCGACTGCAGCAGATTCCATGGGAGATGTGATTACAACGGGGGCGACTATCGCTTCAGTATTATTTTTTTATTTTACAGGAATTAATATTGACGGATATGTAGGACTTGGTGTATCGTTAGTCGTTATGTGGGCCGGTATCGGAATCGCAAAAGATACGCTGGAGCCATTGATCGGGGCACCGGTAGACCCACAGATCTATAAGCAGATCAGTGACTTTGTAGAGAAATATGACGGGATTCTTGGAAGCCATGATTTGATCGTACATAATTACGGACCAGGAAGGAGCATGGCATCCATTCATGCGGAGGTCCCGAATGATGTGAATATTGAGACATCCCATGAGATTATCGACCGGGTGGAGCGAGAAGCATTAGAACAGCTTGGGATTATGCTCGTAATACATATGGATCCTGTAGAGACAAAAGACGAGCATGTGCTGGAGGCAAAGGAGAAAGTCGAGAAGGTGCTGCGGGCGATGGATCCTAAGCTTAGTATCCATGACTTTCGAATGGTTCCCGGAACGGATCAGATCAATCTGATTTTTGATCTGGTCGTACCATTTGAATATGATCAGAAAAAACAGGATCATATCCGGTCTGCGATTATGGGAGTTTTACAGATTGTAGATCCAAGATATCAGTGTGTCATTACAGTGGAAAGGAGTTACGTTGCAAGTGCCAAAGAAGGAGTATAAATATATGATGGACGGCCGCGTCCGCTTCAGCGAGATCGACCACACAAGAAAGATTACAGTTCCATCGATCATCAATTATTTTCAAGATTGCAGTACATTTCAGTCAGAAGATATCGGAGTCGGTCTGGACGTACTTTCAAAAAAGAAAAAAGCGTGGATTCTGACTTACTGGCAGATCGTGATCGATCATTATCCGAAAATGAATGATAAGATCCAGGTCAGTACATGGGCCTCAAAGTTCAAGGGAATGCTTGCAGAGCGCAACTTCTGTATGACAGATGAGAATGGAGAAAAGGCTGCGTACGCACAGTCAGTCTGGGTATATATGGATGTAGAAAAGGGGCGTCCGGTAAGACCAGATCAGGAAGAACTGGATGCCTATGGACAGTGTGAACCGCTGGAGATGGAGTATGAATCCAGAAAAATTGCACTGCCGGAAGAATGTATGAGTCTGGAGCCGTTTCCGGTGCGCAGATACCATATTGATACGAATGAACATGTAAATAATTGCCAGTATGTACAGATGGCTATGGAAATGTTGGATCAAGAGAGAGTGATCCGTCAGGTGCGGGTGGAATATAAGAAATCAGCAGTGCTGGGGGATATGATTGTTCCCAGGACAGGTGACAGAGATGGCCGGACAGTTGTGGAACTGTGTACGACAGAAGGAGAATTGTATGCAGCAGTAGAATTTGCATGGGTGTAGGGCATTTACATAAAATAGGCTGATGATAGATGATTGTAGAGAGAAAGGATAAGACAGATGAAGTTAATCGAAGAACTCGGAAAACGAAGAATGCTGACAGTTGTAAAGACAGTTGATTTTGGAATATATCTTGGAACAAGTGAGGAACGTGTACTGCTTCCAAAGAAAGAAGTACCAAAAGAAATTGAGATTGGAGATCCGGTGGAAGTATTTCTTTACAAGGATTCCAGCGACAGATTGATTGCAACAACAGCAGAACCAAAGATCACATTGGGTGAACTGGCTGTTCTGACAGTGAAAGATACCGGAAAGATTGGAGCATTTCTCGACTGGGGACTGCCGAAAGATCTGCTACTTCCATTCAAAGAGCAGACTGCTAAGGTGAAAAAAGGAGATCAGGTGCTGGTTGCGCTTTATGTGGACAAGTCCGAGAGATTATGTGCGACTATGAAGGTTTATGAAAAATTAGAGACAGACTCTCCGTATAAGAAAGACGATCATGTAGAAGGAATCGTCTATGAGAGAAGCGATAACTTTGGAGTTTTTGTAGCAGTAGACAATAAGTATTCTGCACTGATCCCGAAGCGTGAAGCGTACGGCGGACATCTTCAGGTTGGGGATAAAGTCCATGCAAGAGTTATAAAGGTACGTGAAGATGGAAAGCTGGACTTAAGTGTGCGTGAGAAAGCATTTATCCAGATGGATGCAGATGCAGAGCTGATCGTAAAACGGATGGAAGAGCACGGGGGAAAACTGCCATTTACAGACAAGGCAGATCCGGAAAAAATTAAAAATGAACTGGGACTGAGCAAAAATGCATTTAAGCGTGCAGTAGGACGTCTTTTAAAGGAAAACAAAGTCATTATTACCGAAAAATCTATTGAATTTCTGCACAAATAAGGTATAATGGGGGCGTGATAAATTTTGAAAGGAGCGCGAGCGCATGAAAGTACAGAATATTACAGATATCGAAGGATTTTTTAAAGCAATTGACGGTTGTAAAGGAAAAGTTGAGCTTGTTACTGGTGAGGGAGACAGACTGAATTTAAAATCAAAATTATCCCAGTATGTATCACTCGCGACTATCTTTTCAAATGGAGAGATTCCGGAAATGGAAATCATCGCACATGAAAAAGAAGACATCGACAGGCTGATTTCCTATATGATTAACGGCTAGGATCAGAAGAGAGAATGAAGTATTGATGAGAGTATTAGCGTTGGCGGGCGAAAAAGTCTGTCAGCGCTTTCTTTTCTATCTGTATCAGAGCAGCAAGAATGTGCCGAGGCACATTCTTTATTACATGCGAAGATAAGGAAAATAAGGGAGAAAAATATATGAGCTTTGCACATTTACATGTTCATACAGAGTACAGTCTGCTGGACGGCTCCAATAAAATTAAAGAGTGTGTGGCGCGGGTCAAAGAGCTTGGAATGAACAGCGTGGCAATTACTGATCATGGCTGTATGTTCGGCGTGATCGACTTTTACCGTGCTGCCCGTGCTCAGGGAATCAAGCCGATCCTTGGCTGTGAAGTCTATGTGGCACCAGGATCCAGGTTTGACAAAGAGGCTGTAGGAAGCGGAGATGACAGATATTATCATCTGGTTCTCCTGGCAGAAAATGATGAAGGATACCACAATTTGATGAAAATTGTATCCCGTGGTTACACAGAAGGATATTATTATAAACCACGTGTGGATCTGGAGCTTTTGAGGGAATTTCACGAAGGAATCATTGCGCTTAGCGCGTGCCTGGCAGGTGAGGTTCAGAAAAATATCACAAGAGGCATGTACAGTGAAGGAAGAGCAGCAGCTCTTAGGTATGAGGAAATATTTGGAAAAGGGAATTTTTTCCTGGAGCTGCAGGATCATGGGATTCCGGAGCAGCAGACGGTCAATCAGGCATTGATGCGCATGTCACAGGAGACGGGAATTGAACTGGTAGCAACGAACGATATACATTATACTTATGCAGAAGATGCGCGGGCACATGATATTCTGCTCTGTATCCAGACAGGTAAGAAGTTGGCAGACGAGGATCGTATGCGCTATGAGGGCGGACAGTATTATATCAAGTCAGAAGAGGAAATGAAGAAGCTGTTCCCATATGCATTGCAGGCTCTTGAGAACACACAGAAGATTGCAGACCGTTGTGACGTGGAAATCGAATTTGGTGTGACCAAACTTCCAAAATACGATGTTCCGGATGGACTTTCCTCCTGGGAATATTTGAACAAATTGTGTTACGAAGGGCTGGAAAGACGTTACCCGAATCCTTCACAGGATTTGAAAGACAGACTGGACTATGAACTGTCAGTTATTCACAAGATGGGCTATGTCGATTATTTCCTGATTGTGTGGGATTTCATTCACTATGCAAGGTCACAGAAGATTATGGTCGGACCGGGACGTGGTTCCGGTGCCGGAAGTATTGTGGCGTATTGTTTGGAGATTACAAGTATTGATCCGATTAAATACCAGCTTCTGTTCGAACGTTTCCTGAATCCGGAGCGTGTGTCCATGCCCGACATTGACGTGGATTTCTGTTACGAGAGGCGTCAGGAAGTGATCGACTATGTAGGAAGAAAGTACGGCGCAGACCGAGTCGTTCAGATCGTCACATTTGGTACACTGGCTGCCAGAGGTGTGATTCGGGATGTAGGACGTGTGATGGATCTGCCGTATGCATTTGTAGATAATATAGCGAAGCTTATTCCGAAGGAGCTGAATATTACTTTGGATAAGGCACTCAAGACCAGCTCAGAACTTCGCAAGTCCTATGAGGAAGACTCACAGGTAAAAGAACTGATTGACATGTCCATGCGTCTGGAAGGACTTCCAAGACATACTTCCATGCATGCAGCCGGAGTTGTTATCAGCCAGAAGCCGGTAGAAGAATATGTGCCGCTGTCACTTGGATCAGATGGATCTGTAACGACTCAGTTCGTAGCGACCACGCTGGAAGAGCTGGGACTTTTGAAAATGGACTTTCTGGGGCTTCGCACCTTGACGGTGATTCGGGATGCAGAGAAGCTTGCAAGCTACAGTTCCGGAAAAGAGATCAACATTAACAAGATTAATTTTGACGATAAAGCAGTACTGGATTCTATTGGAACGGGAAAGACAGACGGTGTGTTCCAGTTAGAGAGTGCAGGAATGAAGAACTTTATGAAAGAGCTGAAACCGCAGAGCCTGGAAGATATTATCGCCGGAATTTCCCTGTATCGTCCGGGGCCGATGGATTTTATCCCTCAGTATATTAAAGGAAAAGAACATCCGGAGCTGATCACCTATGACTGCCCACAGCTAGAGCCGATCCTGTCGCCAACTTATGGCTGTATCGTCTATCAGGAGCAGGTTATGCAGATTGTGCGTGATCTGGCAGGATATACCCTTGGACGAAGCGACCTTGTGCGCCGCGCTATGTCCAAGAAGAAAGCCGATGTCATGGCAAAGGAACGCCAGAATTTTGTGTACGGAAATCCGGAGGAAGGTGTACCAGGCTGTATTGCAAATGGTATTGACGAGAAGACTGCCAATAAGATTTATGATGAAATGACAGATTTTGCCAAGTATGCGTTTAACAAATCCCATGCGGCAGCATATGCGGTCGTTTCTTACCAGACAGCATGGCTCAAATATTATTATCCAGTAGAGTATATGGCAGCTCTTATGACCTCAGTCATTGATAATCCAGGAAAGGTAGCCGAGTACATTTACAGTTGCCGCCAGATGGGGATCAAGATTCTGCCGCCGGACATTAACCATGGTTACAGCAGCTTTTCTGTAGATAACGGAAGTATCCGGTACGGACTGGCAGCGATCAAGAGCATCGGCAGACCAGTCATCAAAGAAATTGTTGCAGAGCGGAAAGCAAACGGAGAGTTTAAGAATCTGAAAGATTTCATTGAGCGGATGTCAGGAAAAGATATCAATAAGAGAACGATTGAGAACTTTATCAAATCCGGTGCATTTGACGAACTTGGAGGAACAAGAAAGCAATTCATGGTCATCTATGTACAGATTCTCGACCAGGTGAACCGGGAGAAGAAAAATTCCATGACAGGTCAGATGTCTCTTTTTGACATTGTAGGAGAAGAACAGAAATCCGAGTTCGATATTCCGCTGCCAAATGTAGGTGAATACGAGAAGTCTACGAAACTTGCTTTCGAAAAAGAAGTGCTTGGAATCTACTTAAGCGGACATCCGATGGAAGAGTACGAGGAGCAGTGGAGAAAAGGCATTTCCAAAACGACACAGGATTTCCAGTTTGATGAGGAATTGGGATTTTCAAGAGTCAGTGATGGCGCAGCAGAGATCATTGGTGGAATCATTGCGAGCAAGACAATCAAATACACGAAGAATAATAAGACCATGTGTTTCCTGACGATCGAAGATATTATGGGATCAGTAGAAGTCGTTGTATTTCCAAGAGATTATGAGCGCTATCATCAATATCTGGAAGAGGAAAATGTTGTCTTTGTTAAGGGACGGGTGTCTGAAGAGGATGAAGCCTCCAGCAAACTGATCTGTGAGAAAGTCATTCCATTTGGACAGAAGAAACAGGAACTCTGGATCCAGTATCCGGATAAAGAAACATTTCTTCAGGGAGAGAAGATGCTATATGATATGCTTGCATCTTCCGATGGAAATGATGAAGTTATAGTATATTGTAAGGCAGAGCGGGCGGTAAAACGCCTTCCATCTAACCGAAATGTGAATATAGAACCTGGATTACTAAGCAGGCTTATGAATTATTTTGGTGAATCTTGCGTAAAAGTGGTGGAAAAACCATTGAAAAACTAAGGCAATTCATATACAATGTAGCGTGAAAGGTTAAATAAATAACGAAATAAATATGTTGCTGATCAAAGAGGTGAAAAGCAACTCTACGATGGAGGAGAAGAATCATGGCAGAAAGAATCATTCGTACAATAGGTGTATTGACAAGTGGAGGAGATGCTCCGGGAATGAACGCGGCAATTCGTGCTGTTGTCAGAACTGCACTTGGAAAAGGTGTGAAAGTACGAGGCATCAGAAAAGGTTATAAGGGACTTCTCAATGAGGAAATCATCGATCTGGACGCAGGAGATGTATCAGACATTATTCAGCGTGGAGGTACAATTCTTCAGACGGCCCGTTGTAAAGAGATGATTACAGAAGAAGGTCAGCAGAAAGCAGCAGCTATCTGTAAAAAGTATGGAATTGACGGTCTGGTAGTAATTGGAGGAGACGGATCTTTCCGTGGAGCGCAGAAACTTGCATATCTTGGAGTGAATACGATTGGAGTTCCGGGAACCATCGATCTTGATATTGATTGTACAGAGTATACAATCGGATTTGACACAGCGGTAAATACAGCTATGGAGGCAATTGATAAAGTCCGTGATACATCTACTTCACACAGCAGATGTTCTATTATTGAAGTTATGGGACGTGATGCAGGATACCTGGCTCTGTGGTGCGGTATTGCAAATGGAGCTGAACGTATTCTCCTTCCTGAGGAAGAAGGATATGATATTGAGGATATTATCGATGATATAAAAGAGTCTAAAAAAAGAGGTAAGAAGAACTACATTATCATCAATGCAGAAGGTGTTGGTGATTCTGTGAATCTTGCAAAGACAATCGAAGAAAGAACAGGCATGGAGACAAGAGCAACTATCCTTGGACATATGCAGCGTGGTGGAAGCCCGACATGTAAAGACCGTGTATATGCATCTATCATGGGATCCATGGCAGTAGATCTTCTCTTAGAAGGAAAGACAAACCGTATCGTAGGTTACAGACACGGTGAATATGTAGATTTTGATATTGAGGAAGCACTTGGAATGCAGAAAGGAATCCCTGCATATCAGTACGAGATTTCCAAGAAGCTTTCTCTGTAAAGCCGGCAGGAATAGAAGTGATGATGTCCGCCGGACTTCGAGAATGAGGAAAGATAAAGATTTATGACGAAAAATGTATTAGTTACAATATCCGGACTTCATTATGATGACAGCGTGATGATGGTGCAGGAGGAGAACAGTAATGAGGCCAACTCCATAGAGGTGACAACTCCCGCCACCTATTATCTGAAAAATGGGAAACATTACATAGTTTATGATGAGGTCGTAGAGGGAATTCCGGGGACGATCAAGAATCGAATCAAAATTGATGAAGGAAAGCTTTTAGATATTACAAAAAGCGGAATTACTAATTCGCATATGGTATTTGAGACCGATAAGATTAATGTGACTCCATATCAGACTCCATACGGAGATCTGCTTCTTGGCACATATACGAAAGGTATGGATATACAGATTGAAGAGGAGCGCATCGAACTTCAGGTCAGATATTCTCTGGATATTAATGGAGACAAGGCCGCAGACTGCGATATCCGCATTCTGATAGAAGCGAATGAATAAGAAGGATAAAAAAATGAGTATAAAAAAGGGGCTGTGAAAAACAGCCTCTTTTTTTGGATTTTATTTTTTATGCTTTATTTTTTATCTTTTTTAAATCTGGCAAAAAATCCTTTTTTCTTCTCTGGTGTCTCCAGTGCACCACGCACGCCCTTAACGCCGGTAATGTAGATACCGCTTACTGTTGCTTTTACTTCTTTTTTAACAGGAATGAGCGGATAAATCTGAGCATCACACATCAGTGTCATAATTCTCGGTCCGACTTTCGCCTTGACAACCGGAACTTTAGAACGGCGGAGATACTTTGGAGTATTGTCGATGACAATCTGTGGAAGACCAGAATCTTTTAACTTCATCTTGCCCTTATCGATGATCAGCATAGATACTGTCTGTGCAACAGCATCTAACTGCTCCTGCTGTTCAGCCTGTTTTTTTTCAGCTTTCTTACCCAGGAAATACAGCACAACACAAGCGATTATCAGTACGACTAAAATTACCAGTAAAACAATCGATAATGTACTCACGAGTAACCCTCCTATATTTATCTAATGTCATTTACACAAATCCCATTGTATCATTCTTTAAGTGGAAGTGCAAGGAAAAACGTCAGTTACTGCGCGTGCAATTATGAAATATATGTGAAAAGTATTTGCAACATTTGGGAAATGTGTTATAACTAGAAGTGGCGTTTTTCCGAGCGTGAAAAGTAATTTTAAATTATAAAACGAAGTTTTAAAGGGATAAGAAGATGAAGAAGAGATTAGCAGCACTTTTCTGTGCAACACTTGCAACTTCCATGATTCTTGTAGGATGTCAGGCAAGTAAAGGATTAGAGACAGACAATCTGAAAATCACACAGTATAAAGGCGTAGAAGTAAGCGCAGCAGATAAACCGGAAAAAGTGACAGATGACGATGTAGAACAGTATATTCAGTCTCAGCTTACAAGCTCTGCAACGACAACAGAAGTGACAGACCGCGCAGCGCAGAAGGGAGATACTGTAGATATCGCATTTGTAGGAACCATTGACGGAGAAGCATTTGACGGAGGCTCTTCTGATAGCTATTCACTGGAACTGGGTTCTGGAACGATGATCGATGGATTTGAAGACAGCATCATCGGACATAATGTGGGAGAGACGTTTGTATGGGACGGAAAATTCCCAGACGATTATCAGTCAACAGATCTTGCAGGAAAAGCATGTCAGTTTACGATTACTGTAAATTCTATCTCAGAGCAGAATGTACCGGAACTGACAGACGAGTGGGTTGCGAATAATTCTGAAAGTTCTAAGACTGTAAAAGAATATAAGAAAGAGATTAAAAAGACACTGGAAGATCAGAAGCAGGAAGACTATGACAGTACTTTGAAATCAGAGGCATGGCAGGCAGTAGTCGATAACACAACTGTTCAGAAGTACTCTAAGAAACAACAGGAGAAGATTGACGAGATGAAGAATTCTCTGATTGATTCTTACAAATCTTACGCAGAGAGTCAGGGAACTGATTATGAGACTTACATTACATCTTCTGGCCAGTATACAGTAGAGAGTTTTGAGCAGAAAGTGGAAGAGGCAGCTCAGGAGTCTGAGAAGCAGACCATGATCGCTGAGGCTATTGCAGACAAAGAGAAGATTAAATTAGATGACAAGACATACAAGAAGATGTTAAAAGAGTATGCTAAGACATATGGATTCGAAGATGGTGACGCCATGGAAAAGGCATATTCAAAAGATACTTTAAAAGAGGCAATGCTCACAGATCTGGTAAAAGACTGGCTGGTAGATAACTGTATCCAGAAAACAGATAATTAAGAATAAAATGAATCAATCGGAGATTGAAAATAAATATAACGAAAGAATAAAATACATCAATCAATGATTAATGCCATTAGACAATTAACAAGAAAGCACTGATTAATCAGATAACATATGATTTATCGGTGCTTTTTTGTACTTTTAATAGAATAATTGGAAAATTATACTAATATATGTATAAAATTGCACAAGTAGAAGTGTAATATAAGCTTGAGTTACATGCATTATTTAGGTATAATAAAGAAAGCACGCTCATGGAAGGGCGTGTAAACTCAAGAAGAAAGGTGAGAGGGAAATGAACGAAAAGAATGAGTTTAAACCGTATATCCCGGCCGATAGGGTTATGCCGGAGCTTACGGTAACTTCCATTGTAATGGGAATGCTTCTGGCTGTAATTTTTGGTGCAGCAAACGCATATTTAGGACTTCGTGTAGGTATGACTGTATCTGCGTCTATTCCGGCAGCAGTTATCTCTATGGGAGTGATCCGCGTGATCATGAAGCGTAATTCCATTCTGGAAAGCAACATGGTTCAGACAATCGGTTCCGCCGGAGAGTCTCTGGCAGCAGGAGCCATCTTTACAATGCCGGCTCTGTTCCTTTGGGCAGAAGAGGGCCTGTGCGATATGCCAAGTCTTGTAGAGATTACACTGATCGCACTTTGTGGTGGAGTCCTTGGAGTACTCTTCATGGTACCACTTCGTAATGCGCTGATCGTAAAAGAGCATGAGACACTGCTTTACCCAGAGGGAACTGCTTGTGCAGACGTACTTCTGGCAGGAGAAGAAGGAGGAGCCAATGCTTCAACAGTATTCTCCGGTATGGGACTCGCAGCAGCATTTAAATTCGTTGTAGACGGACTGAAAGTACTTCCGTCTGACGTAGCATTTGCATTTAAGTCATTCAAAGGTGAGATTGGTATGGAAGTATATCCGGCACTTCTCGGTGTTGGTTATATCGTAGGACCACAGATCGCTTCCTACATGTTTGTAGGATCTATAATCGGCTGGATGGTGATCATTCCTCTGATTTGTCTGTTCGGACCAGATACATGGCTTTATCCGGCAGATGTAGGAACAACAATTGCTGATCTTTATGCAGCTGGCGGAGCAGCAAAAATCTGGAGTACATATGTAAAATATATCGGTGCAGGAGCAATCGCTACAGGAGGAATTATCTCCCTGATCAAATCTCTGCCACTGATCATTACAACATTCCGTGACTCTATTAAGAGCATGAAAGGTGGAAAGAATACCAATACAGCTCGTACAGCTCAGGATCTTCCAATGCAGATGATTCTGTTCGGAATCGTAGCTATGATTCTTATCATCTGGGTAGTGCCTGCAATTCCGGTAACATTACTTGGAGCAGCAATTATCGTAGTATTTGGTTTCTTCTTTGCAACTGTATCCTCCCGTATGGTAGGTCTTGTAGGAAGTTCTAACAACCCGGTTTCCGGTATGGCTATCGCTACACTTCTGATTGCTACAATGTCAATCAAAGCAAGCGGTAAGACAGGAATCGACGGTATGACAGCAGCTATTGCAATCGGATCAGTTATCTGTATCGTAGCAGCTATCGCCGGTGATACATCACAGGATCTGAAGACAGGATACCTGCTTGGTGCAACACCTAAGAAACAGCAGATGGGTGAAATTATCGGAGTTATTGTATCCGGTCTTGCAATCGGAGGAGTTCTTTATCTTCTGAATGCAGCATGGGGATACGGCGGAGCAGAAGTACCGGCACCACAGGCAACACTGATGAAGATGATCGTAGAGGGAATCATGGGTGGAAACCTTCCATGGAACCTGGTATTTATCGGAGTATTCTTAGCAATTGCACTTGAGATCTTAAGAGTACCGGTTATGCCATTTGCTATCGGTCTGTATCTTCCAATTTACCTGAATGCATCCATCATGATCGGTGGTGTTGTTCGTATGTTCATGGATCGTCGTAAAAATGTTGACGAGGAGACAAAGACAAAGCAGACAACAGACGGAACACTGTATTGTGCAGGTATGATCGCAGGAGAAGGACTTGTAGGAATCCTGCTTGCAATCTTCGCAGTATTTGGAATTAACGTAAGTATCGGAGAAAGTGTAAACTTTGGTAACATCGGTGGAGTTGTACTGATGGTTATCATGATCTTATGCCTTCTGAAATTCTCTCTTTGGAAAAAGAGTAAAGAGAAATAATGAAAAAGAATAAGAAAAATAAGCAGCAGATTAATTATCTTGACCTGATTCCGGTGAGACCGGAAAAACTCGGCTGGCATATAGACCGCCGGGAACGGGTTGTATTAGAAGTGAAGAATGAAGGCTTTTTCAATCGGATCGCACAGACATATTTCCGCAGACCACAGACGACGAAAGTTCATCTGGATGTGCAGGGAAGTTATCTGTGGCCGTTGATCGACGGGGAGCGGACAGTGATGGAACTGGCCGCTCTTCAGAAAGAACATTTTGGAGAAGCAGCAGAGCCGCTGTATCCAAGAATTGTGAAATATTTTCAGATTTTAGAGAGTTATCATTTTATCAGCTTTAAAAATATGGAAAAATAATTATCTGTACTGCAGATATTCGAGAAACCGCTTTACCGCAAGGGAAGCGGTTTTCTTGCTTCTAAGAGCCAGCCCTACACGGCGGTAAGCCGGAACATCTAATTCTTTTGTGAGAATGTGATAAGGGATTCGTTGCAGGATCAGTTGTGGAAGCACACTGATGCCAAGCCCCTTTTCGACCATGGACATAATTGCGTAATCATCCCATGTCATAATATGTACCTTCGGATTCAACCCACAATTACTAAAGATGTCTGTGGCATCAGAATTAGCCCCTCTGGAAAGAAGGAGAAATGGAGCAGATACCAGTTCTTGAACGGGGAATTTTTTACAGTCTGCCAGTGGATGATGTTCAGGTATAACAGCCATCAGCGGGTCAGCTTCTAAAAAAATAGTTTCCAGTTCAGGATTTATTGTCGGGAGGCGTAAAAATCCACAGTCCACCCGGCCGGAAACAATCCAATTTTCAATTTCGGCGTAATCACCAAGTAGAAGTTCAAAATCAATATTCGGAAAATCTTTCTGAAACTGTTGGATTATATTCGGCAGCCAATGTGTGGCAACACTGGAAAATGTACCAATTCGAATCAGACCAGACTGCAGGCCATGGAGCTCATCCACCTGCATCTGCAGCTTTTTATATTCGGCACAGACATTCTGTGCGTAAGGAAGAAGTCTCAGTCCATCAGAAGTCAGACGGACACCACCCCTGCCGCGTTCCAGAAGAATAATATTCCATTCCTGTTCCAGATCGCCGATCATCCGGCTGATCCCGGACTGGGAGTAGGAGAGTGCTTCGGCAGCTTTTGTGAAACTGCCATATTCAACAGCCTTAAGAAAGGCCTGGTATTTTTGTATGTTGACGTCCATATGGGCTGCCACTCAAAATATGTTTAAATATACTCAAACACATCGAGAAATTGAAGTCCTCACGAATACTTCTTACTGCTTCATTGTGTATGTTTTGACGATTGCAGGCAATACGCTACTCACAGGTTCTTGTACACTCCACAGTCGTTAATTCCCGAAATAGCCTTCGGTACATACTTACATTTGCTTTTAATCATGCAATCTTGTAAGTTTTAGCATCTTTTAAATTAAGTGCCGCATTGAGATCCCTGTCTGCAACATAGCCACATTCACATCTGTAAATTCTATCTGAAAGCTTTAAATTTTTCCTGATAGAACCACAATGGTGACATGTCTTTGAAGATGGATAAAATCTATCTGCTACCCTTAATTCAATGCCTTTTTCATCGCACTTGGCTTTAAGCCTTTTTCTAAATTCATAAAACTTCTGAGATGCAACAGCTTTTGAAAGACACCTGTTTTTCATCATTCCTTTTACATTTAAATCTTCAATCGTTATGTAAGACGGTTTGGTTTTCACTATCTCAGCGATTGTCTTGTTAATGTAATCAGTACGGATATTATCCATTTTATGATGAAGTTTTTGTACCTTAAGCTTTTGTTTCTGTATATTTGCTCTTTGAGTGGACTCTCCTTTCTTTAAATTTTCATACTTTCGGGAAAGACTTCTCTGTTCCCGGATCAGTTGTTTTTCAAGTTTCTTTAATCCTGCCGATTTGTTGATGTTCCTGTATGTCTTTCCATTTGAAATAATAGCAAAATCTTTTAGCCCGAGGTCTATACCGATTCCCTCGTTTAAGTTATTGTTAATATTGACATCGGGAATCTCTACAAGAACAGAAACATAAAATCTGCCAGCCTTAACAGACACTGTACCACTTCTGATCATATATCCATCCTTTGTTGTTGGGATATATCCTTTTTCTTTGATACGGATCCAGCCCAGAGTTGGAATCTTAAGTCTGTGCCTTTCGCATTGACAATCCTTTGGGTTATTTCTGACGAAATACATTTTCACATCAGATTTACCTTTCTTTTTAAATTTAGGAAAATCACTCTGATGTTTAAAAAATCTTGTAAAAGCAGCACATCCATCTTCGATAGACTTTTTTACGGCTTTTGAATACACTTCCCTGATCCATGTTTTGTCAGGATTATCTGGAATGTATTCGTTGTTAAGCCATAGGCTAAAGCTCTTACCAGTCATAAACTTTTCACCATTATCATGCAGGGCTTTGTTGTGACCAAGGTAGAAGTTATAAACATATCGGCAAGTGCCTATCGTCTTGCGGATTCGGGCTTTCTGTTCTTCAGTTGGGTTGATTTCCGTCTTGAAGCTCTTTAGCAATCTCTTTATCCCTTTCTATTTGTTTTTTATACTTACGAAGTCCGTACAATCTACAGGAAAAAACATGAAGTATAGATACAATATCCTGTACAAGTTCTTCTTTCGGTGATAGTTCTTCATTGTTCACTATTACTATAGTTGTATTGAACTTCATACAGAATTTTTCAAACCAGTCATATCCAAATCTGATAAATCTGTCTTTATGTGTAACTATGATGGTTTTAATTTTTTGTTCCATTACTTCATCTAACAGCTGATTCCACTTTTTACGGTTATAGTTTAAACCACTGCCATAATCTTCAATACATTGGTCTACAATCATTCCTCTGGCATTACAGAATTGACGTAAAAACGATACTTGATTCTGTAAATCATCCTTTTGATTTCTTGTAGAAACTCTTGCATAAATAACAACTTGTCGAGTATCATTCTCTGTATCTATGCCTTTGAATTGAAGATATTGGTTGTAAGTATAATAACGCCTGTCAGTTGGAGTTCGATTCGCTTTTAGCGTTCCTTCCCTGTCCCAACGCTGTAATGTTTTCACAGAGACACCTAATAATTCAGCAAAATCTTTTGGTTTATAATTAGTGATATTCGATGTGTTCATAGCAATACCTCCATGAGCACATTTTAACACATTTAATCACTAATATCAATGTTATCGATTACTTAAAAATCCTCCTTTCAATTTGAAAAAGTCAGGACGGTATCTTTATCATAATGATGCGTCGCGAAGTATAGATTTGCTGTAGCGTGAGCGTGCCTTCAAGAACCTGTTTCATGGACGCGCATTATACAGTGTTTTGATCAATCTTGTATAAATATCAATGTATGAGAAAAACTCATGATACATATGAGAAAGATACGCTTTTGTAATCTGTAGCTCTATGGTAAACTAAGTGCAGATGAAATGCAAGAGAGAGCGAGGATTTTTATTATGAAACCTTATCAGAACAGAATTGTTGTTAAAGTTGGTACATCAACACTTACAAATGAGCTTGGAAAAAGTGACCTTCGTTGTTTTGACAGACTGGCATGTGTGTTGTCAGATATCCAGAATATGGGATATGAAGTGATTCTTGTATCTTCCGGTGCAATTGCAGTTGGAAGAAATAAATTAAAAATGAAGACTCAGCCGACAAGTATGCGCCACAAACAGGCAGCCGCAGCAGTTGGACAGTGCAGTATCATGTTCCTGTATGATAAGTTCTTCGGAGATTATGATAAGACGATTGGTCAGATTCTTCTGAATGCTGAAGATATTGAACAGGAGGAGAAAAAAGACAATCTGATCAATACATTTGACGCACTTTTAGAGATGGGAGTCATTCCAATTGTAAATGAAAATGACTCTGTAAGCTATACGGAGATTGAATCTAATGACCGACTTTTTGGAGACAACGATATGCTGTCTTCTGTAGTAGCGGTTCTGTGCCGCGCAAGCAAATTAGTGATTTTTTCAGATATTGATGGATTCTACAATTGTGATCCAAGACTTCATCCAGATGCAAAGCTGATTGAAGAGATTGATAAGATTGACGACGAAGTATACAAGCTTGCCGGAGGTGCGGGATCCAGACGCGGAACAGGAGGAATGCGTACAAAACTTCAGGCAGCAGCACTTGCAACTTCGCAGGGAATCGACACCATTATTACGAATGGAAAGAACCCGGCAGCACTCTATGATATTATCGAAGGAGTTCCGGTAGGTACGAAATTTAAAGCACAGTAAAAGGTTGTGGCCAGGGAGATGTATGTGCACTTCTTGATACAAAGGGTGGAAAATGTACAGACATTAACTCCGTATTTGTAGGTCTTTGCCGTGCATCAGGAATTCCTGCAAGAGAAATGTTCGGTGTTCGTATCAATGATACAGATATCACAAAGAATCAGCATTGCTGGGCAGAGTTCTATCTTCCAGGATTTGGCTGGGTAGCAGCAGATCCGGCAGATGTACTGAAAGCAGTTCTGAAGAACAGCTGGGACAAAGAATCTGCAGAAGCTAAAGAGATTCAGGAATATTACTGGGGAAGCAACGATGAAAAACGTGTTGAACTTTCTGAGGGACGTGACATTACATTAGAGCCTGCACAGGATGGAGATAAACTGAATAACTTCGGTTATCCATATGCAGAAGTAGATGGAACAGCAGTAGATTTCTATACACCAGATACATTTGTATACACAATCTCATTTGCACAGGACGCTCAGTAAGATAGAAGACGGTTTGATGAGATATTCTTGGATAGTTTAAGGAAAGACTTCTGGAATAAACAAAATAAAAAGATTCATATGACATATATTTTATGATATGATACAAGAGGTTGTTGCGGGAGTTGGTGTAACAACCTCTTTTTAATAAAAATGAATTTGGGAAAAGAACTGTAAATAACAGATATTTTTATAGAATATTGATTAAAGAAGGGAATTTGTAAAATGAAAAAATTATGTTCCATACTGCTGATCACTGCGATCTGTGTTAGTATGGTCGCATGTGGTTCCAAGAATAAGGAGAAGAGACAAGTGAATTCGATTGTTACAACTATGGGAAATAATGCTTCATTTCCGTCTGCTGTAAATGTATTTTCTACGACAGATCTGGAAGGCAATACAGTCACCAATGATATCTTTTCACAGGCAGATTTAACAGTCGTGAATTTCTGGGGAACATTCTGCAATCCTTGTATCAATGAGATGCCGGAACTTGCAAAGTGGAATGAGGAAATGCCTGACAACGTACAGATGCTTGGAACAATCGTAGATGTAGAAACTGTAGATTCTGACGAATATGCACTGGCACAGCAGATTGTGGAAAAAACGGGTGTAACTTATGAAAATGTTATTGCACCGGGAGCATTTGACCAGTTCATTAATAAATTGGCAGGCGTTCCGACAACAGTATTTATTGATAAAAACGGAACAGTTGTAGGAGAAGCTGTTGTAGGTGCGAAGGTAGAAGAATACAAACAGCAGGTAGAGGATTATTTGAATGAGCAGAAATAACAAGATTGCAGTGCAGGTATTAGGTCTCTGTGTGGCGGCAGTTATGATTATATATGGTGTTAGCCGGGGAGAAACAGCTATCATATTTAATAAGGCGGTGAATATCTGCCTGGAATGTATTGGGTTAGGATAAGTGATATGAAGATTAATCAGGAAATGAAACGAAAAATTGTTCAAGTAGCGGCATTTGGCTACTCGAATACATATATTGGAAATTTCGTATCAGGTCAGATTTACAAAGGAAGATGGAAACAGTTCTGCAATCCCGGAATGAACTGTTATTCCTGTCCGGCTGCAAGACTTGCCTGTCCGATTGGAGCTATGCAGGCAGTCAGTGGTTCTATGAATTTCAAGCTTAGTTTTTATATGATAGGTTTTGTATTGGCACTTGGAGTAGTGTTTGGAAGAGCAATTTGTGGTTTTTTCTGTCCGTTTGGTCTGATTCAGGAACTGATCTACAAGATTCCATTTCCAAAGAAAAAATTATGGAAATGGCTTACTTATGTAAAATATGTGCTGTTGACAGTGTTTGTCGTTATCATGCCGGTTACGATGGTCAATGAGCTGGGAATGAGCAGCCCGGCGTTTTGCGAATACATTTGCCCGGCAGGAACGCTGGAAGGTGGAATTCCACTTTTAAGTACGCACCCGGAGTTACGCGCAACACTGGGAGCGATGTTTTCTGTGAAAGCATGTATTTTGATCATAACTTTAATCGGCTGCCTGTCTGTCTGCCGGTTCTTCTGTAAAGTCATGTGTCCACTTGGAGCAATCTACGGACTACTGAATAAAGTCAGCATTTACCATATGGAATGCAATAAAAAAACTTGTGTCTCCTGTGGAAAATGTCATAACATATGTCCGATGGCTGTAGATCCAGTGAAGAATCCCAATTCTGCAGAGTGCATACGATGTGGAAAATGTGTGGCATCATGCCCGAAAGAATCACTGGCTTTGAAGTTCGTATATGGAAAAAAGGGATAGCTTCATAAATGTCTTCAGAAAATAAGTTCAGAAAATAAAGCATCAGAAAATAAATTGCAGAAAATAAATTCTGTCAATAAACGACACGCTTATTGACAAAATTTATCAATTATGTTATCGTGTCTCCTTGTAAAAGATTATGATTTGTGAGGGAGTAGCAGGCGTATATCAGATGAAAACGGATTCTGAACGCAACAAGTCAACATACTGATCTTTTAGATCTGGCTTGTTTTAATTTGTGAGACTCACGTATGGCTGTAAAGCTTATACGTGGACTCTCTTTATATGGAAGTATTGACCAGGTATGGCAGACAGCTGTACCTGGTTTTTATATAGGAGGAAATGAACGATGGATTGGAATTTTTTGTTTTTTATGAACAGCGCTCTTTTGGGAGTGGGGTTGGCAATGGATGCATTTTCTGTGTCACTTGCGAATGGAATGAATGAAAAAAAGATGAAGAAATCTCGTATTGCCTATATTGCAGGAGTGTATGCATTTTTTCAGTTTCTGATGCCTATGGTGGGTTGGATTTGCGTACATACAATTGTGCAGCTATTTGGTCAGTTTCAGAAATGTATCCCTTGGATTGCATTAATACTATTGCTTTATATTGGCGGAAGCATGATATGGGAATCAGTAAAAGGCGAAGAAGAAATTGAAGAAGTAAAAAAAATAAGTTTTGCAGTATTGATGCTGCAGGGAATTGCAACATCCATTGATGCATTATCTGTAGGATTTACTATTGCAGATTATGGATTTGTTATGGCGCTGGTCTGTTCCATTATCATTGCAGTTGTGACATTTGCGATATGTGAGACAGGCTTATATCTTGGAAAGACATTAGGAACAAAGCTGGCTGGAAAAGCAGATGTCTTAGGTGGAGTGATTCTGATTGGTATCGGAATCGAGATATTTGTGAAAGGTGTATTTTTCTAGGAAAGGGTGAAGCAGACATACATCACCATATCCCTGCATAGATTGTAAAAAAACAAATTATGCAGGGGTTTTCTATGAAGGATTATATTGAAGAGCGGGCGGTGGAAATCGCATATTATATTATTGAAAATAAAGCGACTGTCCGGCAGACTGCGAAGAAATTCGGAATGAGTAAGAGCACGATACATATGGTAGTAATAAAATAGAACGGTTTGTGTGGGAGGTAAGATAGTAAAGTAAAAAAATGGATGACATAGGTATTTACATTCACTTTTATGAAATGTAGGTACCTATTTTTGTGTAATTGATTTTTCGCGAAAAAAACATTTCCTTTAATGGAAGACGGAAATATATAACCGGTGCTTCCAGTTAAAAGTCTTTGACTGCACGTTACGTGCAGTTATAGAAAAGGAGAAGTAGAAAAATGAAGGACAAAAAGAAAACAGTTACAATGTAATATATGACATGGTAAATGCCCAGAAGTAGGGTGTAGGACATTTAGTGTCGGGATCAAAAGTTTTGAATCATGTACACACGAGATGGCAGGGAAGATGCTGACCTCGGAAGAATTTTACCGGAGCTACCGGATTATCAATGGAGAACCCTATCACAAGTAAAGTTCTCACCAGAGTTAAAAATGAAAGGTAGTTTATTTATTGCTTGAAAAACATACAAAAGAAATGGGGAAATACCATTTTTTTTATCTAATATTCTTCTTGAATTATGAATGTGTAGGGCTATAATAAAAATGTCAATTAATTAACAAGCGAAATGGAGGCAATTGTTATGGCAAGACTTAGAATGATGCGTGCACCGCAGAAATATGTGCAGGGAAGAGATGCCCTTTTTAAATTTTATGATGAGATGAAAGATTTGGGCGACAAATGGTTGTTTATCTGTTCCAGAAGTGGACACAAGATGTGCCATGATAAAATTGAAAGAAGTTTTGAAGGTACTGATGACGTTCGTTATTACGAAATTTTTGGAGGAATCTCCAGTACAGGTGAAATTGAGAAGATGAGAAAAATAGTAAGGGATAATAGGCTGAATGTTGTTGTCGGCGTTGGAGGAGGTTCTGCAATTGATACTGCCAAGGCTACCGCATATTATGAAAAGCTTCCGGTTGTGATTATCCCTACTGTTGTTGCAACAGATGCACCTTGTACGGGGCTTTCTGTTATTTATAATGATGATGAGACTTTTAACAGTTATCTGTTCTACCCGAAGAACCCGGAAGCTGTTATTGTAGACAGTGATATTATTGCAAAAGCACCGGTAAAATTTCTGGTAGCAGGAATGGGGGATGCTCTTGGTACATATTTTGAAGCCAGAGCGTGTGAGAGAACAGACGCACCGAGCCTGGAGTTTGGCGGTATCACAAGATCTGCCATGGCCTTATGCAAGGTTTAGACGAGATTTAACCAAGACGAATCAAGGATAAATGCAGGAGATTATTGAATTTGTATTTCATAATCTCCTGCATTTTTTATGTTTATAATCCTTCATTTTACGATATAATAGAGTTGTAACAGAACGATAGAACTATAACAGAAAGGTTATCAAACATGAATATAGCAGCCTATTGTCGTGTTTCCACCGATAAAACCGATCAGCTCAACAGCCTGGAAGCTCAAAAAGAGTTCTTCTCCGAATATACCAAACGCACTGGTGACACCTTAGTAAGATTATATGCAGACGAAGGAATTTCCGGAACTAAAATAAAAAATCGTAAAGAATTTCTCCACATGATGTCCGATGCCGAACACGGTCTGTTTGACATGGTTGTTGTAAAGGATATCTCCCGTTTCGCCAGAAATACGGTAGATCTTTTGCAGAATGTCCGAAAACTGAAAGCGTTAGGTATCGAAACTCAGTTCCTCACAGCCAACATGACCAGTATGGGAAACAGTGAATTTGTTCTGACTATTTTCGGTGCTCTTGCCCAGGAGGAAAGTGCCAACACTTCCAAGCGTGTGAAATTCGGTAAGAAAATGAATGCAGAAAAGGGACGGGTTCCCAACATTGTGTACGGATATGATAAGACCATTGGCGATTACTTCAATCTGGCTATTAATGAGGAAGAATCGAAAGTGATTCGCCAGATTTACCAGTGGTACACGGAAGAAGGCTATGGTGCTGCAAAGATTGCCAATATGCTGAATGAAAAAGGACTGACCACAAAGCGTAATTGTAAGTGGAGCCAGAATGCGATTTGTAGGATTCTCACCAATGAGATTTATACAGGAAAAATCATCAATGGAAAGCAGGAAGTGACGGATTTCCTGACTGGACAGAGAGCAGATAAAGATGAGACGGAATGGATGGTTGTGGAGAGGACGGAACTGCGGATCATTGATGATCAAACCTTTGAAAAGGCAGGGGAAACTCTTCATTCTCGGCATGCGTCTTTCAATATGAAACACGAGCGTCAAAGCAACAAATATCTCTTTTCTACGTTGATTAAATGTAAGGAATGTGGTTGGTCCTTCCGCCGGACAGTGCGTACTTATAAGAACACCTATGTCCGGTGGGTGTGTTCCGGACATAATGGGCGTGGAGCAGACAGTTGCCCGAATGCGGTTACGGTGGATGAGGAGGAACTGATTGAAGTTCTACAGGAATATTTTGCGGAAGTATTGAAGCAGAAGAAAAAAGTGATTAATCACGTAGTCAATGAATTCCAGCGTGTTTACAAAGCGAAGGATGAGAATCTGGAATATGAGAAAGAGTTGACTGCGCAGCTTACAAAGCTACAAAAGACCAGACAGAAATATATGGATATGTACACCGATGATCTGATCACCCGTGAGGAACTGAATGAGAAAATCGGTGGTATGCGACAGGAAATAGAGCGTCTGGAAAATGAACTTAAGATGGTTTCTTATCATCTGACCAAAGGGGAACAGCTGGAAGCAGTCTTAAATAATACCTTCAAAGAGATTGAAGACATCACCGATGTCCGTCAGATGACAAATGAGCAGTTAAAGAAAATCATCCAGAAGATTGAAGTGGACAAGGAGGGAAATGTGGATATTTTCCTTCGGTTATTTGGCGACTTGGGATTGGACGAATCCGTTCTGATAGAGGATAATATTACCGTTCCTGATAATGACGACCATACATAAGGACGTCACGGAGCGTCTGCTGCAGATCAATCCGGCACTGGCGGGGGAGGCAAGAAAGGTGCTGGATCAGAATAAGTCGGAAAGGCATATCCGTGGTGGACTTGCTACGAAAGAGAAGTATCTTCATCAACATATGCTAAGACAGCATTAAGCGGTGTTAAGATACTGTTAAAAATGTCAGATTTGTGCATACAAAGGGATTTTGAAAGCTAACATTTTGGCGTATTTGTCTCTTTTTTTTCGTCTCCGATTGTGTTAACATTTAGCACAGCAAAGGAGGTATGACATTATGAGTCAGAGAACAATCATATTTTCGAGCCCTGAAGACGTTCTGAATTTTGTTAGAACAGTTGAAAAGTACCCTTACGATATGGATCTGGAAAGCGGACGCGCCGTTGTAGATGCAAAGTCACTTTTAGGTCTGATGAATCTGGGACTCAACAAAGAAATTGAGTTAAAAGTTTACGATGAAAACTGCCAGGATCTGTTTGATGAAATTTCAGAGTACTTTGCAGCATAAGCAGTCATCAGGATATTTATGAATGAAGATCTAACTATAGAAGATCAAAAGAAAATTAATCTTGTGGGGAAAAACTTCTCGTCGTATAATAGGTGCGGTGAGGAGTTTTTTGAATTATGAAAAAATGTAATATTGACCGGAGTCATTATCTGTTTGATAATCAGGCTCTGGTATCTTTAATTGTACCATTAATTATTGAGCAGCTTTTAACAGTGCTGGTTGGAATGGCAGATTCCATTATGGTCGCAAATGTTGGTGAAGCAGCAGTGTCTGGAGTTTCGTTGGTAGACCAGATTATGGTACTTCTGATTAATATATTTGCAGCGCTGGCAACAGGAGGTGCGGTTGTTGCAGGACAGTACCTTGGACAGAAAAATAAAGAACAGGCATGTAAGTCTACGACGCAGCTCATGTGGTCTATGGGATTTATTTCCCTTGTCATTACAGCATTTGTATATGCGTGCAAATATTGGATTTTGCATGGGGTGTTCGGACAGATTGAGGCAGATGTTATGCATCATGCAGATGTTTATCTTCTGATCGTGACAGCATCTATTCCATTTATCGCATTGTACAACGGTGGGGCAGCAGTATTTCGGGCAATGGGAAATTCAGAAGTGTCCATGAAGGTGTCATTGCTTATGAATGCAATCAATGTAAGTGGAAATGCAATCTTAATTTACGGGTTTCATTGCGGAACAGAAGGTGTTGCGATTCCAACGCTAGTGTCCAGATTTGTAGCAGCATTTATCATAATAAAACTATTATTAAAGGATAAATGGTCGTTACATCTGGAACGAACATTTCGTTTCAATCCGGATTGGAGCATGATCAAGAAAATATTGAGCGTGGGAATTCCTAATGGACTGGAAAATAGTATGTTCCAGCTTGGAAAAGTTCTGGTGCTGAGCCTGGTGTCCACATTCGGAACCTATGCGATTGCAGCAAATGCAGTTAGCAATGTCATTACGTTATTTTCCATTTTGCCGGGACAGGCAATCTGTCTGGCAGTAACTACAGTAATTGCGAGGTGTGTTGGGGCAGGAGATTATGAACAGGCAAAATATTACAATAAAAAACTAATTCTGCTTACGCACATAGGAATGGCAATCACAATTTTTATTGTATTTATCACATTGCCATTTATTTTAAAAGTGTACAATCTTTCAGAAGCTGCATCTGAGGCTACGAGACACATTATCTGGTTCCATGGCTTTTGTGCAATATTGATTTGGGCTGAATCATTTACATTGCCGGCAACATTCAGAGCTTGCGGTGATGCAAAGGCATGTATGATTATTTCTACAGTATCTATGTGGATTTTTCGAGTAGGAGCCAGTTATATTCTCGGGAAAAATCTTGGGCTTGGAGTTTTTGGAGTCTGGGTGGCTATGATTATCGATTGGGCATTCCGTTCACTATTATTTGGAATCCGTTATTTTAGCGGAAAGTGGAAAAAGCATGCACTTGTAAGTTAGATATTGCTATATGCCATTCAGGTAAGAAAAAATTCGGTAGAAGCAGAGTCATTATTTATAAAATGTGAAAAAATTCTAGAGAATTTAAAAGAGAATTTCAGAAAAATGTGGAAATACATAGAGAATGCTAGAAAGTTGCTTGTCAAGGTGACAGACGTACATTATAATAAAATTAGCGTATTTTATTAGCGTATTTAATTTAGGAGGAAAATCTTGTGAAGAGAGAATTAGTAATTGTCATTGATTTTGGCGGACAGTACAATCAGTTAGTTGCAAGACGTGTCAGAGAATGCAATGTGTACTGCGAAATCTATTCTTATAAGACAGATCTTGAGAAGATAAAAGAAATGAATCCTAAGGGAATCATTTTAACTGGCGGACCGAACAGTTGCTATGAAGAAGGAGCACCGACCTGTTCAAAAGAATTATTCGAGATGGGAATTCCGGTACTTGGACTTTGCTATGGTGCACAGCTCATGATGCACGTGCTTGATGGAAAAGTCGAGAAGGCAGAGGTCAGCGAATATGGTAAAACAGAGGTTCTAGTTGATAAGACAGAATCTAAGTTGTTCAAAGATGTATCCGAGAAGACTATTTGCTGGATGAGCCATACGGATTATATTTCTCAGATAGCACCGGGATTCGAAATTTCTGCACACACAGCAGACTGCCCGGTAGCAACAGCAGAGAATGCAGATAAGAATCTGTATGCGATTCAGTTCCACCCAGAGGTACTTCATACAGCAGAAGGAACAAAGATGCTTTCAAACTTCGTTCTTGGTGTCTGTGGATGCGCCGGAGACTGGAAGATGGATGCATTCGTAGAGAATACGATTAAAGAAATCCGTGAGAAAGTCGGGGATGGAAAAGTGCTTTTGGCATTATCCGGAGGAGTCGATTCTTCTGTTGCAGCAGGTCTGTTATCCAGAGCAATCGGAAAGCAGTTGACGTGCGTATTTGTAGATCATGGTCTTCTGCGTAAAGATGAAGGAGATGAAGTTGAAGGAGTATTCGGACCGAATGGTCAGTTTGATCTGAATTTTATCCGTGTCAATGCACAGCAGAGATATTATGATAAACTGGCAGGAGTTACAGAGCCTGAAGCAAAACGTAAGATTATCGGTGAAGAATTTATCCGTATCTTTGAGGAAGAAGCAAAGAAGATCGGTGCAGTAGATTTCCTGGCACAGGGAACGATATATCCGGACGTTGTAGAGAGTGGACTTGGCGGAGAATCCGCAGTTATTAAATCTCATCATAACGTAGGAGGGCTTCCGGACTACGTTGATTTCAAAGAAATCATTGAGCCGCTCCGCGACCTGTTTAAGGACGAGGTAAGAAAAGCTGGACTTGAACTTGGAATTCCAGAAAACCTGGTATTTCGTCAGCCATTCCCAGGACCGGGACTTGGAATCCGAATTATCGGAGAAGTAACAGCTGAGAAAGTAAGAATTGTTCAGGACGCTGATGCAATCTACAGAGAAGAGATTGCAAAAGCTGGACTTGATCGTGATATTAACCAGTACTTTGCAGCACTTACAAATATGCGAAGTGTAGGAGTTATGGGAGATTTCAGAACATATGATTATGCAGTAGCCCTCAGAGCTGTAAAGACAATCGATTTCATGACAGCCGAGGCAGCAGAAATTCCATACGAAGTATTGAATAAAGTCATGAACCGAATTATAAACGAGGTGAAAGGAGTCAACAGAGTATTCTATGATCTGACGAGTAAGCCACCTGGAACGATCGAATTCGAATAATAGGTATCCCCTGGGAACCCGCATAAACACTGGGCTCTCAGGGGATTTTTTATATCCGTGATGTTACGGTGATGTTAAAAAATAAAATTATGCATATATTCCATATATTTTATGGTATCTTGGTATGGCTGTCTGGGAAATATATGTGTCCAGATTCAGGATATTTCCGTCTGCCATTTCGCATGCCGAAATGGATTCCGTGAACATCGACAGAATGAAATCCTTTAGCTTTTCTTCCGGATGGAAATCCGTGATGATGTTAATGATTGAATTTCCGAATGCTATGAAGTCCAGATAGTCTATCATCTTATATCCGAATAAAACCTCATTATCAATATCGATACCGTACTTCTGGAAGATGTTTCGGTTATTCTTCTGAATATGAACATTGCTCTTCTTCGCTGCAGTAAACAGAATAGACTGGCTCTGCTTTCCGAGAGGAGACTCAGGAACCATAGGTATATCTGATTCGGAAACATCATATTTCGGAACATCTTTTTCTTCTGCTTCTTTCTTAATAAGATCTTCGATCTTTCCGGCAAGCACTTTGTCTGTACCTGGATATAAGTGGGAGTAGGTATCCCATGTTGTCTTAATGGAATCGTGTCCCAGTCTTCTGGAGATCTCTTCGATTCCAACACCCATATTTATCAGCATGGCTGCATGGCTGTGTCTCAGGTCATGGATTCGTATATCTTCGGCGTCTGCCTTTTTCTTCATCCGTTTAAATTCATCGGACAGACCGCTTTTCCCAAAATAGAAGATTCGCTCATCGTGATCAACCTCTATGCTGTCGATGTATTCGAGAATCTCTGCGTGCAGGATATCCGGTATGGTTACGATCCGGACGCTTCGTTCTGTCTTTGGAGTGAGAAAGTATTCTACCCTGTCCACTACGGCGTAATTCTTATTGATGTCAATCAGGGCTTCATCTCTCGGTATGTCATCAGGAGTAAGGGCAAGCAACTCCCCTTCCCGGAGGCCTCCGTAAAATAGGATTTTAAAAGCAATCGTGTATGCTATTTTCTGCTCGTGCTCTATGGCCTGTTTGAACTGATCGTGCGTCCATATCTTCATTTCACTTGCCTTGTTTTTACCGATGGATCCGGCGATAAAGCAAGGGTTGATCTGCAGTCTGTAGAATTTTACAGCATAATTCATGATTGCTGACATTTGGGCATTTATGGTATAGAGATATGTCTCTGCATATGGATTTCCTTTCTTATCCCTATATTCAATCAGCACATTCTGCCACTTTCTTATAACCTCGGCGTCTATATTGCAGATCTGCAATTTTCCGAAGTATGGAACCAGCTTCGTTCTTATAAGATACTCTTTGTTTTTTATGGTTGTTGGTTTTAGCCTGGTCTTCATATCATCCAGATAGTTGTCAACAAGGGAAGAGAACAGGATAGTAGGGCTCTTTGAAAACTTATCCAAGAACAGTCTTTCATATTCATTGGCTTCTTTCTTCGTATCAAAACCACGTTTGCATTTATGCTGTTTGGTGCCCGTCCAGTCCTCATAATAGAAGTTCGCATACCACTTCGTTTTCCCGGTCTTCAACTGATATTTGTATGCTGGCATTGCAAAGTCTCCTGTCTCGTGTTATTTGTCTTTGACCTCCTCCAACATTCCCATGAATATTCGTTTGCCGCTTTTGGACATTTTTCTGAAATATTGGATAATGTCTTTTTCTTCCTCAGTTTCTATCGAGACTTCGTATTCGTTTATCCCGATAAGATAATCTATCGTTGTATGAAGAGTGCCGGCAATCCTGGCCAGTGTGTCTGTATTTGGCTGAACTCCTCCGAATACAATTTCGGACACTTCGTCTTGGTCAAGTTCTGCGGCTGCGGCGAATGATTCTATTGTCATTTGTTCTTTTTTTAATAGAGAAGAGATTCTTTCCTGTAAACATCGGTTCAGCGAATATGGATTTGACGCAATCCATTTTGATTTAGAGATTCCCAATATATAGTCTGAAGGAACATGCAGGGAATCTGCTATTTTGTTAAGAACCTCTGCCGATGGGCGTGTGTATCCTCTTTCTATGTTAGATATAACCTGGCCGGTGCATCCTGCATATTTCCCCAGCTGCAACTGGGTAATGCCTGCCTCCGAACGCAGTTCCTTGATTCTTTCTCCAATATCACTCATTATTACACCTTAATTACTGTTTGAACTAGGATTGGCTTTTGATTTTAATTCACCTGTTTTGTAATCATATATATCCACTTCGTTCTCAGATTCTTCACTTACATAATAATATTTTCCAGAATCGTAGTCCGCAATATAGCAAATGGTCCATTCTGGATCAGAAGAGAACGAGATGTACATATAATCGATAATTAACGTGATACCCGTATCTGTTTTACACTTTGCGTCGAGAAAGTAAACGCCAGATTTTTCTTTGTAATTCCCGATTTCTACATCAGATATATCTTTTACTCCTATACTTACCATTGCTGTCTTAAATTCTCCGTCGGATACCTCGGTAAACCCCTGAGCGTCTGGGAATCCCACAAGATCTTCATCCGTGCTTACCTCAAACTGAAACGCTGTTTTCTGTGATTCGGCATTCTTTTCCTCGGAAACTTGTTGCTTTTTATCAGAACCAATTTCTTTTGATATGAAAAGATCTTTGAATCCTGAAGCAAGAACGATAATCGCAACAATCCCCATTATGATTGCCAGCACTATAATCCATGCAGGCTTTTTCTTTTTCAATACATACCCACAATTCGGGCAAGTTGTAGCTGTGTCCGATATTACTTTTCCGCATTCTGGACAGTTTATCATGCTCATACTTAATCTCTCCTTCCCCTTCGGTACCACTCGAAGGGTATTATTTTGCCTCTCTCAATCCCGCTGGTTCACCAACATCTCGTTTGAGACATTTTATATAGCCCTTCAGCTCTCCTTTGAATTCTAATTGAGCATCATCTGGTAGCTGATGAATTAGAACCAGCCATTCAGAATCTTCTTTTGATATTGCAGGAAATATGCTTTCTTTTCCTGTTAATAGAAATTCGCATGAAACGCCGAGAAATTCACAAATTGGGACAATCATCTTTGCCGGTGGATCGGTCCCCCTGTTTTTCCAGTTTGTCATTGTACTAGTGCTTATATCTAAAGCCCTACATAAATCCGCGGCTTTAAGCGATTTCTCATCAAGTAGAGATAATACTCTTTGAATAATCATAGTGCTCCTTTCAAAATCCCAAAATGTGAATAAAAGTATTGACAAACTCACAAATGGGGATTATTATAAAACTGTAATCACCAAATGTTTAAAACACTTTTCAAAAACAGAGCGAAAAAATCGCTCAAAAGAAGTAATGCAAAATGAATAGTTACTGTTCTAATTCCGTAAGAACGGCTTTGTTATTTTCTTCAATCATTACTGACACAGCCCGTATAAGGGCTTCGGCAGATGCTTGCGAAAGAGAAGCAGATCCTATCGGAATCCGGCTTTCTCGTAACTGCATAAGGATGTCCTGATGAGCCGACGAAAACTCTGACATTCCAATGCGTTGTAATTGCTCCGACCACGAAGTCTGATTATTCATAGCAGATACTCCTTTCTATTTTGATTAACGTATACCGTTATTCTAAGGCAGTTTTAAACAAATGTAAACAACAAATGGTAACAAACGGAAAGAGGTGGAAAAATGAAACGAATTCTTCCGACATGGTGCAAAGAAGTAAAAAAATCCATGATTGATGATGATATTAACGTGACTGAACTTGCAGAGCGTGTTGGATTTAGCAGAAATTATGTTTCTGGTGTTGTCAATGGCCGAGTCTACGCACCTGAGATCGCGAAGGTGATCGGTGAGGATAGACACGTTACGGTTCCTTACACCGATACAGTTATTTGATTATAGTTTAGCTTATTACGGAGGTCACTTAAATGGCAAAGTATGCAACAAAAGCAAAGGAAAATATCTTCACACAGGCACGTTACAACGCCGCAAAGTTCAACAAGGATTATTGATGAGCTGTCGAAAGTTAGCAAATTCGTGGTTGTCATGAGAGGAACACCGAACCATGACGGCGCCGGACAGTTCCGTGTACTTACAAAGATGCTGGAACACAATAAAAAGGTTGCTGTTGTTACAACGCCGCAGGTTATCAGTACGCCGATCGCTGACATTGTATGCATTCCTGGGTTTGATAAGCAGGAGTTCAGAGCTAAATTCCCTGGGCTTTCTGCAGAGGAAGAAAATCTTACATGGACCAATCATATCAGCGAAATGGTTATGGGATTGAGAGCACAATGCTCACAGACAAATATTGTGGCAGATATGGTTCCTGCGATCCTGATGGCACATTATACAGTTCCGGGTTGCAATATGGAATCCGGACAGACATCGTTCTTTTCAAATTTTGAGCCGGTAATTCCGAGAGAGGCTCTGCAGACAGCACAATTCGATGCGGTTCTTCTTGGCCACATCCACCGCCCGCAGATGCTCGAAGGTCTGGAAAATGTATTTTATTCCGGTGCCATAAACGCTATGAATTTCAACGATGAAGGACAGAAACGTGGATTCTGGATCCATGAATTTGAAAAGAAAAGCCTGAAAAAAGGACATTTATATGAAACTCCATACCGGAAGTTCCAGACGATTAAATGGGATAAAGAAGATGTTGCTGAATATCTCAGATCTGGAAAGATGTATCTTCTCGAGAAAGATTACGCATCTTCCTGCATGGACGCCATAGTGAGACTGCAGTACAGCTGCGACACGGAACAGAAGAAGGCATTAAACATTCCGGTGTTACAAAAAGATTTGTATGAAATCGGAGCGTTCTATGTGGCGGATATTGAAGCTGAGAGCATGATGAACATCACGAATCGGCAGCTCCTTTCCGAAGAAAGTGATCCTCTTTTAAACCTCAAGAAATGGTTGGATGAGAAGTGCTTTACCGATTCAGAAAAAATTGTGGAACTTGCAGAGCCGATTATCGCTGATGCGATGAAGAGCAGTAACACTGTTGAGATCCACGGTGTATTCAAACCGGTAAGCATTAAGGTCAAAAACTACCGAACCTATAAGGAAGAATTCTTTGATTTCGATGATATTTCTTTCTGCACGATTAACGGTGTGAATGGAGCAGGAAAGAGCAGCCTGTTTATGGATGCGATTTCGGATTGCTTATTTGAAGAAACCAGAGAAGGAGACAACAAGTCGTGGATCAGAGGTACCGAAGATGCCAGAAGCGGTTCCATTGAGTTTGTATTTGACATTGGTGAAAGCAGGTTCCGGGTAGTGAGAACCAGAACAAAATCCGGAAAGCCAACATTGAACCTTTCACAGCTGAATGAGGACGGTACCGACTGGCTGAACCTTTCAAAAGAAAGAATCAATGATACACAGAGTGAGATTTTAAGGGTTCTTGGAATGGATTCCATGACATTCCGCAGCTGTGCTCTTATTATGCAGGATCAGTACGGACTGTTTTTGCAGGCGAGAAAAGATGAACGAATCTCTATCCTTGGAAATCTGTTGGGACTTGGAATTTACGGAATTATGGAGCAGGATGCGAGAAAACGTCTCGGTGATGCGAAACGTACTCTGATGCAGAAGAAAGATGCTGTAAAAATCAAAGATGACATTATCGCTAGCAAAGGCAATCCGCAGGAGGAACTGGAAGAGCTGGAAAAAGAGATTGAATCCTCGGAAAAGTTGATCGGAGAAATCTCCACAGATTTGAAAGATGCTCAGGCACTTTTGGTTAAGTATGAAGCTGCAAAGAAAAATTGCGAAGATCTTCGCAGTAGAAAAGAACAGGTAAAAAATGAGAAAGCGTCTATTGAGGAATCCATAAATAAGCTGAACTCCATTATAGAATCCTGCGAAACAATCCTGGAAAAAGCGGATGTCATCCGGGAGAAGTCAAAAGAGTATTCAGCTGCAGAGGATGAAATGAAGATCTTATCAGAGGAGCTTATCCGTTATGAGAGCGAGAAGAAAGCTTTAGTAGACTGCGAAGCCAATCTCCAGAGATACCAGAACATTATTAAGAATGCAGAGTTTGAAAACGCAAGGATTGATCAGGAGCTTTCTGGGCTGGATACGGATTCTGATGATGGAATCGCTGAAAAGATTGCTGAATTGGAAGAAAAAAGAGAAGAGCTTTATGCGGTAATGGATAAAAAGAATGCCCATGACGCTGTGTTGCAGGAAGTATCTGCAAAGCGGGATGAATTTCAGAAAGCGAATGCTACTTATGAAACACAGCTCCGTCTGGCGGAATCAGATCTTTCAACGCAGAAACAGCAGAAAGCCTACATGGAAGATTCCGGATGTGCGGATATCGAAAATGCAAACTGCAGATTTCTTAAAAAGGCGAAAGAGGATGCCTCTAAAATCGAAAATACAGAAAAGTGCATTTCGACGATCAAGGAGGCAATGAAAGAGGCGGAAACTGCTTTTTCAGAATTTGAACAGAAAAAGCAGGAGGAGCTGCAGAACATCGGATATTCAAAAGAAAAGGAGACGTCCATCAGAGAACGGATTGCAGAACTGGAAGTATATCAGGCAAAGAAACAGAGGATTGAAGAAAGCAGGCTCAAACGTGCCCGCCTGGAGGCTGAAAAAGAGTCAAACGATAAAACTATCGCCTCATGTTCTGAAAACGCCTCTGAGGTCAAATTACAGGCTCAAGAGATAACGGAAAGAGTTAATAACCTTTCGGAAAGAGTTAATTTATACGAACAGGTCAAAGAAAAGGCTGACGGACTGAAAGTATATGCGGAACAGGAGAAGTCCCTTCCGGTATATGAGGAAAGAGTGAAAAATGCCAGGGAAAATATGGCAATGCAGGAAAAGCAGCTTGAAAAGAAAGATGAAGAGCTGATCGTTATGGTAGCCGATATGATTTCTGCATCTGAACTTATGGAAAGTTTTGATTCAGGTATGGAATCCAAAGTTTCTGATCTTGAGGAAAGAATGGAAACTGAAAAGAAAAAGCTTCAGGATTTGCAGGTGCAGAAAGGAACACTTATCCAGAAGGCGGAAGATGTTAAGTCCATGAAAGAGGAGATTTCCGAACTGAAGAAAGATATTGAAGCATGTGCCCTTATTACAACGAGATATGACGTTTTAAAGCAGGCATTCTCACAGGACGGCGTTCCTCATCAGATTATCCGGAATATCATTCCGCATATCACGGACACGGCAAACAATATCCTTGGCCAGATGACCGGAGGAACAATGGGTGTCGATTTCGTGATGGAGCGAACGGTAAAAGGAAAAGACGGTGACAAGGCTACACTGGATGTCCTGATCGAGGAGTATGGTAAGACAACACTTCCATACGCATCCAAGAGCGGCGGTGAGAAAGTAAAAGCGTCATTGGCTGTTATCCTTGCATTGTCTGAAATTAAGGCTACAGCCGCCGGTATCCAGCTTGGAATGTTGTTCATTGATGAGCCTCCATTCCTTGATGATGACGGAACACAGGCTTATGTGGATTCCCTTGAGGCGATCCGCCAGCGGTATCCGGATGTAAAAGTAATGGCAATCACACATGATGATGCCATGAAAGCACGATTCAATCAGAGTGTGACCGTTATCAAAACGGAAGAGGGCTCTAAAGTAATTTACTAGGAGGCACCTATATGGGAAAACGATACTATTGGTTAAAGCTGCCGGATGATTTCTTCCGGCAGAAGCCAATAAAAAAACTCCGCAAGATCGCCGGTGGAGATACTTATACAATCATTTATCTGAAAATGCTGCTTATCGCCATGAAACAGGACGGCCGGCTTTACTTTGAGGGAGTGGAAGATGACTTCTACGAAGAACTCGCCCTGGAACTGGATGAAGAAGCAGAAAACGTTAATGTAACCGTCAGATTCCTGCTTGCACAGGGGTTAATAGAGTTGGTTGATGAAACGGAGTACCGCCTAACGGAATGCGATAAAATGGTGGGTTCCGAGGCGGCGAGTACACAGCGTTCAAGACAGTGTAGAGAGAGAAAAGCGTTGCAATGCAACACCAATGCAACACCATGCAACACATTGGAACAAAACGGGAGCGTAGAGAAAGAGATAGAGAAAGAGATAGAGATAGATAAAGAGAAAGATATAAATACATTATGCCCGGAGGTAGAAACCTCCGAGCAGAAGGTGTTCATATCCTTACCACTTGTTACCGGATCCGGTTCTTTCGATGTCACTTTTGACTATTTGAATTCTCTCCGACAGTTATATCCGGCGATTGATGTGGAACAGGAATTTAGAAAAATGTGTGGATGGCTTGATAGCAATCCAAGAAACAGAAAGACTGCAAGAGGAATCAAAAGATTTATTACCGGGTGGCTGAGCAGGGCACAGGATAAGGCACCTGCATACAGACCTCACCCCGGTGGAAACCGGAACATTGGAACAGAACAGTATATGGAATCGACTGCGGGGTGGAATGATTGACAGCAGAACAATTCGATATCATCAGAGCGATTATCAAAAGTGCATATCCGTCTTTTAACATCATGCCGGACAAATACAGCATAAAGCTGTGGTACACGATGCTCGGAGATCTTGATTACAGTCTGTGTGAGACAGCACTTCAGGAATTGATAGCAACACACACTTACCCGCCGCAGATTTCCGAGATAAGAGCAAAATGTGCTGAGTACACAGCACCACAGCTAAAAGACGCCGGGGAGGCCTGGGAAGATGTCCAGAAGGCGATTCAGAAATATGGGTATTACAGATCTGATGAGGCTATGGAGAGCCTTTCCGGTCCAACGAAGCAGGCTGTTGAGAGAATAGGGTTCCGTGAATTGTGCTACGGAGATAACCCTGTGGCAAACAGAGCACATTTCTTCAAGATATATGATGCGATTGTGGAACGTGCGGTAAATGAATCCATGGTACCTGCGGCGGTGCTGGAAAAGAAGCGGGAATACATAGGCATGATTGAAGAAAAAGTTCCGGAAAAGCCGAAGATCGAGCAGAAAACCGAAGAACCATTCCGTCCATCCTCACCGGAGTTCATTGACAGGCTGATGAGAGAGAAAGGATTGAGATGACAATGACCGGCGAAATACAGGGAACGAAAAAAGAGTTCATAAAAATATTTAATGAGATGTGCTACAGCAGGAGCGGATGGCAAGTGTGGTCAGATCTGATAAGCACAATGGCTTGCAGTATTGCAAATGCAGTAGACAGATCTGAACCGAGGTTCAGCAACCGGGAAAAGGAATATGCACATTGTATCGAACGTCTCGGAGGAGTGGACAAACCTGCAAAGTGTTTTGCGATTGTGGTAGAAGCACTTGAGAGGAATCCAGAGCAGGACTTCCTGGGAGAGTTATACATGGAACTGGAGCTTGGGAACCATTGGAAAGGGCAGTTTTTCACACCATACTGTGTATGCAAAATGATGTCGGAGATAACGGTGGGAGATGTGGACAGGCAGATTGAGGAAAAAGGATATATATCCATCTGCGATCCTGCCTGCGGAGCCGGAGCAACTCTGATAGCAGCTGTTAACAGTATGAGGAATGCAAAGCATAATTTCCAGAACCATGTTTTATTTGTCGGTCAGGATATAGACAGAATCGTTGGAATGATGTGTTACATACAGCTTTCGCTTCTTGGGTGTGCCGGTTATATCTGCATAGGCAATACCATAACGAATCCGCTTGTTGGACACGTTTTATTCCCACAGGAAATGGAAGGGCAGGAGCTGTGGATCACACCGATGTTTCAATCAAATGTATGGGCGTGGAGGCGGCTGTTCCATTCTCTCGGAAGTTTAGGAGGATCTGCAGATACGAAACAGACTATAGAAAAAGAGCATTATTATATGTTTTTTGATTTTGAAAAGAAGGAGGAAATGCAATGGGAGCAGATATAAAACATTTCGCTTTGGAGCAGAAAGATGACAATACCTACGGGTGGCCGTGGAATGAGGTTGTCAGAAAGTATCTTGAGGCTGGATATGAAAGCGAGAATAAACAGTGCGAACTGACGATTCGAGATAAGAAATACCAGATCTTGAGAAGAGATTCTATCACGGTATTCTATGACGAAAAAGGAGATACGTTGTTTGACGTAACCAATGACCGTCTGGAAAAGGAATATAAATCGGCAATCTCCGATGTAGAAGAGGATCCGGAGAATGATGGACCTGTAAGCCCTATGGGAAAAGCGATTGATGCGATTGAACGGGGAGCATTTGAAGCGGCCACATCCGGAGATAAAAAGAAAACAAAAGATGAGGACTTAGTTCCGATGGGAACAGCGTCGCTTGCAGATATAGCGAAAGGCTTACCGGCGCCGACGGATGAGGAAATAAAGCAGGCAGAAGAGGAAAATGCGAAACCATTAAAACAGAGAGCGAAAGAAAAACTGGAAAAGGAACTGAACGATGCTAAAGATAAAAATTTCGCCGATCCGGTTATTAAGTATCTTCTGAAACGCTGCGAGGAAGATGATGGATTGTCATCTGATGTTCTTCAGCCACATAAAACATGGGCGAAATGTTTTGCTTATATCTATGAGCAGGCAAGAAAACAGAGGGATGGAAATTGTGCGGCGGTCCGTGATGATGTGGTCTATGAATGGGCGGAAGACTATTTCCATTTGGATGATAAGGCTATTGAGGAAAAGAAGAAAAAAGAGGAGGAGAAACGGAAAAAACAGCAGAAGCAGGATGCTGAGAAGCGTAAGCAACAGATCTCCAAACAGAAGCCTGCCAAAGAAAAGGCACCGGAAAAGACACCTGATGCGAAACCGGTGAAAGAAGTCAAAAAGCAGGCTCCAAAGAAGAATGAAACAGAAGGTCAGATGTCGTTATTCGATCTGCTGTAGGAGGGATGGATGTGGAAAAGAGAAAATTATCTGCTATTCCAAGACCAATTGCAACTCCGGAAATGATGGAAGTCGCAGATCGGCTTGGAGGAATGAGACATATCGCGACAGCAGAGCTGATTGATGACAAAAAAATACTGCTTCTGAATTTCTTTGAGATTCAGGCTCTCAAGAAAGGAAAAACAGAAGCAGCTTTCCGGACATTTCTGTCGCACGATGATTATATCACGCAGGATTTAAAAACGTCAAAGACTAAATGGCTAACAGCTTCATTTGCCGGAATGTATAATTTTTCTCTAATGGATTATGTGTGGAATCATCAGGAGAATAAAAGTTCACATAGGCTGAATGTATTTATGAGATCTGATGAAGAGTTAAAAATAGTAAAGGGTTTCTTCAAAGAATACGCCGTTCCTGATGATGAATATAGTCCATGGATAGAAATACATAGATTTCAGCAAGAGGTTTTGGACAAAAGACTGGCGGAAAAGCATAAGAAAGAGACTGACAAGATCGATGCGGTAATGAATCCGATAAAGGAGGCGCCGAAAGAATTTTTCGACTGGGTATGGGATACCGGAATGAGCTTCGCACGATACCTGATCTACAAGGAAGTGGAAAAAGGTAAGGCGTTATGTGAATGCACACATTGCAAAGAAATCGGAATTGTGGACAGAAAAAACATCCGTCTGCGGAATAACGAGAAAGGAATCTGTCCGTTCTGCGGTAGCAGGGTAACCATTAAGGCAAAAGGACGAATGCCTGCTCAGACACAAGATGAACGGTGGTTTGTTTATGTGGATCCTACGAAAGACGGTTTTGTCTTCCGGTACTTCAAAGCACACCAATCAATGAGAAGCGACAGCTATGTGGACATGTTGATAAATAAAGGCAGAATCGAAAGGTATGTTTCGGAGTACAGCAGAGCTATTTATACGTTCCCGAAAGGGAAACCCAAATGCGAATCCTATGAGTGGGGAGTGTATAAGCAGAGAGGAAATTGCCGCTGGTGTCCGGATCAGGGAAAGATCGCCTGCATGGAATGTATATTATATCCAGGAAATCTGCCGCAGGCGTGGGAACATACCCCCATGAAATACTCGGCTCTGGAAGTGCTTTCAACAAATCTTCCGACAGTTTCCATGAGATATGAGGATGCGATCGAAAAGTATATGGAATTTCCGAAAATGGAATGGATCTGCAAGATGGGGCTCAATAAGATTGCAAAAGGCCTTATCAATTCTCGATACAGTGGTTATCAGACCGGTAAGGTCAATGTTAAAGGGAATACCATATATGAGATTTTAGGACTGACAAAGGTAAATACCAGAGTATTGCAGGCTGTTGATGGAAACCACGATGTACTTCGGCTGTTGCAGGTGGCACAGAAGATCGGCTTACAGTTCAAGACGGAGCAGATTCAGGAGTATTATGAGACGTTCGGGTGCAATACAGATCTATTGCAACAGGCAAACAGGAAAACCACGCTTCATAAAATCGTGAAATATATCACGAAAGAATGTGAGAATTATCCTATGGGAGAGCAGGGTGGCTGTTGGCAATATTCGTATATGAGGTACACGGAACGAGAGGATCCACGTATTGAAAGAAAACGAAATATGGCTAAGGACTGGCTGGAGTATCTTAACTGGTGCAAAGATCTGAAATATGACCTGGATAATATGTTCATCTATATGCCAAAGAATTTCAAAAAAGTGCATGACCGTACTGCAAAAGAGCATCAGGAACTTATGGACAGACAGGCGGCGAAAGAAAAGGCAAGGAGAGAACGAGAAGCAAAGAGGCGTATGGAACAGACGAAAAAGGCTATGTCGGAGATCTTTAAAGAGAACAAAGACTGTAAAGATGCTTTCCAGATAAAAGGAAAAGGTCTCCTGCTTGTAGTACCGAAGACTGCTGATGAGATAAAAGCGGAGGGAGCTGCATTACATCATTGCGTCGGAGGATATGTTGACAGGGTGGCCAGAGGAGAGACAAACATATTTTTCGTCAGAAAGTCTACTGAACCGGACAAACCGTATTTCACAATGGAGTGGAATAACAACCATATTATCCAATGCAGAGGCTCTCACAACTGCGGAATGCCACCGGAGGTAGAAGCGTTTGTAAAAGCCTTTGAGAAGAAAATGCAGGATACCATAAACGAGAATAAAGAGAAAGAAATGCGGAGGTGCGGATAATGGCGAAACAGATAATCAGGAGCATCCGTAAGGGTTCTGCTCAGTGGAATGAGGAAGATAGACTGCAGATCGCCACGCTGCTTGTGAAAGCAGGTTACTCTGTAAGGATCGGTCGGCAGACAGTTCCTGGGCAGGAGGAAAAGAAAAACGGACAGACAGAATATACCGTTGAGTATTGGGAGGAATGATAAATGAAGATTCGTATCATGGTGCGAAGAACATGAGGTAAGCGTTCCAGATATTGACGGATTAGAAAAAAATAAAATCAAGGAGTAGAGATATGGGAAAAAGTAAGAGAAATTGCAGAAGAACAGAGGATGAGGTCCTTATCCATGAAAAGGCTGTGAAAATGAGAAAGATGACGGATGAGCAGCTGGTGCATTATGTGGAGGACCGTGTGGCAAAAGCAGACAGCGAAGGATTTAACCGCGGAAAAGCATCTGCCAGGAAAGGAACCGGAGTCAAAGAGTTTATTGATTACATCAAATCTGCGAAGATTCCGGGAGTTGGAGCTGTGACGATCAGTAAACTGATAAAGGTGGCGGATGAAAATGGGTACATCTAATTACAACAGGGTAATGGCTGGTCGCCGATCCAGAGCAGTCGGAGATTATTTTGAACAGATGATAATAGCTGCTTCGGCATTTTATGAGGAAAAAGGAATCTCCGTGATTGAAAAGACACCGGAGCCCATGAAAGTGCTCGGAGTACATAACAGAAAGTTAGGACAGTTTATATGCTGCTTTTCCAAACGGGCACAGCCGGACTTTAAAGGTGCACTGGCTGATTCGACGATGATTCTATTTGACGCAAAGCATACGGACAAGGACAGGATCCAGAGAGATGTCATAACAGAGGAGCAGGAAAAGTGCTTTGAACGGTATAGGAAAATGGGAGCTGTGTGTTTCGTTGTGGTTTCGATAGGGTTTGAAAATTACTATCGGGTACCGTGGGAGGTGTTTCGGGATATGAAGAAGATCTTCGGACATAAGTACATGGATGAAAGCAATTTGGAACAGTACAAAATCAAGTATAGTAACGGAGTTGTCAAGTTTCTTGACGGTCTGGAACTCCGGGAAAGAGAGGAATCATGAAAGTAAAAAAATATGAACTGGTGAGGATTATCGACAAGTTGAAAAGCGTAGTACAGAAAAATACTGTACATCCTGCTCTGGGAGGCGTTTTGGTAAAAGAAGGGTATTTAATCGCCGCCAATGGAGAAATAACGATACAGGTCAAATGCGAGGACGCAGAAGGAGAATCCTTTATCATCCCGATGAAAGCTTTTGACCTTATCAAGAATCTTCCGGAGGGAGATGTGGAACTGCTCCATGATGATAAGAATGTCGTAACAATCAAAATGGAGAAAATCAAGAACAGCTATCAGTCATTCCCGGCCGAGAACTTTATCTACAGTAAGACGGATATGGAATCGGGAGAGGAACTTACTCTTCCTGGCAAGAGCTTCATGGAGGCTATTTCCCATGTTATCTACGCAGCTGCAGAAAAGGAGCCGTCTAAGCCTATGCTGGAAGGAATTTATCTGGAAGGATGTGACGGATACATAAATCTGGTTGCAACTGACGGCCATGTCCTCGCGTGGGACAGAATTAAGGCTGATGGCATTGCAGATCTGAAAATCATTGTACCGAAAGCAGCTGCGAAAAAACTCCTGTCTATGGGAATGGATGATGATGTGAACGTATCATACAGTGCCAATAGCGCAATCTTCCGAACAGACGGATATGTGATATACACAAGACTTCTGGAAGGCAAGTATCTTCCGTATAAGCAGATGTTCTGCGAGAGTGATAACTACACAATCGTAGGAAAGAGTGATCTGGTCGGAGCAATGACAAGGGCAAAGATGTGTACGGATGAAAAGAGCCCGGCTGTTTTTGATATATCTGAAAATGAGATTACAGTAAGTATCAGGGATAATATTGCAAATTATCAGGAGAAAGTTGCTCTTCAGGAGAAAATCAAAGATCCGATAAAGATCGGATTCGATTCCCGATTGGTTCTGGAAACCATAAAGGCTTTTACCTGTGACAATATCACTCTGAATCTTACCCGTCCGGTAAATCCAATGGTTGTCGAGGCAGAGGATTCTGACATGAAAGCCCTAGTTCTTCCGGTAAGACTGAAAGAGTAGTTACATAAATGGAGATGTCATGATGAATTTAGAAAAGCAAAGAGAAAATTTTAAAAACCATATTGCGAAATTCACGGATTATGGAAATATTAAGATTTTGGATTTTAAGGAGCCGGAAAGTTCGCATTATAGAATACGATTTCTTTTTGAAGAAGACTATTGCAGATTACATATTTCTGGAGATTTAGGAGAATTAGTTGCTACTAATTACAGCAATATGACATATGAAAAATTTTCCGATTTTGTAAATAATATTGGATATTTTGAAGGAAAGATAGATTGCATGAATCGAAAGATATATGTATATGACGAAGGTCAGGCGCGTGAAGACATTCTAAATTTGATGGATGAGTATGATGTAAAAGACGAGTTTATGAATGATCGGTTTGACTTTGAGACAATTGATGATGTTATAAATGATATCCTTGAAGATTTTGATGAAGATCGAGGAATAGGAAGTAAAGGATATGATGAATTGGGGAAAGTATTTTCTGATGTATGGGAGATTGTCGGAGATATAGGGAAACAAAATACAAATATCCTTGATTTGTATATGCTTGCATTCAAGCTGGCCACTGATCAGCTGCAGAGCAGTCAGAAGGGAGGAAACATATAATGACTGGAACGAAGAATGAAACTCCTGCGGTGAAAAATAAGCCGCAAGAGAATAAAAGAAAAGGAATTCCACCGCAGGAAAGAGTAAGAAATGCAGTTAGAGCTACTGGGAACAAATGGGCGATTGAAAACTTCAATGCTACGCATTAGGAGGAGAAATATGAAAGGCGATACAAGAATTTTAGATTTGTTTTTGTTATTTAGAATGAGCAAAGAAGAAATTATTGGATTGATTAACGAAAAGCAACCAGTCGTATTCGTATCGGGAGAACATGCATATATGGTTCGGGATTATAGATGCGACATGACTGAACAAACACCAAGAATGTTAGGAGGGTTCATGGATTGGAATATTGAAAGATCTTATGAAGAATGCTCTCCGATCGGAGAAGTTAAAATTGTACTCGAAGAGGTTTTTGTTCTTAGAAAAAATAGAAATGTAAAATCGAGGACTATTGAAGTGAAAATACAATAACGGTATATGAATGAGGAAATGAATAATGAGCAATAGACCAGAGATTACGATGATGCTATCAATATCGACAGAGATGTACATAAACCCACACGGAGATCCGAGGATATATTGGGCAAAAGAAGTGACTTTTGATTACGCTACAAGCAATGCGGTTCGAGTGGACTATATGAAATTTAAGCCGGTAAATAATACAGTTTCCGGAATTGAAAAAGGAGATTTTTACTGCTATGAGGTAAAGTCATCGGTAGAGGACTTCCATTCAAAAAACGGTCATAACTTCATTGGAGACTTTAATTATTATGTAATGCCGGAAGATGTGTACGAAAAAGTGAAAGACGAGATACCATACAAAGTAGGGGTGTTGGTACCGGAAAAGAAAAACTACAGGGGAGAATGGTACGATTTGAAATCTGTAAAAAAATCTGCCAGAAAAGATAGAGAAAGACCTGTATCAGAAATGCTGCTTATGATGTTTAGATCAGCTGCAAGAGAAAGGAATGATAAATAATGAATAAAAATGGGGAAGGATATGTAGATCCTACACCGGGTGCTGCGTTTGGGAATATTCGTAGAGAAGAACATAAAAGAGAAGCGGATCGGCTTTCAGTTATCAGCAATCTCATACCGATTATGAAGAATACTGCTGAGCTTGCCGGATTTGAGGTTGTCGGAAGAATCGTACTGAAGGACAAGCATACAGGAAAAGAATACAGATAGGAGGAGTATAGAAAATGAGTGACATGAAACCTGTTGAGAAATACAAAATACTGGATGAGCCGTCATTGGAAAGAATCAGGACGCTTTCGGTTCATTACAGCAAAAGAAGCCAGCTTTTAAAGGCGAAGGAAGAACTGAGAGAACTTCTGGATGAGTTGGAAAAAGCACCGAATCCATTTGATTTTGAAGATCTTGTATTTCTGACTGATAATACTTGGTCCGAGGTTGCCGATGTGTTCATAATGCTTATGCAGTTGATTATGCAGCATGAATCAGCGGAAAAGGTTTCTGATGAAATAAATTACAAACTGCATCGGCAGTTCGATAGAATCAGCAAAGAGAATATTCCGGAATGGAAGGAGAAAATGCTTAATACGTTCCTTGGGGGTAGATAAAATGGATGAACATCTTTTATTTTTGTTTTCTTTCCTGGATGAAGTTGAGAAAGAGATAGCAGATGATGCGGAAAAGCAGGTATGGATTGAAAAGTGCATAAACATAAAGACGTTAAGCGACTTTACAGTTTCCTGCTCATACGGGGATATGGTTTTAATAATCTGCGTATTGAAGGACTATTTAAAGCTGATTGCGAACAAAGAAGGACCAACCTGGGATTATTACAGGGATAAGTTTTCAAAAATGGCATACAGATTATCCGGCCAAATAGGTTACAACTACGAAAAAGCCTATGAAAGATGCCAGAAGAAAATGAACGGAAAAAATAGCAATGATGATATTGGAGAGGATGCAATGGCATTGGCTGTCAAATATGGAGGAAACGGTAAAAAGAAATCAGAAAAATCTGATTCATCGGATTCTGGAGGGAAAAATGAAGAGATTAACACATAAACTTGCAAACGGACTGAGTACAGGATACTGGTCCGGGAGAAGTAAAGCAGATCTTGTTGAAAGACTGGCTGAATATGAGAATACCGGATTGACACCGGAAGAGATACATATTGCTATGAGAAACCTGGAGATACTCGAAGAACGGATGAAGGAGGAAAATGACAGATGAGTTTAATGCATGCGAAATATCCAAATTTGGAACTTTTGGAATTTAAAGCAAGAGTTATGTTGTCAAAGGATAGTGAGTTCACAGAAGAGGTAGATAAAAAGCGAAAAGAAAATAAGTATAGATCGGTGGAGTTTGAAGCTATTGTTTTTTCTCAGATGTGGGGAAGTACATGCACCGGCTTTGATGTTTTGAAAGATGGAAGTCCAGCTATTGGAGGATGTGCAATGACAAAGGAATACACAACAGTGATATTGAAAAAATAGTGATACACTATGATAATGGAGAAGAGAATACCATACATAAAGGTTTCATGTGTGGTATAAAAGAGGACACAGAATCCGGAGAAGCAACACTTGATTTTACCATGTGTCATATTTCTGGAAGAGACCTCGAAATGATAGTCATGGGATGTCTGCAGCTTGGAGAAAGGCTTGGTATGTTCGATGGAAGAAAAGAAAAACCAGAATAAGAGAGTGTGCCCGCTGTGCAGAAAAGAATATGACGGAGTTCCTGCACTTTCCAGAACGGATAATGAAACACTTATCTGCCCGGAGTGCGGTACCAGAGAAGCGATTGATGCGGCTCTTAGTGTTCCGGAGTTTTCTGCTGGCATGACAGAGCAGGAAAAAGAGGAGTATAAGGAAAACGTGATCAGGAAGATTCACGAGAATATTTAGATTTGGAGGATGAAGACATGGATATGAAAGATAGAGTTGAATTCGTAGCATTGACGAAGGAGGAAATCGAATCCATGATTGCGAAGGCAGCTCTGGCCGGGGCGTCTGTGGCGGCTGAGACTATGGAGAAAGCATACCGAAAAGAGCAGAAAGAATTAAAAGATCGCCGACTGCACAACACAAGGCTATTGCTTAGAAATTATAGAATGCTGAAGGAATCATGCTCAAAAGCGGTATATTCAAAGACGAGAGAAGAGAAAAGCGCCGCAGAGGTCATGGAGGACCTCATGTCCATGAAAGGCAGCGACGGAGTAATCGTGAATTCCATTAAGGAAGGCTTGAAAAAGAGCTGACCTCCGTACAGAGCTGTAAAACGAAAGCCGTTGACGCTCTGGCAAAACTCAGACTTGAGAAAGAAAAGGCAGCAGGAGAAAGCAAAGGGAACGAATTGGTTCGTGCCTGGGCTGATAGCGTCATAAAGTCAAGGAGGGAACAGGATGGACAGTAATATGGACTGGTTGTCGGACTTCCTTGATGAAAGCATACCAATATGGAGAGATAATCCTGTCATTTATTTCCGGGAAGTATTGCAGTTTGAACCTGATGAATGGCAGGCAGAGGCGGCAATGGACTTGGCGCACAACCCGAAGGTCAGTATCAAATCTGGCCAGGGTGTTGGTAAGACCGGTTTGGAGGCCGCTGTGTTCCTGTGGTTTATCACCTGCTTTCCGTATCCCCGTATCGTAGCGACAGCTCCTACAAAACAGCAGTTGCACGATGTTCTTTGGTCTGAGATCTCGAAGTGGATGAGCAAGTCTCCGTTGCTCTCTCAAATACTCAAATGGACCAAGACATATGTTTATATGGTTGGCAATGAAAAGCGTTGGTTTGGCGTTGCTAGGACTGCTACAAAGCCAGAGAATATGCAAGGTTTTCATGAAGATAATATGCTTTTTATCGTGGATGAGGCGTCTGGTGTCGCCGATCCGATTATGGAGGCTATTCTTGGTACCTTATCAGGAGAAAATAATAAACTGCTCATGTGTGGAAACCCGACGAAGACAACCGGAACATTCTATGACAGCCACACAAGAGACAGGGCACTTTATAAGTGCCATACTGTATCGTCTGCAGACAGCAAGAGAACAAACAAAGAGAATATCGAATCTCTGATAAAGAAATACGGGTGGGAATCCAATGTGGTCCGTGTCCGTGTGCGGGGAGAATTCCCGAATCAGGAGGACGACGTTTTTATCGCATTATCTATCATAGAGCAGTGTGGCAGCAGGCTGTTTGAACTGGATGATGGAAAATTACTGCCATATATCATTTTCGGTGTCGATGTGGCACGTTTCGGAGATGATGAAACGATTATCTACCGCAATGCCAGAGGGAAATTGAAAATCGTAGCAAAGCGAAGAGGTCAAGATCTGATGAGAACGGTTGGAGATATTGTCAGGCAGTATAAGAAAGCAATCAAAGAATTTCCGGACTACCACGGGAGGATATACGTCAATATTGATGATACCGGTCTTGGAGGTGGAGTAACTGACCGACTTAGGGAAGTAAAACGGGAAGATAAACTGAGCAGGCTGTATGTGGTGCCTATAAATGCCGCTGAGAAGATTGAAACGGACACAAAGGCCGGGAAAGATGCAGCGGAGCATTACAACAACCTGACAACCCATATGTGGGCTGTACTAAAGGACCTCATGGAGAACCAGGAGATTGAGATTGAAGAGGATTCAGAGACATTTGCACAGCTTTCTTCACGAAAATATTTCCTTGCCAGCAATGGAAAGCTGGAGCTTGAGAGCAAAAAGGAAATGAAAAAGAGGGGATTGGATTCCCCGGACCGTGGAGATGCTGCGGCGCTTTCTGTTTACTTAGGAAAAATCAAGAAGTACACCGGAAGTGCTCCGAATCAGGCGAATACTGATGGCCTTGGAAAGAGCAGCTACTGGAAAAACAGATAGGAGGTTGTTTGAATGGGTATCTTTAGAAAAAGAGAAGGATTTGTCACAAAAGGGAATCGTCAGATTCAGAATGGCGATACACCGGGAGCTCAGCAGACTATAATCAAAGGTCTGGATCATTATTCCAATCAGATTCTCGAAGCTCTGAACGGTTATCCGGCAGATGACGCCGCATTGATCGTGGTAAGCCTTAGAAATCTGGCAGATGGTATCCAGAAACAGAATCCGGCAAGCAAAGTTCTGATCGATTATATCAACAAGAACTTTAAGAAACCGGAAATATCAATTGATGAAAAGGTTGAAAAGACCAAAAAAAGATAGTGAAAGGAGGGAAAACCCATGGCAGAGATTGGTCGTATAGGCCAGAAGCGGTATGGTGGAGTTTTCTATGAGGAATTTCTTCGGGAACTGCAGGGCATAAAAGGCATAAAGACGTATCGCGAGATGGCGGACAATGATGATACAGTCGGCGCCATCCTTTTTGCTATTAAAATGCTCATCCGTCATACCAAATGGAACATTGAGCCCGGAGGTGATACGGCGATAGACCGTGAGGCGGCAGAGTTTGTGGAAAGCTGCATGAATGATATGAGTACCACATGGACAGATACCATTTCGGAGATCTTATCATTCCTGACTTATGGTTGGAGCTTTCACGAAATTGTGTATAAGCGACGAATGGGAAAAAGCAGGAACAGGAAGACGAACAGCAAGTATTCTGACGGTCTGATTGGCTGGCAGAAGTTGCCGATACGTTCCCAGGATACGCTTTACCAATGGGAATTTGATGAGCACGATAACCTGATCGGCATGACGCAGCAGCCACCGCCGGACTTTGGAACGATTACAATTCCAATCAGAAAGGCAATGCTCTTCAGAACTGAGAGTGCAAAGGATAACCCGGAGGGAAGAAGCATACTGAGAAATGCGTACCGTTCCTGGTACTTCAAAAGAAGGATTCAGGAAATAGAGGCAATAGGAATCGAAAGAGACCTTGCTGGACTCCCAGTATTCCATGCTCCTGAAGGAACTGATATTTGGGATGATAAAGACGATGATATGGTAAAAATCAATGCAGCACTCATGGGAATGGTAAAATCCATTCGTCGTGATGAGTACGAAGGCTTAGTTCTTCCACATGGATTTGAATTTGAACTGGTAAGCACCGGTGGGGCAAGGCAGTTTGATACGAACGCCATTATCAACAGGTATGATACAAAGATCGCCATGACGGTATTGGCGGACTTTATCATGCTCGGACATCAAAAAGTAGGAAGTTTTGCATTGAGCTCTGATAAAACGGAGCTTTTTTCAGTTGCAATCAGTTCTTTCCTCGATGTAATCTGCGAAACATTCAATAATCAGGGCATTCCGGCACTGATTGATATAAACGGAGATCATTTCAATGGGATTTCAGATTATCCAAAGATGACTCACGGAGACATTGAAGATGTAAATGTCAAAGAGGCAGGACAGTTCATTAAGGATATGACAGGAATCGGTGTTCTTATTCCTGATGATGGACTTGAAGATTATGTTCGAGAGATCGGACATCTTCCTGAGAGGACAGCGGATTCTAGGGAGGAGAACCCTGAAAGGACAAAGCAGCAGAACAAGAACGAACCTCCGGAGGATGATGTGGAAGAGCCGGAAGACGAGGCAGAGGATGAAAAGAAAGCTGCCGAAGCGAAGAAAAGGCTTGGAAGGTAAGGTGGGAATATGGCTTTTTTGTTTAAATCACCTGCTCCGATAGGGAAGAAAAAACGCCGTTCTCCCGGAAACCTTCGACTGCTGAACATGCTTGAAAGGTATATTACAGATACGGAGGCTGTTCCAATATCGATACTGACAAAGTTCTGGGCGGATCAGGCGGCTTCGATTACCTATAAGGAGATCCGGAAGATGATTGAGGACGGAGATGTGAGCAAAGAGGACCTTGAGAATTGGTCGAAAGATTATTCGATTCTTGTCGAGGAAAAGCTGGCTCCGCTTTGGGAAGAAGCTATCATCGTTGGCCAGATCGGGAACATGATACTTGATAGCCTGAAGAATTCCGATTTTGAATTTGATCCTTCTGATGAAGGAATCAGGAAATGGATTGAACAGCGAGGAGCTGATTTTGTTACCAATTCCGTTCAGGAGCAGAAAAAAGCAATCAGACGCCTCACTGCAAAGGCTGTCCGGGAAGAATTGTCACCGGATGAACTTTCCCGTGTTATCAGACCATGCATTGGTTTGAATAGCCGGCAGGCAGAGGCAAACCTAAGATATTACAACAATATCAAGGCACAGCTGAGAAAAGAACATCCGAAAATGAAGCAGGAAACCATTGTCCGCAGGGCAAGGGATAAAGCTCTCAAGTATGCTGAAAAGCAGCACCGATACCGGGCAAAGACGATTGCATTGGATGAACTGGCAGAGGTATATAACCAGGGAGCTCATTTTGGTATCAAGCAGGCTCAGAAGAAAGGATACATAGGACATGTTCGAAAGGTTTGGGTTACAGCAAGACAGGAGAGCGTGTGTAAGTATTGTGAGGCTGTGGAAGGCGTCAGCAAGGAACTGGATGAACCGTTTGACGTTGGAAAATGTGGAATGGTACAGGTTCCTCCGGCACATCCGAGATGCCGGTGTGTACTGAAATATGTTGAAGTCAGGGAGGATAAGCAATGAAAACAGTATATGAAATCCTTGGAATCCACAAGTCCAGGGATAAAACCACTGAAAATGTGGATAACAGTGCAGATAAAGGAACGTCTGTGTTGAAAGGAAAATTTAAAATCCAGAAATCCGAAGATGAAAAGCGGCTTGCCTTCGGATGGGCGAATATCTCCATTGATGAATCAGGAGAGCAGCTCGTAGACTGGCAGCAGGATATGATTGATCCGGAAGAACTGGAAAACGCAGCATACAAATTTGTACGGCTTTACCGTGAAGGTGGAGAGATGCATGAGCGAGGAGATTGCGCCGTTCTGGTTGAAAGCGTTGTCTTTACCGAAGAGAAGATGAAAGCCATGGGGATTCCGGAAGGAACATTGCCTGTCGGCTGGTGGATTGGTTTCTTCGTTACAGACGATGATGTTTGGGAAAAAGTTAAAAACGGAACATATCCGATGTTTTCCATCGAAGGAGAAGCCGAGAGAGTTAAGGTGGAAGACAATGAGAATATTGATTGATTTTGCTCTGGTATCTTTCGGAGCAATCATCGGCGGTACCGTAATGGCATTATGTGCGATAAGCGGAAGAAACCGTGACGATGATGAAAAGTGATAATCGGAAGGCAGCGAAAGCTGTCTTTTGTATTATAAAAAATCCATGGAAGGAGGTAGGAAGGTTGGCTAAGAAATTAAAAAACTTAGAAGTCACAAAAGTCGATTTCGTTGATGAAGGAGCAAACCAGGGAGCAAACATCAAGCTGTTTAAGCGAAAAGACCAGAATGACAATCCTGTTGTAGCGGTTCCGGTGCAGGATCCGATGAAAGAGCAAAAAAGCCTTTTCAAAAGACTTATGCACTCGATCGGGAAAAGCCTCGGATTCAATGATGAGGAAATTGATAGTTTCTCGGAACCATCTGCTGACGGGAACGTACAGAAAGGAAATTCGCAGACCTTTGGAGATAAAATGACAGAGGTTAAAAGGCAGAAAGTCGCAGATGAAATCTGGAGTATCTGTTATGCTTTGCAGTCTTCTCTGCAGTCAATTCTCTATGATGAGGATCTGGAAAGAGAAAAAGCAAAAGAAATGATGGAACAGAGCATTTCAGAGTTTGATGAGATTATCGCCGAATCAGTTGAGAGCTGGTCCAATGGTAAGCTCTGCGGAATCAGGAAGTCATTGGATGATTCAGAACTTGAATCTATGAGGAAATTCAGGGACAAGTTAGATTCTGACATCCAGAAAGCAATGGAAAAACAGAGAGGAGAATTAGAAGACATGCTTAAAATCGACAAATCAAAAATGACGGCAGAAGAAAGAGCAGCCTATGATGCGATCATCAAAAAATATGCTGTCGAAACTGAGGAAGAGCCCGTTGATAAATCTAAGGTAAAACCTGGAGAAAACGAGGACGAGATGGAAGAGGAAGAAACAGAAAAAGGATGCGGAGGCGGTAAGAAACCGACTAAGAAATCTGCATCTTCCGAAGAGGGAGAAGACATCTATAAGGGACTGCACCCGCTGGTAGCAGCTGAAATTCAGCGTTTACGCAAGAGAGCTGACGAGGCGGAAGAGAGAGAGCTTATGGAAGTGGCCAAGAAGTATGAGATTATCGGCAAGAAACCGGAAGATCTCGTTCCTACTTTGAAGAGCCTGAAAGCTGCCGGAGGAACTGCATACAACGATATGATTGGTATCCTCGATTCTGCTGTTTCCATGGCAGAAGCAGGTGGAACATTCGAGGAAATCGGAAAATCTGGTCATGGAAGAACCGGAACTCCTGTTGCAAAGAGCAATTCTGAAGCGAAAATCGAGTCTATCGCAAAAGGATACATGGAGAAAGATCCTAACCTGAACCTCACAGATGCTATTGCGAAGGCATGGGAGAACAACATGGACCTGATGGCAGCTTATGAAGAAGAAGCTGGAATTTAAGGAAAGGAGATAAAAGAATGGGTAAGAATTTTAACGGAGTTCAGATGAACAACTCTCCGACTATCGTTGAGAAAGCCGGAGCAGCAATCACCGACTGCAGAAACAGAATCATGAAGTATGATGGAAACGGTGATGTGGTACTTGCTACCGCCGGAACGGATATTCCTGTAGGAATCGCTCTTATCGAGTCCGGTTACAATGACATTTCCGGTACCGAATCTGGGAAGGTTGCCAAAGGTGATGATATCGACATCCAGGTAAAAGACATTGGATTTGTCATGGCAGGAGCAACAATTACCAAAGGACAGGAAGTGGCCTGTGGAGCAAACGGACTGGCAGCAGTCGCGGCAGCAGGAGATTATGTTCTTGGCGTTGCTCTTAGTGGTGCCAGTGCAAACGGTTATTGCAAAATCCAGATTGCAAAATATCAGAAAGCCGCAGCTGCAGGCGGCGTTGACTAAATTTTAGGAGGTAAAAGTAAATGAGAAATACACCATCAGGAATTTCCGCGGAAATCGCGAAAGGCGTCTTTAGACCGCACACGGCGCTTACAAACATGGCACTGTCTTATTACCAGAACGCAGCGAATTATTTCGCAAGAGCGATCTTCTCTATTTGTCCAGTAGGCTTGTCTTCTGACAACTACTATATTTTCGATAAAGAAGATCTTCTTCGTGATAATTGGCAGAGAAAACCTGCTTATGGCAAGGTTGCTCCTGCTGTAGTATCTGAACACACTGACACATACAACTGTCAGGTAGACCAGATGATTATGGGTATCGACCAGATTCGCCAGACAGATCTTCAGAGAAGAATGGGACCGGCTATCCGTGATCCGAAGCAGCAGAGAACAAAAACGATTGCAGAACAGGCAAATATCCATCAGGATATGCTGTTTGCAGATAAGTTCTTCAAAGCAGGAGCATGGAATGACGAGTACAGCGGTGTAGACAGCACAACTGTATCCGGAAAACAGTTTATCAAGTTTTCCAATGGTAACTCTGATCCGATTAAATTCATCGATGAGAGAAAAACTGCCATGCACGAAAGCACCGGCCGCACACCGAACCGCCTTGCTCTTGGAGCAAATGTGTTCAATGAGCTTAAAAACCATCAGGCGATTCTGGAGAGAGTTAAATACGGTGGAACTACTGCGAATCCGGCTTCTGTTACAGAAAATGTTCTGGCAGAGCTGTTTGGAGTAGAGAAGCTGGTTGTCCTCAGATCTATCGCAAACAAAGCTGCGATGGGAGCTGACGCAGATATGCAGTTTATCGGAGATCCGGATGCATTCCTGCTTTCCTATGCTACCAATTCTCCTGCTATTGATGAACCGTCTGCTGGTTACATCTTCGCATGGGATATGCTTGGAAACGGTCAGATTCTTCCAATCCTGAATTACCTGGGAGAGAACGGAACACATTCCGAATATGTTGAAGGACTCATGGCTTTCGATATGAGAAAGACCGCTGACGATCTGGCAATGTTCTTCAAAGATGCAGTCTAAGAAATGGAGGTAGCTTATGAGGTTAATTGCACAGAAGCCCTGCTCATTTGGAGGTAACAAGTTTTTCATCGGCGAGGAAGTACCGGCCGAGTTAGTCACCAATCCAAAGATGCAGGAGAAGATGGGCGTTATCGCTATTGCTACGGACGGCGGAGATATTCCGAAAGAGGAACTTGCAGACATGGTAGCGACTGTTGGGCAGGTTATGTTTGAAATGCCGATTCGGCAGAAAGGCGAAACCATGTCTTTGCCCCTCAATGAGGAACAGTTGTCCCAGGCTATTGAAATTATGCAGATGAGCACAAACGATGCGAAAGAGGCTATTAAAGGGCTCACGGATGAAAATGTGCTTATCCTGCTTAATGCCTGTGATTCCAGAAAGGCTATCAAGGACCTTACAGAATCCGTGGCAATAGGACTTGAAGAGGCACCGGAAGAAGATGACGCTCCAGAGGAGGAAAGTGCAGGTGAGGAATAATGGCTGGTACATACAGTTATGATCCTGCAAAGCTGGAAGAAGAGGGGAAGGACTTCATGAGATTCCAGCTCGGAGATACCATGGTAGAGGGCAAAGAGAAAACCTGTGCTTTGACTGATGAAGAGTACAATGCGATTCTGAAGATGCACAGTAACTGGAAAAGAGCGAAACTTGCATGTATCGAATCTATTTTCCGGAGATTTTCTTATGAGCCTGATACCGCAACAGGTCCACTTTCATTTCAGTTTGGGGCTCGGGCGAAGTTGTGGCAGGAAGAGTATGAGAAATTGAAAAAAGATCTCTCGAAATCCTGCCTTTCTGTCGGCGCCATATCAGCACAGGGAGGATGCGGAAAACCACCGTATTTCTATACAGGCATGATGTCCCACGAAAAAGAGGGAGGTTAATATGATGTATCTCCGACCAGGGAATCTTGAAAAAGATTTCATTGTGAAACGAAAAAAGACTGATATATCTGATACCGGAACACCTTATTCAGGCTATGTGGACACCGGTCTTCTGGTAAGTGGCGTCCTTGCGGATGCTGATAAGAACCAGAGTGACCGGAAGAAACATTTATGGAATCAGGATCAGCACTCTCTTACGCATACGATTGTAAGCAAAGGAGAACCTGTTGCAAAGAAAGGAGACCTGTTGGCAATGGATGATCGGTATTTCCTCATCCTTCTGGTTGATGATACAGGAGCGTTGGGAATTGCCACCATCTATTATGCAGAGGAAAGGAATGATTTGAGATGACACCGGGAGAAGCACCAGAGGCTATCAAAAAGGCTGTTCAGGAATCCGTCAGGGAAACAAATCATAAGACCATGCAGAAAGCATTCAGGGTATCCAATGCAATGCGAAACAGCGTCATAGAAGTATTGACAAATCCAAGTCCATCTCCTCCGGGAAGTCCTCCTGGAGTTCGGAGTGGATTTCTGCGGAGGGCATGGAAAACTGGTGTCCGCAACAATGGCGGTTCCGGCGGTGGCGTTTCGATTGTAGCTTATGCTGATGCAAAGGCTCATTACGCCGGTTATCTGCAAGACGGAACAAAGAAAATGGCGGCAAGACCATTTGTTGATCCAATTCTTGAGGATGTACAGCCGGAAGTTGATGCTATTTTCGCAGATTTTTAAGGAGGTAGGGAATGTTAATCGTAAAAGAACCTACAGAAAAGTTTAACACCGAAGAAATTCGGAGAGGAACCCTGGTCTATGCGAAGCATAAAACATGGGAGAATGGAGAAAAAGGGTTTGTTACAACAGCAAGTGAAGATGAAGTGATTGTGCAGTATCCGCCAAAGATCGGAAATGTCACAAATCACTTTTTTTTACGGGCAGAAGAGGTTGCGAAAGGAGACTGGGAAGTCCGTTATACAAACGATATGGAGACGATAGTCACATATCCGGAAGGAGGAACCAATGAACCTGAAACAGCTGATTTATAAGAGGCTTGTCCATGCGAAAGATATTGGAGGCCTGCTTGCAAAATACGCCGGACACCCGGCTGTCTTCGACACTGAAGCTCCGGATGATAAGCAGGACGGATGGGAAGGGAAAACGCAGTACCCAAGGCTCAATATCGTCCTCGATATGCAGGCAAATGAGGAACGTTCAAGCGTAGGCTCATTAACTATCACCATCTATACGGAACGCACGTCTATGGTCATTTTAGAGATTGAATCACTGGTGAAAACCTGCTTCAGGGATTTGCTTATTTCACCGGAAGACGGAGGACCGTACAGTTTTGCATGGGCGAGAACAGATCCTTTTTCGATTGAAGGAACGAATGTTATCGGACAGGATGTTACTTTTGACATTATGGAATACTCCGCTCAAGAGACCACGGATCCAGATCCGATTGTTGCACTTTCGAGGTATATTAAAAAACTATACCCCGATTCGATTGTGCTTGGCGTGGATCCGGTCGGAGAGTTTACCGAGGCATCCGTTACACCGATCTTTTACAGTCGCCTTGTCACTATGGATAAGGCGACTGGACACAACATGAATATTGTTACATGGATGGACTGCAGAATGGCAGTCCATCTTTTATGCCCTGACAAGGCAATGAACCTGAAAATGCTGGCAGCAGTCATGCAGAAAATCTCCGTTGACGAGAAAATTATCCTTCTGGATAACTCCCCAATGAATATATCAGAGGTTCAGATCGACAAACAGGCAGATTACCTGAAACAGGGGCAGCTATATGTAACTGGGCGGTTTGGAGTCCTGAAATACAAGGAAAAACCGCATGCGATCGAAAGCATTATCACTATGTAAGGAGGGAAAGCAATGGCAGAAAAGAAAGAGCCTATGGCCAAAGCTGCTCCACAGCAGACTGCGGAAAAGAAAGAGCCTAAAGGCATTCTGTATCCTGCGGAAGAGCTCGCAAAGGCGGCTCATCGCTTTAACACAAAGGAAGAGTGTGTGGTTGCTGCACTCAAATACTTCGGTAAGAAAGAAGCGACCATCAAAGAAACGGAAGAATTAGTAAAGAAATTCTTGCAGAAGGAGGTCAAATAATGGCTGGAACATTTATTATCGGCGAAACCAAAATTCGCCCGGGAACCTATTTCAATATTCAGAAAGTAGGAGGAAACCAGCTCGCCGGTGCTGATGACGGTACAACGGCTGTTTTCTTTAAAGCTGATTTCGGACCACTGAACGAAGTGGTTGAGATCGCACCTGGAGATGGATACGAAAAAGTATTCGGTACAGCAGGAACAACGGATGCCATTCGTGAAGTTCTGGCGGCAGGGGTAAAGAAAGCCCTGTGCTGTAGAGTTGGAAAAGGCGGAACTGTTGCGAATACAAAACTGAAGACCGCAGGAGATGTGCCTCCGGCCAAGGACGCACTGTCCATCACAGCGAAGCATCCGGGAACAAAGGCGTTCTCTATCGAGGTTAGAGAGAAACTTTCTGATACTTCTCTGAAGGAGTGCATTATCTATGCCGGCACAAAAGAATTTGAGAAGTTCGAATTTGCCGCAGGAGAAGAGGAAGACGAGGTTAAGAATCTGGCAGCAGCATTCGTGAACTCTCAGAACTTTGCATGCGAGATCTTGGACAGTGCAACAGGAGTTCTTGCTGAAACAGAAATCACAGCATTTACCCCTGGAACAGATCCAACAGTATCTACAGAAGATTACAGTACTGCATTTTCAGCGGCAGAAGCATACCGCTTTAATACGGCTTGCGTGGATACTGAGGAAACTGCTGTGCACCTGCTCCTCGCTTCTTTCATTGACCGTATCTTCAATGCGGGACAGCTCGGACTTGCCATTGTTGCTGAGAAAAATACGGTTTCTCTGGATGACAGAATGGATCACGCCGCCGGATTCAACAGTGAAAAGATGCACTACGTTGTCAATGCGTCTGTAGAAGAATCCGGAGAAAAAGTGGAAGGTTATCTGGTTGCGGCCAGAATTGCCGGTCTGATTGCTGCGTGTCCTTCCAATAAATCCCTTACTCATTCTGTAATCAGCGGATTCACAAAACTTGTGGATGTGCTGACTCCTACTCAGATTACCAATGCTGAGAAAAAGGGATGTATCGTACTGAGCACGAACACCACGGGACAGATCTGGATTGACAGTGCGATCAACACGCTGGTAACTCCGTCTGACAATCAGGATGACGGATGGAAGAAAATCCGCAGAACAAAAACCAGATATGAGCTTATTACTCGCTGCAATGACCAGGCAGACAGCCTGATCGGAAAAGTGGACAACGATACCAACGGAAGAGCAACGGTTGTAAGCCAGCTGCAGGGTATCGTTAATGCCATGGTAAATGAAGGAAAACTGGTGTCCGGTACTGTTACCGAGAATACCCTCTATACATCTGATGGAGATTACGCATATTTCGATATTTCCGTAATCGACAAGGATTCCATCGAACACATTTACCTGACATATAAATTCCAGTTCAGCAGCAGAACAGATGAATAAAGAAGGAGGATTAGACAATGGCAATCAATGAAAGAGCATCATCTGATGCACGCCACGCCCGTACCGGCAAAGATGCGGGCCTGTATGACGGAGACGGAACTCTCCTTGCCAGCATGGAAACATTTGCATCCAAAGCTACTTACAACAATGTTAAGTACCGCCCGCTTGGAGATCCGCAGGAACATGAGACATCCGATTCCTATGGAATCACTATTACTGTAACTGAGATCGTCATTGAGGATATTGATATGTTCAAGACCTTAATGGAATCCATGAAAACAGGTGTTACACCGCAGTTTGTATTCCAGGGCGTACTGATCGGTCTTAACGGTTCAGAAGAACGTGTGGTTTACAGAGAATGCATCCCGTCCGGAGACATCGATCTTCAGAATGTAGCAAACGGAGATGTGATCAAACGTAACTGGAGTTTCTTCGTAAACGGAAAACCGGATCTGCAGAAGGAACTTTCTATTTAATCAATATGTTTACAGGTGGGGCGAGAGAATCGCCCCATTATTTTTAAGGAGGAAGAATCATGGCGAAATTAACAAGCGTAAACGGAAAACCGGAAGAAAACATTGAGGAAGAAGTAAGAGAGGAAACTTTCTCTGCAGAGGAAACAAAGAACCAGCTCAGAGTGAAAGAAGATGACTTTATCGCTGGAATGCTGTCAGCTGCAGCTTATAAATCAGAGGAAGTATCTCAGATTGACATCGTAAGAGGCGGAAAGCTGTTCTTCTCATTCCGGATCCACGCTCTTGGAGAGGAAGAGGCGAACAAGAGCCGCAAAAAGCATACGAAGTATGTTCGTAACAAACAGATCGGAGTCAAATTCGCAGAGGAAACTGACAATGCGAAGTTCCGTTCTTCCCTCATTTACCATGCGACTGTTGAGGAAGACAGAAATAAGCTGTGGGACAACAAGCAGGTATGGAATGGACTGATTGCTCAGGGACACCAGATCGTAACCGCTCTGGATGTTATCGAGGCTGTTCTGCTCGGCGGTGAAAAAGACCGCATTATTGATGAAATCAATAAGATGAGTGGATTCAATTCTGAGAATATCGAAGAAGTGGAAAACAATCTTGAAGATGTTACAAAAAACTGATTCGCGCCGGCGGTAAAGTAACGCTTTTACATCAGATCTTCCAGCGGACCGGAATAACACCGGATGAGGTTTATTCCAAGACACCGGGAGTAAGGGCGTTTATGTTTGCGTCTATGATGGTTCGCCTTGAAGACGATGAGAAGGGAGGTGCGGCAAATGGCGGCTAAGGTCATAAAGATTGAGATCCCTATTGAAACACAGGATAAGACTGATCCGGCGCTCGGTAGTGTGACGGCGAAGATGGAAGACTTGGATAATGCGGCGAAAAATGCTCAGAAGAGTATGGACAGTGCATCGAAAAGTGCTTCTGGATTTGAAAAATCACTCGGAAAAAGCATGGATAATGTCTCGAAGAAAGCCTCCGGGTTTGAAAAATCACTCGGTTCTGTGACAAAGCAGAAGTGGCAGATACTCCTTGAGGCAAAGGATAAAATCACTCCTACCGTAAAGCAGGCGATTACATACGTTAAGAGCCTGAGCAGTAAGGCTTGGCGAGTGACTCTGAAAGCAGTTGACCTTGTTACTTCACCTGTAAAAAGAGTATTCGGACTCTTGAAAAGCCCGCTTGTAGCCGCAGGAGTTACCATATCGGCTGGCGCGGGCATTGCCAGTACCGTAAAGACGTATGCAGAGTTTGAAGCTGCTATGAGCCAGGTAAAGGCTATTTCCGGAGCCACTGGAGAAGAATTTACACAGCTTACAGAAAAAGCAAAGCAAATGGGTGCCACCACGAAGTTTACAGCGGCACAGAGCGCGGAGGCCTTTAACTACATGGCTATGGCGGGATGGAAAGCCTCAGACATGATGAGTGGTATCGAAGGTATCATGAACCTGGCAGCAGCCAGCGGAGAAGATCTCGGAACCACATCAGATATTGTTACTGACGCACTTACCGCTTTCAACCTGAAAGCATCCGATTCCACACACTTTGCAGACGTCTTGGCGCAGGCCTCCGCAAATGCAAATACCAATGTATCTAAAATGGGACAGACATTCCAATACGTTGCTCCTGTTGCGGGTGCGATGGGATATAGCATTGAGGACACGGCACTGGCGATCGGACTTATGGCAAATGCTGGTATCAAAGGAGAAAAAGCAGGTACTGCACTCCGTTCTATCTTTACGAGATTGTCGGATCCTCCTTCAGATGCAGCAGAAGCTATTGAAAAGCTCGGATTGAGCATTACGAATACAGACGGAAGTATGAGACCTCTGAACGATGTTATGAAAGATCTCAGAAAGAGTTTTGCAGGGCTCACTCAGGAACAGAAGGTTCAGATGGCATCTCAGCTGGCCGGACAGGAGGCCATGTCAGGTCTTCTTGCTCTGGTAAATGCTTCTGAGGAAGACTACAACAAATTGGCAGAAGCTATCGGAAATGCAGATGGAGCATCGAAGAAGATGGCAGATACAATGCTGGATAACTTATCCGGTAAATGGACTTTGTTTAAGTCTGCTCTTGACGGTGTAAAAATATCTCTCGGAGAGAGATTTAAGCCGTATCTTATGGATGCCCTTGATTGGATGATAGAAAAAATGCCTGATATAGAAGATACACTCCTTCTTACCATGGATAGGATTGATGAATTTGTGGACCACACAAAAGAAAAAATATCTGAATTTACTGGTACGAAGGAATGGCAGGATGCTGACTTATTCGGAAAGATAAAGATTGGATGGGATAAGCTGATTGCCGAACCGTTTTCTGAATGGTGGGATTCATCCGGAAAACAAAAGATAATGTTAAAAGCTGAAGATATTGGAAAAGGACTTGGATCTGGAATATCGGCCGGAATCCTTACACTACTCGGAATCGACGTAGGTTCTACGATTGATGAGGGTGCAACTATAGGGCGGCAGTTCGCAAGCGGATTCGTAAGTGGATTCAATGCGTCTGAGATTCAATCTGCTATTGGCAGTGCTATTTCCGGAATCTTCAAAAATGCAGGAAAAATATTTACCGGTGACGCAGATCTGTCTTCCTGGTTATCTGCAGCACTTGTTGCGAAAGTTGCAACACCTCTTTTGGGTGCCGGTATCAAAGGAGTTAAACTCGGAAAGACGATATTCGGAAGTGGAGAAGGCGGATTAGGACTTGGAAGTGCTATTATCGGATCTGCAGCGGCAGGAACAGGACTGAAAGGCCTTGGAGCATCTGCCGGTATGTTTGGTCTGAAAATCGGTTCTACAGCAACTACGGGAGCCGGACTTATTGCTTCTGGTGCAGCAGCGGCCGGAGGCGGGGTTGTCGGAGGAGCAACACTCATAAGTGGAGGAATTGACGCTTATCATGCAATTAAATCCGATGAGGCGGCAGAAAAGAAGGCTTATGGAACATCAGCAGGATTAAAAGTTGGTGGCGTTGCCGGCGGAGCGGCTTTAGGAGCTGCAATCGGTAGCGTTATTCCTGGACTCGGAACGGTTGTCGGAGGCTTAATTGGTGCAGGAATCGGTGGTATTGCCGGCTGGTTCGGCGGAAATAAGGTCAAAGAAGACTACGAGGAGACAAAGCAGGCCGCAGAAGAAGCGGCAGCGGCAGCGGAGCTTATGGAGCAGAAATCAAAGTATGCCCTGGAAGGTTCCCGGTTTGAAAATTCCAAGCTGAAAGACGCATTCAATGACACAACAGTATCTGCAGAGAGGTTTGCCTCTATGATGCAAGAGGCGGCGTCTAAGAAAGTGCAGGACAGCTTTGGAAATATCAAATTATCCGTAAAAGAAATTAAGGATGCTGCAAAGCAGATTGTCTTCGGAGATCAGGAACAGGCATTTACGAAATTTTCAAGTGCGGCCAGTGACGCACAGAATTCTCTTGCGAATCTCCAGAGCTCAGTAAGCACAATGGATAAGTTGAATTGGAAAGCGTCACTCGGAATGAAGTTTGATGACAATGAAATATCTGAGTATATCGCAGGCGTTGACAATATGCTCTCGAGTGCATCGCAGTACCTGGAGGACAAGCACTATCAGGCGAAAGCCGCAATAGATCTGCTTGTGGAGCCGGGGAACGAAACCGACATGACTACCGGATTGAATGCCATGTATGCAGATATGCAGTCCAAGATAGAAAGCCTTGGAAAAGATCTTCATGCAAAAGTCAATGTTGCTCTTGAAGACGGAGTTATTACGCTGGATGAGCAGGATGAGATTACCAATTTACAGAATCAGATTACGGATATTACCAATCAAATCAGCCAGGCGGAGACCGAAGCAAGTTTCCAAAGCCTGAAGATTAAATATTCTGGTGCATCCCTCGATTCGGATTCTTTCGCAAATCTGGTTGCTGAAATCCAGACGAACGTTCAGGAGGCGGCTCAGTCTTATGACGATGCTTTGGAGGTTTCTCTTACAAACCTTAATCTGCAGCTACAGAGCGGTGCTATAAATCAGGAGCAGTTCGATGCACAGTTACAGGCTCTTACAGAAGGGTATCAGGCAAAGATAACTGACCTGTCCGTGAGGGTAGAGAGTTTTGAATTGCAGTCGATAGCTGATGCTTTCGGAAGTGAGCTGGACGGAATCTTACCGGATATAGAAGGAACGGTAGCTGAAAAGCTCGGAACCGCAATGCACAATGCTATGGCGGCAGGAGTTGATGTGGAGAACTGGGATGTTTCTACAGCTTCACAATGGCTCGACCTTGATGGACTTTCTGCGGAAACGCAGTCCGCTATCACCGAGTTAATGAGCCAGGTTGCAGCTTCTCTGCCTGATCAGATGAGCTCTGCACTTTCCGGAACCGATATAGACATGAGCGACAGTGTAAACAGTATGGTGAATTCATCTATTGATAATGTTGATCTGTCTGGTGCCGGAGAAACCCTTATGGGAAAAGTCAATGAAAGTATGAATGGGCTGGATATGTCTGAATCCGGAGCAGGATTGCAGGATAGTTTACAGACTTCTCTGCTGACGTCTCTTGAAAATGTGGACCTTTCCGGAGCAGGGGAAACGCTGAATGCAAAACTCGGAGAATCAATGGCTTCGCTCGATATGTCTGAGTCTGGTTCTGGACTTCAGGAAAGCATACAAAGTTCCATTACTTCTTCGATAGAGGGAGTGGATTTGACTGAGGCGGCATCCAGCTTGAATACAAGCCTTTCGGCAGCACTGTCATCGGCAGAAAGTATAGATACAACAGGATTCGCAACTGCCCTGCAGAGTAGCATTGCAGGATCTGTGCAGGGACTTGATTACTCTGGAGTTACATCAGCGGTCGGAACTGGAATATCGAATGCTATCACAGCAACCATGGGAACAATCCAAGGTGCTATTTCTACACTTTACAGTGATGTTGGAGCTGCGATAAACAGTGCTTTCGCCGCAGGTTTCACAACAACAACAACGGTTACGATCACAGTAAACTATAAGCTTGCAAATCCGACGGCTACTATCAGCTTCAGCGGCGGTGGATCCGGATCAGCAACTGTTTCAGGAAGTATTGCTTCTAATGCAAATGGAGGATTCTCTTATGGTCCAGAGCTGACATGGTGGGGAGAAGATGGTCCAGAGGTAATTATTCCTCTAGGCAGTAAACGTCGAAGGAGAGGTCTTGAGTTATGGGCACAAGCCGGACAGATACTCGGGATTCCACAGCACGCAGAAGGCGGCATGATAGGAAATCCTGCATCTGCAGCTACTTACTATGATTACACCGCACAAAATGCAATACAGGCCATTTCGGAAGAGGACAGCGATACTTCTGAACCGATTCCGACAAGTGTTCGGCATGAAGGCGAAAGTGGAACAAAAGAAGTAAAACTCAATGTGAATGTGAATCCGCAGTTTGTAATTTCAGGCGGCGGTGGACAGAGCGATGAGGATATCATGAGAATCATAAAGAGCCACTTCAAGGAGCTGGCTGATGATCTGGGCGGAGAGCTGGCAGACCGCCTCGGAGAAGTATTCTCAAATATGCCAGTGAACGCATAAGGAGGCATGGAATGGACATTTATCTTACCGAAACGGGAAGTGGAGGCAGAAGGTTTACATTTCCTAGCCTCCCGGAACGTATCAGAGTGAAAAACTCAACAAATTATCAGTCCTTCGACATTCTATCAATGGGGACTATTAAAATTCCAAAAGGAATGACACCAACTACGATTTCGTGGGAAGGTGTCTTTTTTGGTGAAGCAAAGAAGAAGGAATCTATTGTGAAAACATGGGTAAAACCTTCTGAATGCGAAAAAACGTTACAAAACTGGCAGGAAAAGGGCACCGTACTCAGGCTGATGGTGACTGGAACGAATATCAATATCGATGTTACGATCAGTTCCTTTACCTGTGAGGAAGTAGGAGGATTCGGAAACAAAGAGTACAAGATTGAGTTCATCCGGTATAAGTATCTGAAGATCTATACCACTGATGAGTTGAAGATTGTCAAATTTGTAAAGAAAACGAATACCAGACCTGCTCCGGCGGCGCCTGCAAACAAAGGTACATATACCGTAAAATCGGGAGACAACCTTTGGTCCATTGCCAGAAAATATTACGGTGGCAGCGGTTCTAACTGGAAGAAGATCTACGATGCAAACAAATCCGTCATTGAATCTACGGCGAACAGGTACCGTGGAGGGCGGGGAAGTGACTGCGGACATTGGATTTATCCGGGAACCGTACTTACCATTCCAAACTAAGGAGGTGCTGGAATGATTGATATTGCAAACGTTCAGTACCGCCTAGTGATAATGGATGAAAAAGGAAAGCAGTACAACATCAAGGATTATGTGGATGATTTGGGGTGGGAACAGGGAGAAAAAGAACTGTCCACCCGAATCTCCTTTACCACGAGGAATGAGAAGTCCACACAAGGTCTGCTGTCTTCGATAGCAAAGCTCGGATGTCTTGTTGGAATATTTGCTACGGATGGAAAAAAAGATGAAGAGGTTGCCAGGGGGTATATCACAACCTGGAAACCGAGTTATTCTTCGGACAGTGACCGGTTTGATGTGAAATGCTATGACAACCTGTATAATTTGCAGGAAAGCCAAGACAACATATATTATTCTTCCGGAATCGGAACAAAGTCGGCGATTATGAAGATATTTGACAACTGGGAGATTCCTCTCGGCTCTTACAGCGGTCCGAATGAAACCCATGCAAAGCTCGCTTACAAATCAGAAAGTCTTGCATATGTGATTCTGGATATTCTGGATGATGCGTATAAAAAGGGCGGAACAAAATGTGTGGTTCAGGATCGAGGTGGTAAAGTGTATGTGGTTCCATATGCCAACAATAAGGTGGTTTACCACTTTGAGGCAGATAACACAAAAACAATATCCCATAAAAGAAGCACTGAGGGAATGATTACAAGGGTGAAGATCATCGGCCAGGAAGATGATGACGGAAGAAGTAGTGTTGAGGCAACGATGAACGGCAAAACAAAATATGGCGTTCGTCAAAAAATTGTAACAAGAGGAAAAGATGACAGCCTTGAAGATGCAAAGTTTTCTGCTCAGGAAATATTGGATGACAAAGGAGAGATTCAGGAAGAGATTACCGTACAGGCTCCGGATATTCCGTGGACACGGAAAGGAGATCTTGTTCATGTTACGGCCGGAACAGTAGATGGTTACTATTATGTGATCGGAATCCGGCATGATGCAGATAACAAGATTATGACACTTGACCTGCATATTCCTTATCCGGAATACGAGAAGAAGACAGCTGCTCCGAAGAAAAACTATAATGTCGGAGATATTGTCAACTTCCATGGAGGAAAGCATTATGTTTCTTCTTATCCTGGTTCTCAGGGATACAGCGTAGGACCTGGAAAGGCTAAGATTACTATTAAAAACGGTTCCGGAAAAGCGCACCCATGGCATCTTGTGACAGAAAACTGGGGACAGACGCATGTTTGGGGCTGGGTAGATGAAGGAAGTTTTGATTAGAGGAGGTGTTTTATATGGCGTTTGATAATCACGCCGGAGCGAATAAGCTTGCCAGGACGTTAAGTAATCGTATGAAAAATGAATCAAAGAGCTCTCTGGTTCTTGATTTTGGCTCAATCAATTCTGATTACAGCCTTACAACAAACACTTTCCCTGTGAAAATTCCGAAAAAAGACTACACAGTCTGCAGACATATAAGCGGAATGTCCCTTGGTACTTCTGGCGGATCTCATGGAGGACATGAGTACGGAGATGGAAGTCATTCGCATTCTATTCCGGTACCAAAGCTGAAACCTGGAGACAGAGTGCTTGTGGCGTGGATACAGAGTGAAGCGGTTGTTGTAGACGTCATAGTATCTGCAAGTTCGCTTTAGTGGAGGTGGTATTTATGGCGTCTGAAAATGCTTTATTCCCGGTAGAAGAATCTCCAGAATTCATACAGGAAAGCGAAGAACGAGATAATCAGTATCGATATACGGTCGCATGGGATGTGGAAAAAGGAGATTTCATACTGGACGGTAAAAACCGAATGGAAACTTGCAACGGTATGGAAGGTTATAAAGTGTGGTGCTGTAAAATGGCTCTCACACAGAGATATGCCTGCCTTGCATATCCGGATGAAATAGGCACCGAACTTGACGAGGCTTTGAATGAGCCGGATGAGGAGGCGGTGCAGTCGGCTTTGGAAAGGACCATAACCGAAGCCCTTATGGTAAATCCCAGGACAGAATATGTTCGAGGTTTTACTTTTGAATGGAACGGAGACAATGTCAGCTGTTCCTTTATTGTAAAAGGCATAGAAAATGAAGAATTTCAGGTAACTATATAGGAGGTGATGAGAGTGGGAATGGAATTCACACCGCCGGAGTTTATTGACAATAACACGCCGGAGGAAATTCAAAGCAGAATGATGAATGCTCTTCCTGAAGGCATAGATGATATGCCCGGTGGTTTCCCTTATGATTTTACAATGCCTACGGCGATTGAAAAATCGGAGCTGATTCAGTTCCATCTGGTCCGAACGCTTATGCTCATGTTCCCCCAGTTCGCATGGGGAGAATGGCTGGATCTTCACGCCTCGGTTGCCGGAGTGCAGAGGAAACCGCCTGGTTATGCCAGCGGAGAAGTTACCGTTACCGGAGAGGCAGGAACTGTTATCATGGAGGGATCTATATTTTGTACAGCATCCACAGATGACAGTCCTTCTCTTGAATATGCAGCAGATCATACGGTAATCATTCCGGAGGGGGGCACTGTAAAGGTGCCTGTTACTGCTGTGAATCCTGGTAAGGAATCGAATACAAAGGCAAAAACCGTTACTTTTTCTCTTACCACTATCAAAGGTCTATCAAAAGTAGAAAACGAAGATTGGATTTCTGGTGGAACAGACGAAGAAAGTGATGAGGCATTGTGGGAACGTATCGATATGGAATACAAAGCAGAAGGAGCTTCGTTCATCGGAAATGATAATGATTATGAACGGTGGGCAAAAGAGGTCACTGGAATTGGAGACTGTATCGTTATTCCTGCAAGTGAAGAGAATCCGGGTGTTGTAAAACTTGTCCTTGTGGATTCAAATGGATCGCCGGCCAACAAGGTTCTTGTTCAGGCGGTCTATGACCATATCGTATCTCCGAATGACAGGAGTAAAAGGATCCTTCCGACAGGTTGTGCAAAGCTGATTGTAGAAGCTGCTGAAACAAAGACAATCTCATATACCTGCACAGGTCTTGTTTATGATGAGACCACGGATATTGAGCAGATCTCGAAAGAGTTCAAAGAACTTGTCGCTCAGGAGTATATCGATGCGAAGAAAGATGGAATGTTGATATACAATCAGGTCCGGGCACTCATCACAGACATTCCGGGAGTATCAGATTTTGACACATTCCTTATGAACGGGAAAGAGGAAAATATTGTTCTCGGAAAAGAAGAGTATGCTGCAACTGGCGACACGAATTTCAGTTAAGGGGGAATGTTTATGAATCTTGAACAGTTTCCAACTTCTGAAACAGCAAAAAAGATGCTCAGCTATATTACCGGCAATGGATTTTATGATAATTCTTATGTCGGGAAATGGATATTCCAGGTCATGGGCGAAGAGATGGGCGATGCGAGAGCGATCATTGATGAGTTGCCTTTACAAGCATTTGTCGAAACAGCCACATGGGGACTACGGTACCATGAGGAAAAGTACGGGCTGCCGATCAGGGAAAACCTTTCTCCTGATGAAAGACGGAAAATTATCCTGGAGAAGAGAGATTTAAAGGCACCGATGAGTCCGTGGAGAATGGAGAAAATCATAAGCGGTATTCTTGGATGTACCGTTGATGTCGTTGATATAAACGAACCTGGCAGTAAAATCAGCCATCCGAATATGTTTATTGTTTATCTTGAAGGAGAAGGAGAATTCAGCCTCGGAAAAGCAGTAGAGAAATTGGATGAAGTTAAGCAGTCGCATACGTTCTATGAATTGCGTGTGAGGATTGCAAAATTTATTTTGGATGAGAAGTTTTTCTGGAAAAACATCATCCGTACAAACTTTACATGGTGGGACGCCTGCTTGGACGGGCGGGAACTTCTTGACGGAAGTATCCTGCTTGACGCAAGGCACCCGCCGTTTTTTATACCTTATTTTTCCATTATTGCGAAAAATACGGAGATCTTCAGGAGTGATGTGGTAAGAAACCGCCTGATCGGTATTGGAGAGTATGGAAATATTTCTGCAAAAGCATTTTACCGGGCCTCTGTATCGTGGTGGGATTTATGTCTTGATGGCAAGTATCTGCTCGATGGCAGCTGCATTATGAATGCAGTAAGGTCTCCGTTTTTTGGTGTTGCCTATCGCAATTCCATATCGCATGAGGAGAGCTTTTTTTATGGAAAGGCAATCCATACAGTATCTCCAATCATAAATCAGAACACAGGTCATTTTAGAGACGTACAAAGGGCAAAATTCCTTTGGACTGACTACACGATAACACTTGACGGAGAAAAAACTCTGGACGGAAGTATTTGTCTGAATCAGGATTCTCCGCCGGAAATAAGCGGAATCAGAAACAGAGCTGTGATTGAACATGAGGAGATCTTCAATGTAACGATGTATAACCCGGCCGATTCCATGTTTCTTGATGGAGCATGTATGCTGGACGGAACAAAAAAACTTAACTCTGGAAGGGAGGAATTGTGATGGCAGGAACAACTGTTACCACGAAAGCAAAAAAGAAAATGCTTCAGGCGAGGGCTGGAATTGCCCCGCTTAGCAAAATTGTAGGAATGGCGTTTGGTACCGGCGGCGTGAATACTTCTGATGTGATTGTACCGCATTCCCCGGATCAGAATGCTCTGCACAGCGAGGTGCTGAGAAAGGAAGTGGATGGATACGAGGTAGTGTCTGATACCTGTATCCGATACAAATGCACCCTCACAGAAAGCGAATTGGCAAATACATATATTTCTGAAATCGGTCTTTATGATGCAGATGGAGATATGGTTGCCATGAAAGCCTTTATGAAGAAAGGTAAGGATTCGGATATGGAGGTTGTATTCGAGTGCGAAGATACTTTCTAACGTATTTCGATATTTTGCAACTTGTTAAGCACAAAAAGTAATAGAAGATTATCATAAGGAGGTAGAATATGTCGAATTTTGATATAAGTGGCGCTGTATTCAATGACCAGCTGCGGATGTTGGAGACAACGGATCCTGCACATGCAGATATGTTCAACGCCCTGTTTGGACAGCTCATCCAGAATGATGTAGCTCTCAGAGATGCGGCCAGCATATTCGCTAAGAACAAAAATGAGCAGGCACTTTTCCTGCTGAACCTCAGAAGGACCGGAAAACGGTATGGAGTTCATTTCAACGCATACAATGTAAGCCCGGCTTCAGAAGGAACCAGACTGTATGATGCAGTTGGAAAAGTGGCTATTCCATCAACGGACACTGTAAGGAATCGAAACGATTTCGAGGGAGAGTCTGTTTTTTACGGTCTTGAAGTAAATGGATCTGTGGGAACGGATGGTGAATTCGTAGTTCAGTACATCAAAGGAATTGACAATGAATTCTCTAGAGAAGACTACGATGTGTATATCCTGTTCCTGACACAGTGGATTGAGTTGAGCATCGACGCAAACGGAGAAAACCTGGTAATCTCTGATGAAAAATTTCCCGGTTCTTTCCCGGAAGGAGCGGCAATCAGACCGGATGGAACAGTTCGACCGTTTGTGGCCATGGCTAAATACATGGCAGCAGATAATGATGACGGAGTGGCGTCTTCCATTACCGGAAGAAATGCAGAACATAATCAGGGCCACAACGCTGCTCTTACAAGATTTCATGAAAAGGGAACACAGTATTGCGGAACTACTGCACAGGATAAATCTCACATGGACAACCTTTTCCTGGTTGCGTTTGCCACAAGGAATTCACAGTCTGTAATGGCAGGATGTACTTCCTATTATTATCAGTATGCAGCGACCATACAGGAATCCGATGTTGAGAGAATTATCATCTCAAAAGCACAGGCGGCGACTCTTGTTGTTGGCTCCGTTGTTTCTATTGGAAATGCTACTGCATTAACTTCCGGAACGCCAAATATCGATCGTGGACAGTCGGGAATGCACGCAAAAGCGAATCGTGTAAAGATCGTATCCATTGAAGATTACGATGGAGAAAATAGTGCTGTGAATGTTGATAACAGTGGCCAGAAGTTTTCTACTGCATCGACAATTGTTAGTGACGTTGAATGTCCGACGTATATCAGTACAATGCCTTGGATGACTGGTGCGTGCGATAATGTTTTGGCTTCATGCGGATCTCCTGTAAGTAATACAAATGGGAAATTCCCATATATACTGTTTGGGGTTGAATTATCAATTGGATTCTGGGAACTCATTTCGAATGTGATTATGAAAATCACAAACCATGTGATGATTCCTTATATTTGTTATGACTGCACCAAATTGGCAACATCAGTTACATCTGATTATATAGCTGTTGGATATTCTGTTGCTGATACGCAGCAGTCATATAAATATATCAGTAAACTCGGATATGATCCTGATAATCCGTCTGTTCGTCACGGGGTGGAAGTGGATGCGACAAGTTCGACTGGATATGCAGATGGACAGTACACAGAAAAACTTGATCAAGTTTCGGATACGACAAGGGCTTGGTTTTCCGGCGGCTCCTTGGGCAACGGGACTACCGCCGGCCGCTTCTACGCGAACTTGCACAGCTCCCTGTCCACCGCGTACTGGGGCCGTGCCGCCCGTCTTTCTGCTTCTGGACGCTGCGCCCAAAAGGCGACAGCGTAGGGGGTGAATTGCGAAGCAAGAGGGGCTCTCCCCTCAGATATTTATAACAATATAATAAGGACTCACACTACAAGTGGCTTGGTTTTCCGGCGGCAACTTGAACAACGGGACTAACGCCGGCCGCTTCTACGCGAACTTGAACAACTCCCTGTCCAACGCGAACTGGAACCATGCCGCCCGTATTTCTGAAATGGATTGCATTTTCGTAGTGTGTTTCGCCGCTCTTGAAGCGGCCCTATACAGGCTTAGGCGGAATGCCTAAAATTCTTGAACCAGCATCGGCTGTCAGGCACCTGGCAGCCGGCTCCGTGACGAATAGGGCATGGATGGGGGTTAGTAGTAAAACCGAAAGCCCTTGAATACAGAAAGAAAGAGGACTGGTTGTGAAAACGTATTGTAAAAGAAAGGATGTATCAGACGTTGCTTTTGTAAAGGAAAGTATCAGCGAATTCCTCCTTGACAGGCTGGATAAGAGTAATGTGGCGAAATTATTCGCATATTACAATGGAATCAGTAACACGAAATCAAGAAAATGTATCAATGATTCCAAGGAGTTTGTGGAAGGTACTATTGAATGTATAGCTGCAGACATTTCCGAAAATATCCGGAACAGGACCGTTGTTGATCATATCCTCTTGGTCACTCCGAATGAACCACTTGTAAAGTATGTGGAAATTGTGGATGGATTGAGTGGAAAGAAACGGGAATTGGGGATAGAAAAGCTGATATTCCAGCTGTATGAAACGATTATACGGGATGCTACAAAAGAGATGTTTGAGGCAAAGATCGGTGAGTACCAGGTAGCCTCCATAAAAGGCAGGGGGCAGTCTTATGGAAAGAAGCACATAAAACGATGGATTTCTTCGGATCCGGAAGGAACGAAGTATTGCGGAAAAGCGGACGTCCAAAAGTGTTATCCGAGTATGCCTCACGATAAACTGAAGGCTCTGTTACATAGAGATCTCCGGAAGTCTGATATGCTTCTATATCTTTTCGATACGATTATTTATTTGTATGACTATGCGAATGAGCTGCTTGGACGTAATGACTGCTTGGGAAAAGGTATTCTCATCGGTTCCCCGGTGTCAAAAGATCTTTGCAACTATTATATGTCATACCTGTATCACTATATCAATGAAAAGCTATTTGAAAAAACCGTTCGCCGAGGAAAAGAGAAATTAACGAGGCTCGTTTCTCATGTCATGATTTATATGGATGACATCGTGGTGTTCGGAGGAAACAAGAAGCATATACACAAAGCAATGGAAATGATTGTGGCATTCACAAGGGATTTCCTGGGCCTCGTAATAAAGCCTACATGGCAGAAATTCTTGGTAAGCTATAAAACGAACCAAGGAAAAACAAAGGGCAGAAATCTCGATTTTATGGGGTTTGTGTTCTGCGGCATGGAGGCATTTTACCGCATATATGACGGAACAAAGAAGAGGTTGAAGCGTGTAAAGGTTATTGTTCGTGACAGCATTTTCCTAAGAGGGAGAAGAAAATTCTCTAAACTTATAAAGAAAATTAAAAATAGGAGGACTGTGTCGAAACATTATGCCATGTCCCTCCTTGCATACCATGGATGGATTAAAAATACGGATTCTTTTCAGTTCCAGTCATCTGTCATGTGGAAAGAAATTATTGGTATCGCAAGGAATATTGTGAGTAGAAGTGAAAAAGGAAAGCCATATACTTGCGATAAGTATTATCAGAAATGGAGGACATTATATGCATAAAACGAACAGCCCTGTTCCGCAGGGAAGAATTACCTATGTTATTCTGCCGGACGGATCGGCGGACATCTGGATTCGTTCAAATGAGGTTGAGTTACCGGAAACCGAGGAAGGACCGGGAGGATATGAGGCTGATGAGGTTTATTGTAAGATCTCTTCTGCAGAGATTGCTCCGGAATCTGAGATTGAGGCCGATGTGGATTTTTGGTTTGAAAATCTGAAAGATCTTGAAGAAGGAGCAAACGCAGATTTCCTTGCAAAAGAGAATTATCGTTCTGTTGTTAGAAGTGCTATTTCAGCTGCCTGTGAACACACTATTTATGAAGGTGTCGATGTAGAGCTGAGCACCGGAGTGGAGCATTTCTCTCTTACGAGTACCGATCAGACGAACCTTTTCGGAAAACAGGCAGAGCTTTCTGCTGGTGCTGAGAAATGCGCATACCATAGAGATGCGGATGAAACAGGTACAAAACCTTGTGTTTACTACCCGGCGGCAGATATGCAGAAAATCATTGCTACTGCCATGGCGTTTGTTACCTACAACACCACATACTGCAATAGTATGTTCGTTTGGCTTGATAATTTGACCAAGGCTTCTGAAATGGCGGCACTTTTTTATGGTGCAGATATTCCGGAGGAGTATCAGTCGGAAGTCCTTTCCGACTATTTGAGCCAGATTGGAGCATAGTATGAAGGCGTTATTAAAGTATCTCTTCCTGTTCATCGTAGGCGGCATTATTTATTTCTGCATTGAAACACTTTGGAGAGGATACAGCCATTGGGCGATGATCGGCGTCGGAGGCGTATGTTTCATTCTCTGTGGTCTGCTCAATGAAGTGTTTAAGTGGGATACTGTAATATGGAAACAGATGCTCATATGCAGCATAATCATAACGGCCGTAGAGTTTACAAGCGGTCTGATTCTGAATGTGTGGCTCGGTCTTGGAATATGGGACTACAGCAATATGCCGTTTAACATCCTCGGCCAGATCTGCTTACCATTCACTTTGCTGTGGTATGTACTATCTGCTCCGGCGATTATCCTTGATGATTATCTGAGATATTGGATTTTCGGGGAAGAGAAACCACATTATATTTGGAGGATGCAGTAATGCAAGAACACGATACCGATCTCCTTGAAATTTTAAACACATATATGGACCTTGCGGAAAAGCAGGAAGAAGTTATATACCGGCTGACACAGATTGTGAAGAAGCAGGCGAACGAACTCAGTCATATTAGAAGCCTGTATGGATTTTTCCAAGAAGAAACACCGCAGGATATTGAGGATGAAAACCTTGCGAAAGAGGCATTAAGTCAATATGAAGAAATGAAACAAGGAGACTTTTAAAGAGCTGAACAGGCTCTTTTTTTAATGGAGGGATTGCTATGAACAATCCGAGAGACAGACCGCACCCAGTAACACATCAAATATGGGAGAGATAAATGATGGATGCTTTTTTAGAATTATTTGGCTCATATACAATATTCGGATTGAGTATATACAAGTGGTTTCTCATTGGAGGAGCCACTATTTTTATATACAAAACGGTAATTCGCAAAGTATATAGAAAGATTAAAAGTGCATATGAGCTGTACGAGGAAAAAGAAAAAATGCTTCAAAAAGCATTGGAACAGATTGACCGTTATCCGGAATGGAGGCAGCAGAGCATAGACATACGGAGTGAACTTAGTGAGTCAATCAGAAAGCTGGAAAATAAGATTGACCGGATGAATGGTTCAATCGGTGATTTAAAAAAATCAAGCAGTGAGGGAATGGCCTATACATGGAGATATAGGATTTTAAGGTTTGATGATGAAATCCGGCATGATGAGAAACACACGAAAGAGCATTTCGACCAGATTATGGATGATATTACAAAATATGAGCTATATTGTGCCTCTCATCCAGATTTCCCGAATAACAAAGCAGTATTTGCAATTAAAAACATCAAAAGAGTGTATCAGAAATGCACAGATGAAAGGATTTTTTTGTAAGGAGGAATTTTTATGGAATTATTAAACTTTTTGAAACAGGTACCATTACCGATCCTGATTTTGGTTATCCTTGTTCTCGTCATTGTAACCATTGTGATTGCGATTCAGTACATGAAGGCGAAAGGATTAGACGGAATACGTGCAGATGTATATCAGCTGATCCTGAAAGCTGAGCACATGTATAATGAATCCGGAGCTGGAAAACAGAAATTTGAGTGGGTTATCCAGCAGGCACGAGGTCTTTTGCCTAAGTGGTTACAGGTACTTATTCCTGAAAATGCACTGAAGAAAGTTATTCAGAAGTGGTTTATTGGAGTAAAAGATCTTCTGGATGACGGAAAGGTAAATGGTTCTCAGGAAAATCAGAATAATTGAAATGAGCCCCGGCATTGTCCGGGGCATTTTTGGAAGGTGTTACGATGAAAAAAATCAAAAAGGCTCTTCTTTCGATTCTGGCCGCTGCTCTTATTTTGACCTGCACAACTGCAGTTGCGGTTATTGCATTGCCGGCAGATCATACGGCAGAAACAAAAGAGGAACCTGAAATAGAAACGTCTCCTAAACCGCTTGTGATCAATATACCGAAAGAACAGTTCGGGAAAATCATTATTTATTTGGATGAAGAGGTTCTGTATGAGTACGAAGGTCCGATAAAAGTGGAAAGATCTGCGGGGGAGTATAAAGTCGAAGTCCATACAGGAACCTGTTCCTGCTTCGATGATAACGATAATAACACTACAGAATGGTGAGGTGCAAATACATGAAAAAAGGTATTGATATTTCATACTGGCAGGGAAACATTGACTTCTCAAAAGTGGCAAAAAATGTGGATTTCGTTATCCTCAGAGAAGGGTATAGAAAGACTGTGGATCCGAAGTTCATGGAATATGTGAACGGATGCAAGAAAAACGGCATCCCGATTAAGGGCGTTTATCATTTTTGCTATGCAACATCCGCGGCCGGAGCAAGAGAAGAAGCTGCAGTGTGTATGGAAAATATCAAGAAAGCAGGTCTTGGAAAAGATGTTATCGTTTTCTTTGATTTTGAATATGACACGGTAGAAAAAGCTGCTGCCCAGGGAGTAAAGCTCGGAAAATCAGAGTGTATCCTGTTCACAAAGGAATTCTGCACTTATGTAGAGTCTCAGGGATATACTCCGGGAATTTACTCGAATCTTGATTACTACAGAAATATGTATGAACCGGATTTGATTAAAAAATATGTGTTCTGGCTGGCTGATTATTCCGGAGAAGCTGATGTGCCTTGTGCTTATCATCAGTACACGAACAAAGGAAAGGTTCCGGGAATCAACGGAGACATAGACATGGATTATTTTTACGATACAGAAAATAAGAAGGATGGAAATATGGGAAGAACAGCCCAGGATTATTTGAATGTATGGCGCAGCTGGCTTGGATTCAGCGAGGCAAATGGAAAGTTCAAGCAGATTATCGACCTGTATAACAGTCACAAGCCTTTGGCGAGAGGCTATGCAGTGCAGTACAGAGATGAGTGGTGTGATACGATCGTATCTGCAGCAGCAATCGCGGCTGGAATGGTTGACCTGATCGGTACAGAGTGCGGATGCGAAGAGCATGTTAAGATCTTCAAGGCAAAAGGAATCTGGATTGAGGATGGAACAATCGTTCCGAAACCTGGATATATCATTTTGTATAACTGGGATCAGGGATATCAGCCGAATGACGGATATTCCGATCATATCGGCGTAGTTGAATCTGTGTCCAATGGACAGATTACTTGTATTGAGGGTAACAAAGGAGAAGCTGTTGCGAGACGAGTTCTTTCTGTTGGAAATGGAAATATCAGAGGATATGCTGTTCCGAAGTACGATAGCCAGGGAACTGATCCGTCCAACCCTCCGGCCGGAGGAAATTCTGGAAATTCCGGCGGTGGTACAGATCTCAACAGAACTCCTCAGTGGACAGGTACTGTGAATACTGGTTCTTTGAATGTAAGAACATGGGCCGGTACAGAAAACGCAAACCTGAAATCTTATCCTACCATTTCCCAGGGAACGAAAGTCGGAGTATGCGATACAGTAAAGGATAAGGACGGGGATCCTTGGTACTATGTAAAAATCAGCGGTTCACAGGGTGATAAATACGGATTCGTATCTGCTGCGTATATTACTAAGATGTCAACCAGTAAGCCGTCCGGAGATACCACATTGAAAGATGATGGAGTTATTACGAAAACTCCTCAGTGGACGGGAAAGGTTACCTCAGACGTTCTGAATGTTCGTAGCTGGGCCGGTACCAACAATCCACTCATTAAATCCTGGCCGAAACTCTCAATGGGAAATCTGGTCGATGTATGTGATGTTGTTAATGCGGCAGATGGATCGAGATGGTATTACATCAGAATTGACGGAAGAATCTATGGATTTGTTCATTCTGCATATATCGCAAAGGCATAATCCGGCGCCTAAAATCGTTTTCTGTCTTGCCTGCTTTTACTTAATGAAAAAAGTAGAATATTGTAGAAGATTGTGATATGATTACATTGCTGCCGAACCTCCAGCAGAAAGGAGGTGGTGCCCTGTGGAAGAAATTTTTACCGCATTTCTTATCTCTGTTATAGCAGGTGTAGTTAGCTACTACATATGCAAATGGCTGGACGGAGATAAATAGGCAGCGACAGCCTAAACGGATTGGCTCACCGTAACGAGCAAGAAAACCTCCAGAGCTGGCACTCTGGAGGTTTTCGTTTTACCCTATGGAATTTTACCGCATTCCTTAGCTATAAATATAATATGCCATATCTTTTAAAAAGTCAACCTTGAAATCTTTCATTTATTTCTATAGAACCCCCCATGAATTGTCTATTAGTATAACACAAAACGATATAATCTAACAATTTCCGTCTTAAATTACCATTATATGGTAAGTTAAAACGGAAGGAGCAATGGCGAATGATAAAGATTTTACTGTCGAAAAAGCTTGGAGAGCTGAGACTGACACAAGCAGATCTGGCGCGAGCGACCGGAATACGCCCAAACACTATTAACGAATTGTACCACGAGCTTGCTGAGCGGGTAAACCTGGAGCATCTTGATCTGATATGCGAGGCGCTCGACTGCGAGCTGGATGAATTGATTGTGCGGATACCGAACAGAGAATCTAACATCACTCACACCAGACGGGGAAACTTGAAAGCCGTCCAAGGAAAAAGCCGCTGCAACGGCTGAGAGATCTGAAGAAGAGAGGATTATCCCCTCTCTTTTTTCAGTTCATCGTTATTTGTAAGCATTGAATCTATGAGAAATTCGTAGTCCAATTTGAAATCAAGATACCCTTTATAAACGGTATCCACATACCTCTCGCTTGGTCTTCCTGGCTTCGCTCCGTTGAACATAATATAAACCATTGCCTTTATTCTGGAACCGTCCTGTAGGGTTACATAGACGTTCTGTTTATAATAAAATCTTGGGTACCCCTCATATATATCAAGATTTTTTTCGTCTGTTTCACTGATGCTCCACACAGCGACAGGTACTCGGTATCCTTTTTTCCTGCGTATTGTGGCATATGCTCCAGTTTTGCTACCTCTGTATATCAATTCCCAATTCTCCAGATAGCCGGTATATACCGGCTTTGCATCTGGACATCTGTGGCTCATCTGTTCCTTATTCAAATTACTTCCGTAAGCTACATATAATTTCATAATGAATACCTCCTGTATTAAGCTGCCGCTGATGTGGCGTTTTCCTTGAGTTGCTTCATCATGTGAAGCCGACAGGTTTTAAATTCATCACCATATAACCCAAGGCGATTTGTTAAGATGTGATACATCAAAGTTACTTTCTTATCTGCAGAGTATCCGGAAACGCTTCTGAATACAATTTTGTCATTGGACTCTATCGCCCATGCAGACATGGCGAGGCAAAACTGAATATATGCTTTGATCCGGCCGGCGTGTAATGTACTGTTGAAAAGTCTGAATTCCACGGTTCCTTTTGAGAAAAAGCTATGAAGATTAAGTGCGTGGTATCTTGTTTCATTGTAATGGCTATGGTTTACACCGCCCCAATAGTGATCATTCGCTTCGCTGTACCAAATTTGCTCTGCTTTATCTTTTGTGAGGTCAGATTCTTTCTTCATGGTATCGTAAAGGCTTTTGCAGATCGGCTTACACCAGCGGTCTTTTCTTGCTCCGATGTTCAAGGCTTCGTAAATGATTTCCTGGCGGGAGAGCATGAAGTTTACCATTCTGCGAAGTGATGTTGCTGTATGGTTTGCTCCGTCAATATGAATGTGAATACCGCAACTGCTATGAGGCACCCCTCCGATTTCTTTAAACTTCCGGATGATGTTCTGCAAAGTTTCGATGTCTTCGTATTTAAGAGGAGGAGTAACAAATTCAACTCTGTACTCATCCGTATTTGCAGATCCGACATTCATCTTTGGTGTAATGGAACTGTCTCTCATGACTTTCCATTGTCTTCTGTGAGAATCCTTGATTACTCTTGTGCGGTAACAGTCATTTCTCGGACCGGAAATAGTTCCTCCAACAACTTCTCTTACTGCATTTGCAGCCATCTCTCTGGTGATTCCTGTGAATTCTACTTCAACTCCGAATTTCTGGTTTTTTAAAAGTTCTGACATATCATGTTCCTCCTTGATTTTACATTCGCCGTCCGCCGAATGTATGTTCTTGTTTTCTATGGTTGTATATTAACATATGTACACGGTACGTCAATACTTTTTCGGAATAAATTTCTGCAAATACAGAAATAAATTTGACAAAAGCGGAAAAATAAACTATAATAAGGAAAAAGAAGATAAGGAGGAATCGTTATGCTTTCGTACAATCCTTTGTGGAAGACTTTGATAGATAAGAATATGAAGAAAATGGATCTGAAGGAGCTAGCAGGAATAAGCAATACTACTTTGGCGAAACTTGGAAAGAATGGCCATGTAAGCACAGAGATTATCTGCAAGATCTGTGAGGCACTTAATTGTGGGATTGGAGATGTAATTGAGATTGTGCATCCGGAAGAAGAGTGATATAATATGAAGAAAATATGTAATAGAAAAAATAAAATGTTTGGTGATGTTATTTTGATGTTAGAAAAATATGTAATAAAAAAAATAAAGGAAATAAAAACAAAAACGTACAACAAAATCATAATAAAAAGTAATGAATGTACCTATGAATGACTCCGCGTTATTGAATTCGAATAGTTGACGCTGGGCTACAAAGCCCGTAACCACGGGGCTTTGCGGCTTTGGGTGTTTGAAATTGCATTATCATTGCATTTTTATATTTCTTTGTGATACATTGCAGTATGCTGATTACTGGTATAATTAGCAATACTTTGAGAAGCTGACTGGTAGCTGAGAACCCCGGTCAGCTTCTTTGCAATCTCAATATTGGTGTTTGGATACAGATGACCATAAGTTCCTAGTGTCGTCTGTATTTTTTCATGTCCAAGACGCTCTTTAATCAGCAGTGGATTTTCGCCCATGCTGATAAGCAGGGAAGCATGCGAATGTCTCAGGGCATGAATTTTGATTCTGTGGACACCAGCTAAATTTGCCAATTTCTCTAATGCTCTTGGAAGCGTTGTTTTGCTGGTGGGTGTACTGTTATAACTCAGTACGAATCCACAATTTGGTAAAACCTTTGCCTGGACCGCCTTCCATTCTTGTAATTCCTTGATGGTATCAGCATCAATATAAATGGTACGGTTGCTTGCCTGCGTCTTAGGTTCAACGAATTTGTAGTCATTCATTGTTTTATAGTACAGTGTTTTACTAATAATCAGCATACCTGTTTCAAAATCAATATCATCCCACTGTAAGGCGGCAGCCTCTCCAATACGCATTCCAGTCATAAATAAAAGCCAGAACGAGATGAAGAGATAGTGCTCGTAGTAGTCACCTTTGTACAGCAGGGATATTACCTTCTGAAACTCCTCCAAAGTCCAGAAGTCGATCTTTACTTTTTTAGATTTGATATTGCCGATCATGCGGGCAGGATTCTTCTTTGCAAGTCCGAGGATAATCGCCCGGTCAAAAGCTAAACATAACATTCCCTGAACAATGCGTACATAGTTTGGACTGAATTGTTTTGCCAACTTGAGCTGCCAGGTCTGTACATTTATCGCTTCTATTTCGGACACTTTCTTCTTGTAGAAATAGGCAAAGTGTTTTTGAATGGTCGAGTAACGATTCTTGTAGGTACTTTCTTTCACCTGAGTTTTGTACCACGGAAGATAGATTTCTTCAATAAACTTTTTGAAGGTAATGTCTTCCTTCTTATCAGCTAATTCTTCCGTTGATGCAAGAATCAATTTGGAATACTCGGCACGGGCTTCTTTTTTTGTTGAGAATCCGCTGCGGTATTTTTGAATCTGTTTTCCGGTTACAGGATGATATCCGAGGTTGGCTCGAAAATAATAAGTGCCGTTTTCTGCTTTTTTAATTGGATCTTTTGCCATGATTTCACTCCTTACTAAAATGCAAAAAGCACGATCATTCTTGCTTATCGGGCAAAGTAATCCCTAATAATTCTTCAACGGCTTCTTTTGGAACCCTGTCTAATTTTCTGGATTGATAATAGGTATGCCCCTTTTCTACCATAAGTTCCTTTGCTTTTTTGATAATATCAGCAGCAAAGGAAGGACCGTAGCCTAATTCAATCAAATCCCTTTTTGTTACAGTTATCATGAATCTCCTTTCCACAGACAGGGAATCAACTTGATACCTGTCTATTATTATATCAAATTTTGAGTAAAAGTTCTCTAATAAAAGCGCTATAAGCTAAAATCCCAAAAGTCTATGTTATTCTTTCAGAAGCCAGTTCCTATGCCCGTTCCGGCCACGTAAAACGGTGTTACTTTGTAACTATTAAGCTGCAGGCGTGCGAAGATGCAAACTATCTGCAGTCACCTATATCAATCTCCCGAAAGATTTCTTTTGTTTTCAAGGTACGGCGAATGGATATATTACCCATTCAATTAAGGAATAGGGGGCTTTTCTTTAAGATTGAAAAATTTTAAGAAAAAATGATAAAAATAAAAGCTGCCTTGATTTGGCAGCCACGGAAATCTATTTGCGTTTTAGAGCCAGACGATTCAGCATGGAAATGAGCGCAAGCATATCCTCGTCATCGAGTTGTTTCATCAGATCAGTTGCTTTGTCAATCAGAGGAAGATTGTGCAGCTCTGAATCGAAGAACTGTTGAGGAGTGACTTCCAGATAGTCACAGATATCCAGAAAGCTCTGCATGGTAGGCAGAGAACGTCCGGAAGTGAGGGACTGGATGTAGCTTTTATTTTTGCCAAGATCCAGACTCATCTGATATTCAGATACATTTTTCTTTAAACGCAGTTCGCTGATGCGTTCTCCAATAAAGTTTTTATCCATACATTTACACCTCTCTTCCACATTTTAAACTATTTACTTACAGCAAATTACGGAATAAAATAGAGATATATTTGAAATATAGTGATTATTCCGTAATATAACCGTAATTTACTAAAATGATACAAAAAAAGAAATTATGGATGATAGAAAATGGATTTTGGGGTATGATGATAGCAAAGGAAGTGGATGTCTGTGCGGATTATAGGAAATGAGCAGGAAATTGAATGGGCGAAGGAAGCACTGCGGAATCAATGTAACGATTGTCCCTACTTGGACTGCTGTAATGAAAAGGCGAAAGAGGAGTCAAAGCAGTGTGGAACGGTTCGGTTTGGCTGCCGGGAGTATCTGAAAGAGAAGATTGAATTCGTAGTAGAAAAATAGATGTAGTATTTTGAACAAATATAAACACCATATATAGTATAAGCCTGAATTGACATGAGGAATATCTTGTGCTAGTATACTGATATAGTTTATTTTATGCACACCCTTTTTGGGGAGTTTCGGGATTCATAAGAATCTCCAAACTTACAGGAAACAGCAGGAGCTGATTCCTGGCATAAGTAGTTTATGTTTGTAGTGAGTGTCACGGTATGCCTTTTTTGGCTGCGTGGCACTTTTGTTTTTTCAGGAAGAAACCAGACTTTTAAGAATGAACAGAGAAAAGACTCTCTTTTCATTCTTTTTTTGTGCTTACATTTAGGTTTCGGCATAGTTGCATGCCACAACCAGCTTCGGCTGTTGATGGATAAATATTATTTTAAGAAAGGTGGAATAAGAACATGAATGAAGCAAGAGTGTATGCAGATGGATTTGAGAGATCCTTTGCAGAAGTAAAAGATCTGCTGGAGTTTCTGGCAGAGAGAGGAAGAAATGCCAAATGGATCAGAAAGCCAACGAATACGTTACGGCTGGCACCACTGGAAAAGGAGGCTCAAAATCTGGATGCGGCAGATGCATCCATGGAAGAAATTTTGGAGGATACAGAGAAGAATACGCAGCTTGTACTGAAAATGAGAGGAGAATCCTATCCGGTACGTGACTGTGCCATCCGCACCATTTTAAGCCGCGCAGGTGTCAATGGAGACGGGCTTCGCAAGCTGGATAAGGCAACATATGCGAAGGTAGTCAATTACTGCCTGCGGGTTGCAAAAGGGGATGCCCTGATTAAGATTGCGGACGGAAAGGTTTCCGCAGTACATGGCGGGGATAAACATGATTATTGCATCCTTGATATGAAAGCCATGTTTGAGACAACCTGCGAATATCTGAATCTGAATTTCAAAGGCAGTGTTTACATGGAGGGCTCTGGTATCTATGACCATTCCATTGTATCTGCCATGTGGAAGCTCGGAGGAAGTCAGGAACTTCTGGATACTTACCGAAAAGCACTGGATGCACACGGAATGGATGAGAAGATCCTGTCACCGGCACTTCGTTTTACCACATCTGACGTGGCAGCGAGCGGTGCAAATCTGTATCCGATGCTTTTGACAGACGGACCAAACGGCGTTATCAGTCTGGGAAGTCCAATCAAGCTGGCTCACGATAAAGGGGCAACGATTCTGGACTTCCGGAAAAATCTGGAGCAGGTATGCGCCCGCTATGTGGATGCGATGAAGAATCTTACTCAGCTTATGGACATTGAGATCCGTAATCCGGTGAACTGCCTGAAGCTGCTGATGAAGGAACTTGGCATTAAACAGAAGATCCGGAATGAGGTGGTGGAGCTATTTGTATCCCAGAACGGGGAAGGTGCCTGTACGGCACATGATCTTTATTATGCCATGAATGAAGCCTCCTTTTTTGCAGCCTGTGAAGGAATGTCCGGACAGGGCATCCTGAAGCTGGAGGAGGATATTACGAAGGCGCTTATAAAAGACTGGAAAAAATATGACGTTTATGGAGCAGTCAAATGTTAGGAGGAATTGGAATGAATAACAAAGCAGAGTATACACCGGAAAAGGTTGTGGATATCAGTAACCTGTCAAGAGAAGACTGGTTGGAATACCGCAAAAAAGGAATCGGCGGCAGTGATGTAGCGGCAATCATGGGGATCTCTCCATTTGCCACTATCCGGGATCTGTTTTACAACAAAACAGGTGTGCAGCCGGTCATTCAGGAGGAAGAGGAAAGCAACTGGGTTGCCAAGGAAGTCGGACACCGGCTGGAAGATCTGGTGGCAGAAATCTTTTCCAAAAAGACCGGACTGGAAGTATTTCCGGTACGTGTCATGTTCCGGCATCCATTATATCCGTTCATGCTTGCAGATGTGGATTTTTTTGTTCGTATGCCGGATGGGACATTTGCGATTCTGGAATGTAAAACCTGCAATTATAATGCGAAAGATAAGTGGGCTGATGAGGGTATTCCAGCTCATTATGTGCTGCAGGTAAGGCATTATCTGTCTGTGATGAATATGCAGAAAGCCTTTATCGCATGCCTGTATGGAAATAACGAGAATGAGTTTGTGTATCGCACCATTGAGCGTGATCTGATTGAGGAAGAAGACATCATTGATCAGGAAACGTATTTCTGGCAGGAACATGTATTGAAAAATGTAGTACCGCCGCATAACGGGAATTCCGATCTGGTTCTGGCAAATATCCGTAATTATGGTGGTTTTGCAGACAAATCTATTCCGGAAATTGTGCTTTCCGGTCTGGAATCAAAAAATCTTGAGAAGTATCTTACCCTTTCGGAGGAAAAGTCACAGTTGGAAAAACGGAAAAAGGAAATCGAAGCAGAACAGCGGGCAATCAGTGTTCCTTTTGTGGAACAGCTGGGGCAGGGCTGCAAGGCAGTGCTGGAGGACGGTACGAACCGTTACCGTATTACCTATAATCCGACCAGACGTACTTCGGTTGGGAAAGACCAGATGGAGAAGCTGAAAAACCAGCATCCGGATATCTATGAGGAATATACAAAAACAACGGAGAGCCGTACTTTCCGAATTAAGAAGGAGGCGGCGTAATGAGAAAACCAAATGAACGGATGCGGATAAAAAGCTGGAGGGATATAAACAATGAGGTGCAGATTTAAACATAAGATTTTCCAGAATGAGGAGAATGGGTATACGATTGCCATATTCACCACACAGGATACGTCTGTCCCCCTGTCAGCCAGAGACAAATATCTGGCATCCCGGAATATCATCGGCTTCTCAGCGATTGGATTCGGTCTTCCGCTTACAGACGAGATTGAGCTTGAGATGGAAGGCAGATGGGAGAGCGGAGAGCATGGAACTCAGTATCAGGTGGAAAATTTCATGGAGGTTGTACCACGGACAAAGGAGGGTATCTTAGGATACCTTTCTTCCGGTGCAATCAAAGGTATCGGTCCCAAGATGGCAGATACTATTTTCCGGAAGTTTGGGCTTCAGACACTGGAAATCATGGAAAACAACCCGCAGGAACTCTTGAAGATCCGTGGAATTTCCGAGAAGAAGCTGGCTGCTATTGTGGAGTCCTATGGAAAAAACCAGGTGTTCCGGGAACTGATGACGTTTCTGGCGCCTTTTAAGGTAACACCCAAAAAAGTGAATATGATTCTGAAGAAATTCGGAAATGAATCGGTGGATATTATCCGGCACCGCCCTTACATGCTGAGTGCAGTCAAAGGCTTCGGGTTTCTGACTGTGGATGCGATCGGAAGACAGTGCTGCTGTGCACTCAATGATCCCATGCGGATATCCGGGTGCATCGGACATATCATGAATCAGGCAATGAAAGAAGGACATCTGTTTAAGCAGCGTCAGGAGGTTATCAGGGAAGCACTGGAAATGCTGAACCGGGATCTGCAGGTCATGGCAGTATCGGAGCAGGATGTCAGTCAGGTGCTTTACCGGCTGGTGCTGCAAAAAAGCATTGTTGTGGAGGAAGAACGGATCTATTCTATCCGGCAGTATGAAGAAGAAACACAGACCGCTTCCATGATAGCCAGACGGCTTTTGGAGAAGCCGGTTTTGCTGTCCATTGAACCGGAGCTGGAAAAGGCACAGAAGACACTGGGGATCACGCTGTCAGAAACACAGAAACAGGCAGTGCGGATGGTGTTTGCACATCCCATCAGTATTATTACCGGAGGTCCCGGAACCGGAAAGACAACGGTTCTCAAGGTGATTCTCTATATCCATCAGGCGTTATGCAGGTCAGAGGTACAGCTTATGGCTCCGACCGGACGTGCGGCAAGACGTATGGTGGAGAGTACCGGCTGTGAAAATGCATCCACGATGCATCTGGCCCTGGGGCTTTTGGGAGATGATACGGATTTTGAACCGGATTTTGAGTACCTGTCTGCCGGATTTCTAAATGTAGATGAGGTGTCCATGGTGGACATGCATCTTGCCTATGAATTTTTCCGGCGGGTTAGCAGACATGCCAGAGTCCTTTTAGTCGGGGATAAGAACCAGCTTCCATCCGTAGGAGCCGGGGATGTGTTCCGGCAACTGATTGCCTGCGGGCTGATTCCGGTCACGGTACTGGATCTGGTTTACCGGCAGGGCGCTTTGAGCAGCATACCTTATAATGCAAAACTGATGCAGGAGAATAAGACTAATCTGAGCTTTGGGGAGGATTTTCAGTTCATTGCCTGTAAAGGAGCAGATGAAGCGGCAGAGATTGTCCGGAGGATTTATCTGGACGAGATTGCAAAAAACGGCATGGATCAGGTACAGATCCTGACTCCGTATCGGAAACGCAGTGCTGCCGGAGTGGATGAATTGAACAAATCTCTGGAGGATTTTGTAAATCCGCCAATCGCAGGGAAGAAGGAACTGCATATCGGCAGTCAGGTGTTCCGGGTTGGCGATAAGATTTTACAGAATAAAAATACCGAGATGGCGAGTAACGGCGATCTGGGCAGGATACTGGACTGTATCACGGATGAGGATGGAAATGCCAGGGCAGTGATCGGATTCCCGGATGGGCGGCAGGTGCAATATGAAGCTGACCAGATGGAAATGATCGAACATGCTAACGCAACAACCATCCATAAGGCACAGGGTTCCGAATGTCCGGTTGTCATCATCCCTTGGGTAAAAGCCTTTTATATGATGCTGAAGCGCAATATTCTCTATACCGGAGTGACCAGAGCGAAAAGCAAGGTTTATCTGGTAGGGGAATGGGCTGCAGTCTGTCAGGCAATCCATACGGATGACAGCGGGACAAGGAACACCATTCTGAGTGAGCGGATCGTACAGTATTACGATCAGTATCAGAGTGAACAGAAACCGGAAATGGAGCAGTTAAAACTTGTTGTTTAAAAATATTTTTCAATTTTTGAAATAAGCGGACTATTACTCTTATATAGGGGAACGTCTGCTTTTCTAAATGAAAGGAGCAGAGAATGAAAGAATTATTGTATAAGAAATCAGAGGCAGTTGCCGCTTTGAACCGTGTGGATGGCTTCCATCCGATGGAACTGGCAAGAAAGATTGGAGAAGAAGGGCAGGAGGAGCAGCTTTATCTGGATGTGAAATACCGGAAGCTATGGTTTCGTCTGGTCAATCCGGCAGGAAAGATCATCAGCCGGATTATCACTTTCACAGAGAACATGGCAGTTGTGGAAGCACGTATCTATCTGGATAAATGTGATCAGGAAGACAATTATGTAGCCAATTCCTTTTCGCAGAAATTCCGGAGCGATGACCCGAAGTTTGGAGACAAATTTCTGGAAATGGCAGAAACAGCAGCCGTAGGAAGGGCATTATCGGATGCCGGATATGGTGTGCAGTTTGCGGATGTGGGAGAGGAAAATGATCCTGCACAGGTAGATGCCGGAATTCCATATCAGAATCCACAGATGCTGGATTCAGGTGCCATGGAAAATGCAGCCATGCCGGATTCGGGTGTCATGCCAAATGCCCCTATGCCAACTTATGGAGAGATGCCAGGTCAGCCGGAATATGCAGGCCAGCAGATGATGAATCAGTTCTATCAGCAGGCACAGGCGGCGGGAAGCACCATTTACCATGGCAGTGGACAAATGCCTGGCTACGGTTCCGCTCCGGCTGCCTCTACGCCGCCAAAGACCGGACAGATGCTGCAGGGAGCATTACAGAATCTGGATACGTCCCTTCCGGTAGAAGAACTGATGAAACACATGAACTATGAAATGGCAGTCGGGACTGTGATTCCGGGAAAGGGAAAATACGGCGGAAAGACCATGGGACAGGTGGCAGTTGAAAGCCCGTCAACGATCCAGTGGTTTGCCGAGCAATATTCCGGACCGAACAATCTGGTTCCGGCGGCAGCAAAGGTAATTTTACAAAAAGCAATGCCGATGGCTGGTTAAGGAAGAACCCCGCAGAGAGCTTTTTTCTGCGGGGGAAAGGAGGAAGAGACCGGGATGTATTATGATATGTCTGGGTTTGATTATGGAATACTGGATGTGGTGCAGGTGCTGCATCTCAGAAAGCGGCGGGGAAACTATTATGACTGCCCGTTTTGTGGAGAGACGCATGGAAAACTGAATATCAATGTGGAAAAGAATGTATTCCGGTGCAACCGCTGTGATGCGTCCGGGGGGATGCTGAAGCTTTATGCGGATTTGCACAATGTTACACTCTCCGAAGCAAATCAGCAGATCCGGGAAGCATTAGGAAAAGGAGAATACCGGACGGATTATATCAAAGCAACGCCGGTACAGGAAGAAAAGGCAACGGCAGAGCTTGCACCCATAGAGGAAATCCACCGGACGTATCAGAGAATGCTGTCCATGCTCACGCTTAACAGGAAGCATCAGGAGGATCTGCAAAGACGAGGATTAAAACCGGAACAGATCGAAGCACAGCGTTACCGGAGTGTCCCGCTGTTTGGAATGAAGAAGCTGGTCAAAAGGCTGGCAGAAGAAGGATATATGGTGAAAGGCGTGCCGGGATTCTACCGGGATACAGACGGAAACTGGACGATTAACTTCAAAGCAGAAAACTCAGGAATCCTGATTCCCATAGTTTCTTTGGACGGGTTCATCCAGGGTTTTCAGATCCGGGTAGATCATGTGACTGACACGAAAAAATATATCTGGCTGTCCAGTGTCAATTATGACCAGGGAGTTTCCTCCGGAAGTCCGGTACATGTGATCGGTGATCTTGCCGCAGAACGTGTCTATCTGACCGAAGGAGCCTTAAAAGGGACCATAGCCCATTATCTGTCCGGCGCTACCTTTGTGTGCGTTGCCGGAGTGAACCAGTACCGGAATCTGAAACCGGTGCTGGAGCGGATGAAAGGATATGGGATGAAACAGCTTTTGGAGGCGTATGACATGGATAAGAAGATGAAAGTAGCCTGCAATAAGCATGACAGTAAGTGTGCGGTCTGTTTTGAGCGTTCCCCTGTTATCTGCCAGCATAAGGCGGAGAAACGGAGGATTATCCAGAACGGCTGCAATAAGGTCTATGAAATCTGCCGGGAGCTTTCCCTGCCGATGAACCGGATGGTCTGGGATATGGACGAGAGCGGGGAGTGGAACGGGAAACACAAGGGGATTGATGACTATTTAGCCGCCATCAAACAGAAGGAAGGAACCGGGGCACAGACTTCGGCTCTTCCGAAAGGAGAACAATCATGAGAAAAAAAGGAAATACGGTTCTTGCAGGACTCATTATCTGCCTGTTGCTTGTTTTTCTCGCAGCGGCAGGAAAACTCTTTGGTGCTTATCTGAAGTATCAGAAAGGGGACGTAAGTTACGAGAAACTGCAGGAATATGTTCAGGAACCAGAGGAAGAAGAATCACCGGAGTCTGAGAAAGAAAAGGAGGAACCTAAGAATAGGTATCTAGAAATTGATTTTGCAGGTTTAAAAGCGGTTAATCCGGATGTCATAGCGTGGATTCAGATTCCGGCACTGGATATTAGTTATCCGGTGGTACAGGGGAAAGATAATGCATATTATCTTCATCACCTTTTTTCGGGAGAATCCAATATCAACGGGAGCATCTTTGTGGACTGCCATAATCAGCCGGACTTTACGGATCAGAATACGATCGTGTACGGGCATAATATGAAAAACGGGAGCATGTTCGGAACTCTGGATAAGTACCAAGACAAAGAGCTATTTGAACAACATCCGGAGTTTTATCTCTATTTGCCGGACAAGATCCTCAAGTATCGTATCTTTTCCTGCTATGCGGGAAGAACCGGAAGTGAGGGATATAGGTATCATTTCCCGGAAGCGGAAGATTTTCAGACGTTTCTGGATACGGTGTCTTCTTATAGGGATTATGATACCGGCACCGAGCTGTCGGCAACGGATCGGATAGTTACGCTGTCTACCTGTGTCAATTCCAGACGGAATTATCGCTATCTGGTACATGGAAAATTAAGCAGTGAGATCATCACAGAGGAATAAAAGAATCGTGCTGGTGTGAGAAGAAATTTCTTATGCCAGCTTTTATTATGGGAGGAAATGTAATGGGAACAGCATTGGTTATGGAACATGCAAACGCACTGGCACAGATGATAGTCAGTGAAAAGGACAAGTTATTTGATGAAAGAGTGGAGGCTCTTGTAAAACTTTATAGAAGGGCGGAATTTTATCTGAAGCAGGGATTTCTGGAGAGCATCGTCTGCGAGTTCCATCGGAAGAAAGTGGAAATGATTATGCAGGCGGAAACAAAAGGAGAGATTACGGAAATACTGAAGTTATCAAAACCGCATTTTGACGGGAAAAAATTTGTCTATACCTCTCCGTATGCTGTGGAAGAGGAAGAGCTTCTCCTTTGGTCTCTGACATCACTGCAAGGTCCACTCCGGGATGAAGGGTATCGAAGATATCGGGAATTATTTGAGAAGTGCCTGCCGGAGATGGCAGAAAAGATTCCGGCGTAGAACAATGGCATAACAAAGGAACGAAAAAACTATCTTTTATTTTACTGTAATTTCACTCTTTATTGAATCTGCAATACTTTACAAAGTTTTTTACGGAAAAATGCTTCGGATTAATATACTTAACACCAGTATCTATCAGCTTAAATTTTGAATAACCAAACACCAGTGTTTCATTATTCACAAAAATCGTCATCTATCCAGAAAGCAGGTAAAATATGTTCACAATAATCAGAGTATTTTCTGCATTCAATACATTCTTCATCTAAAGAATCTACGCCGACATAATGAATATGATAATCTACAGTATCGTTTACAAATCTTTCAAGGAAGATGTTCAAAACAAAGGCTACTCTATCATCACAATAAACATAACCAATTAAATTCTTATGAATGATACAGTAAACGAGATAAACACAGCGTGTATCAACGATGCAGTTGAAATTGTATCCAGATTAAAGCCTATTTATACTTTAAAGCATGCACGGAGACAGCAAGAAGACCTATTCCTGTACGGAAGAGGTCTTCCTGTCCTTATACTAAAGTTAATTGGTATGCTGAAGTCCCGCAAAAGCAACATTTAATTTACCTCCAGATTACCGCTTTTAAGAGATAGATAATCGGAACTTCCGCTAAGCAGATAGAAAAAATATTCCCCTTTTTCATCTGGTGAGAAACTATATTTTCCACTCAGTTCATCGAACACTTCTCCTTCATACATTATCCCGTCTTTTACATAACCGATAATCAAATCTTGGGATACTGTAATGTCTGATTTATATTTATCAAACGAAATGACTATATTATCTTTATCAGTTAGTTCCCATCCCTTTCCATTGTCTTGTGTAAGTACACAAAGTGAATTGTTGATTAGAATTATTTCTGGAATGATATACATTTCATGCGTTAAAGTGCGTTATGATAAGCAGGATAACACATGCACAAATAGAGAAACATGGAAGTAAGTACGACAGACATGAATGGACAGCATAAGATAAAAGCCAAAGAGGAACTGAATCTGTTAAAAAAATCTTATCCATACAATGTGTCGGAGAGAAGTTAGAATATGCAGTATATGAGATACTATCATCGCATATCCTACACAATTACATAGAAAGAGAAGTATCGGCTGGACTACGAATAGAGTGGTCCAGCCTTTCTTTTTTTCGAAAAAATGAAGGCAGTGTCACGTTTTGTTGCCGCTCACCGCCATCCTCGGAATTTTTTGGAACGTGATAAAAAATTTCGGAGGATAAAACAAATGAACAAAAAAACATATACAGGATCAAAGATACAAAATCACTTTACAGCATATCTGATACAGTTTGTCCGTGGAAAACGACATGATTATCTGGAGAAGAAAATCCAGATGGCTGATGCAGAAGAACTGTTGGAGGATATTGGACAGATGGAGGCAAGAATTGTAATCGAAGAATTGCTGGAGAACCAAACGAGGGAGCAGCTTTTATTGCAGGAGGCACAGGGGAAATATCCAGAATGGAATAAGATGTCAGATGAAAGACTGATGAAAGCGCTTCATACGCTGCGGGATGAAGAACGGAAGCTGATTTACCAGCATGTGTTTGAAGAACGTACTTTTGAGGAAATGAGCAGGCTAAACGGGTTATCAGAGGAGCGATGCAAGGGTATTTATTATTATGCAATCCGGAAGATCCGCAAGGTGATGGGAGGTGAAAACTAATGAATTTTGAACGATTACTTTTAAAGGCAAAAGAAGGAAATGCAGATGCGGTACTGAAGATTTTAGAGATATATAAGCCGCTTTTAATTAAGAATGCGATTGTGAATGGCAGATTTGATGAAGATCTGTATCAGGAACTGGTAAGTACATTGCTTCAGTGTATCCAGAGATTCCAGATAATTGAGTAAGTTATCTTAAACAAAGGCTGCAATCACTCTCAGGGGAGTAACATCCTCTGGGAGTGATTGTTTTTTGAAGGGTGATATTGCCTCAGTTCGAAGCGGCAGACGGTGTTGATCTATTATGTTGCCTGATGCTTTAATGCTCTTTTGTTGTTGCCAGTTCTTTATGAAGATGTAGAGCCATAAACACAGTAACAATAGCAGAAATTACATCGGCAATCGGTTGTGCATATAGTATTCCATTTATGCCCCAGAATGATGGGAGCAACAGAATGATCGGAACAAAGCAAATACCTTGTCGGCAAGCCCCAAGAACGAATCCGGCGGTGCCTTTTCCAAGTGCAAGAAACAGAGAAGAATACACTGTGTAAAATCCAAATACGAAGAAGGAAAATCCATTTGCCATTAGCGATTTTTGACCTACAGAAATCATCTCTGTATTGCCTTCTGTAAATTGCGAAATAATCTGTGTGGAAAATAGGGCTATTGTCAATCCCACAACTACACAAAATATTGTTGACCATAAGATAGAAGTTTTAATTGCTTCCCTGAGCCGATCAAACTTTTTGGCACCATAGCTAAAGCCGGCAATTGGTTGGAAACCTTTTAAGAAGCCGAACACAACCAGAGTTCCCATTGAAGTGATTCTTGTAACAGCGCCCATTCCGGCGATAACAGCATCTCCATAGATATTAGCTTCCCGGTTTATGAATGCGATAGAAAGGCTTGTAAGAAGCTGGAAAGTCAATGTGGGTATACCGATTTTCAGAATTTCAGTTATGATCTGCTTAGAAGGACAAAATTCCTTAATGGAAAATGTAAAAGCGCTTTTTTTCTGTAATGCATAAATTAAATATACAAGAGTAGAAGCCATTTGAGAAATTGCTGTAGCGATTGCCGCACCAGCAACCCCCATGTCGAGAGTATAGATGAAAATAGGATCTAAACCAATATTCAATACAGCTCCTAATAATAATGCACACATAGTTGTTTTTGCGGCGCCTTCACTTGCAACGATATTGTTCATCGTTACATTAAATACATTGAAAATACATGAAATAACATAGATTCTTCCATAAGAAAGGGCGTATGGCATAATCGTGTCTGTTGCACCTAACATGGTTAAAATAGGTTTCAAAAAAATTGCAGTTCCGATAATAATAACTGCGCCAATACAAACACTGCTGTATAATGCAGTACTGGCGACTTTACTTGCAGCTTCCCTATCTCCTCGCCCTAAAAGTCTTGATAAGTAGGAGGCGGCACCATTGCCAAACATCAGACCTAAACCAACAACTACTTGTCCTAAAGGAAACGCAATGGAAATTGCACCCATTTGACTCTCGCCAAGTCCTCCTATGAAATAAGCATCCACCAAATTGTAGAGAGCGTTAATAAGCATACCAATCATTATCGGTATACCAAGAGCCATTAGTGCTTGGGGAACAGGTGCATTTCCTAATAAATCCATTTTGTTGTTATTCTTGTTCATTTCAAATACTCCTTTCAATTAAGAATATAAATTATAGTAGTATAAATTATAGTATACTACGTGAGAGAATACTACTATAATTTATAGTAGTTGTCAAGCGTGTATCCTGCAATTTCCTTGACAAGAGGTATAAAATCAAATACTATAAATTACAGTATATATAACCGTAAGTATTTTATAGCTTTCGTGGATATAGAAAGTGGGTGAACTATGGCTACAATAGATTTAATTGTGTTAGGAATATTGAAAAAGGAACCGATGGGAGCCTATGATATTCAAAAATTAGTGGAATATCGTAATATATCAAAATGGGTAAAAATCAGTACACCATCCATTTACAAAAAAGCAATTCAGTTGGAGGAAAAAGGCTTCATTAAAGGAGAAATTGTGAAAGAAGGTAAGATGCCTGAAAAAGCAGTTTATTCATTAACAGATGAAGGCGAAAAAGAATTTGTAAAGCTTATGATGGAAACAGCCTCTAAACCCATTCACTTTTTTTTAGATTTTAATGCAGTAATTGTAAATTTGGATAAGTTACCGCCTGAAAGTCAACAATCATGTATTGCCAGTATTGAGGAAAATATTGAAATATTAAAAACTTATCTGGAGGAAAATCTTCGAGAGAAAGAGAATGATCCGGAAATCCCTAAGACTGGTATGGCAGTATTGCAACAGCAGATAGTTTTGGCGGATGCTATTGAAAAATGGATTATTTCTCTAAAAAAAGACTTTTGATGAAGAAGTCACTAGCTGATTTCTTATTAGGTCTGCAGGATTGGGAAGAAACAGGGATGGATGCCGACCTATGTTCCGGCTTTGTAGCCAGAACATAGAAATTTTCTTAGTGGGGAATCTCCCTCAAACCCGGTGCTCCTTATATCCTGCAGATTAAACTTCAAATTTATACCCATATCCAACTACTGTTTTTATGTAATTCTTGTCGCTGGAATACTTTTTTATCTTCTTGCGTATTTGAAAAATAGTGTTTTCCACGGCGTGGAAATAACCATTTGCTTTTTCATGCCAAACTGCTTCATAAATCTGTTGTTTAGTAAAAGCCATCCCTGGATTAGAATATAGCATATAAAGTACATCAAATTCTTTTACAGAAAAGTTAATGTCTTTTCGTACTATTAAGCCGTAGGTCGTAAAGGTCTGCGACTTTAACTTTACCCGGAAAGGAGCTGCCACATATATAGGCAGTGCTGTAATTTTAACAGTAACGGTCACCAATCTATGGGGATGGCTTGTATATCCGGCTGAAATGCTAAAAAATCAGTGGTTCTTATTTATCACTTCACTCTGCCCCGGTAATTATGTGTTTGCCGTTTCTGGCTCTTGCAGCTATTGCGATTCTACTGGTCTATTACCAGACTATTTGCAGGTAAAGCATTGCTCTGGTTTTGAATTTGAGTTTTGGCAGTCTAATAATAGCATTTTAGATTAGCTGTGATAAGGTGAAACAGATTAGGAGGAAAGTAAATTGCATTACAAAGACAAAAACCTACAGATAGATATTCGCTGTCATACTGTTTTTATGAATGATCAAAAGATTGAATTGAGTCTGAAAGAATTTACGGTACTAAAATATCTAACAGAACATCCTGGCTGGGTATTCTCTCACGAGGAGATTTATCGTAATGTCTGGAAGGAAGAACCGATTGACTGTGCTAATGCGGTTATGTGCTGCATTAGCCAGCTTCGTAAAAAGTTAAAAGTAGATTCACGGAACTGGAATTACATCCGCACCGTCCGAGGTGTGGGCTATAAGTTTCAACCACTCTCAGGGGAGTAACATCCTCTGGGAGTTTTTTGTCATATTTGTTGCACTTTTCGGCTCTGGTACGTACAGAAATAGAAAAGAAACATATCCCAAAATGTATACATTTTAGAAGTACGTTCCGGAAAGAGGGATTATATTTCAAAAAGGTTACACACACAGTTTTGAAATATACCAATAAAAGTGTGGATATTTTGGGACATGGAAAGGAGAAATGTGGATGCAGATATATGGATATCACCGTACCAGTACAAAGGAGCAGCATCTTGACCGTGGCATACAGGAAATTGAGCGGTACTGTAACGAGCATGAGATGGCACTTACGAATATTTTTACGGATCAGGAGACAGGGAAGAATTTTAATCGTCCGAGATATACCGTTTTAGTGGAGGATGTCCTGCGGCCGGGAGATATTTTGATTGTTACAGAATTGGACAGACTGGGAAGAAACAAGTATGACACCATGCAACAGATCCAGCGGATTAAGAACATGGGAGTGCGGCTTATGGTTCTGGAACTGCCGACTACGCTTATGGATTTATCTGTGATGGATAATGCGATGGCAAGGATGATGCTGGAAACAATCAATAACATGATGCTGGAGCTTTATGCTTCTATGGCGCAGGCAGAGCTGGAGAAAAAGGAGAAGCGACAGCGGGAAGGGATAGAAGCGAAGAAATTGCGGGGCGAATGGGATGATTATGGAAGACCAAGTGTGATGAAGCAGGAAACTTTTGATGAGAACTTTCAAAGCGTAGTTTCTGGAGAAACGACACCTACACAGCTTCGTAAAAATTTGGGAATGACGCACTCAACTTTTTATCGCTATCGAAAAACTTTTTATGAAAAATACCCGGAACTTTCAAATTCTGCAAATTAAAGTCCTATTACTTATATAGACCAAAGAATTTCAGGAGGAAAGAAATATGAGTGAAAAGAGAATAGGTACTTTAATTTATGATCCATCAATGGGAAGATTTGATATCCGGTTTGGGATTGAATCTTATTATGGAGGTCTTCATTGCGGAGAATGTTTTGATGTGAAGGTAAAGGATGCATGGATTCCGGTTCGGATTGAAATGGATGAAGACTGGTATCTGGTAGGGCTTCCTAAGACGAGTCTCAGTGGACTGACGGTTCGAATGTAGGAGGAGCATATGATGGAAGCTAAAAAGAAATATGAAAAGCCGGCATTCCGATTGGTGACAGATTTGGGGAGTATTTTGGAATGTCTGTATGAGGTATATGGAACGGATGGAACGATGTTGATTGCTGGGAACAAGTTATCGGATACGGTAATCTATCCGTTTATCCGCATGATTAAAAAGAAATGCAAAGCAGTGGATGCGGAAAAGCTGAATCTGATGCTCTGGAAGATTTATATGGTAAGTTCGAGAAAAGAAGAATTTGTGACGGCTGCTAAGAAAGAGCTGCAGCCTTATTTGACCAAGAAAGATGAAAAACAGATTGACACCACATATGACACCACATATACTATAGATAGGAGGCATTAAAGATGTCGAAATGGGATAAACTATTGACAAGAATTTACTCATTATCGAAAGACCTTCGTTTTGATGAACTAAGAAAAGTATTAGAAAGTTATGGATATGAGATAAATGCTCCGAGAAGTGGGAGCAGCCATTATACATTCCGTAAAGCGGGATGCCAGCCGATAACAATACCGAAACACGAACCAATCAAGAAAATTTATGTTGAAATGGTAAAGCAGATTGTAGAAAGTGAGGCGAAAAACGATGAAGACACTGAATGATTATTTGGCAATGTCCTATCGCATGGAAATTGTGGAAGATAAGGATGAAGGTGGATTTGTGGTTTCTTATCCGGAACTGCCGGGATGCATCACCTGTGGAGAGACGATAGAAAGGGCAGTTGAAAATGCAGCGGATGCAAAAAAAGCATGGTTAGAAGCTGCACTGGAAGAAGGGATTGAGATTCACGAACCGGGAAGCCTGGAAGAGTATTCGGGACAGTTTAAAATAAGGATGCCACGCAGCTTACACCGGGATCTGGCGGAACACTCAAAAAAAGAAGGCATCAGTATGAATCAATACTGTATATATCTTCTTTCAAAGAATGATGCGCTGTTAGTAAAATAAATATACAAGAATATAGATGAAAAGAGCCGTCCGGATGGGCGGCTCGAAGTATTCTTTCTTTGATTAAAAATGATATTGTTCTAGCAGATAGATAGGAAGTGTTTGTACGTTTCCAACGGTTCCGCCTTTGGTATCACCTTTCAGATATAGTAGTTTATTGGCCTTCCCCTGTTCCAATGCCTTCAAGGCAGTAGATGCAGTTCCCTTACCGGCTTTAACTTCAATCAGATAGCGGATGTGAGTTTTCAATGTCTGAGCTACAAAATCAATTTCACCACCTTTATAAGTAGCAAAAGCCGGTGTCTCAAAGATAATTTCTTCCGGGAATTCCTGGCGTTTGGACAAGTTAATGTAAACATAGTTTTCGTTCAATGAGCCATCCATAGTTGATACAGTAGCACCAGTTCTGGAGAGATAATAATATGCAACTCCAAGATCCATGAAGAAGCAGCGGCTTCCCGGTTTGAAATTCAAGATGTCCAGTTCTGTGATTTTGCCACAGAAACCGATGATTCCAGAATGGTAAAGCCAGTTGATAGCACGATAGCAGGTTGCTTTAGAAAGATTACTGGAGTAATTCTTTGTAACGAGCTTTTGCAGTTCTTCACTTATACTGTCCTCATCTAATCCTTTCTTTTCACGAAGCAGAATACGGCAGATGCTTAAAAAGATGTTGGTAAAAACACTAATATCTGTGATGTCATCAAAGTACCGCATAGATTCGTTTAAGAAAATGCGGATGATTCTAACAAGCTCTTTTTGAGCTGCTTCCACGTCTTTTGTGTTAAGGTATGTTTCCACAACCTTTGGATAGCCGCCAATCTGTCTATAGATGTCGTAAACATTCTTTAATTCGTCATATAGTTCCGGTACGGTGTCATCTGCATGATCCAGTGGAAGTGATAGATACTTCTGAAAAAGCTGGTCATCCAATGCTTCCAAAAACTCTTTAAAGGAAAGGGTATAAATACGGATACTGGTAATATCTCCACTGGAGAATTTGAATTCCGGTTCCAGTACACGTCCCAGATAACTTCCAGTTACAATGAAATGCGCTTGAAAATAGCGGGTAAATTCTCGGATACGGTTGAATATCTCTGAGGATTCCTGAATTTCATCAATAATGATGACTGTATCGTTGGTATCTTCAAAATCCGGATCGAAGAGTTTAAAAGCATCGTGAAGCGGCTGCTCCGGTCGTTTTGTACCGGGAGTCCAGTCTGTGGCTTTTTTGTAACATTCCATAAATTGTTTGCCGGACAAATCAAACAGGTTAATGTAGATCTTGTGCCTGAAGTTCTCATCCGCAAATTTATTGATAATATATGTTTTTCCGACCTGTCTGGCACCATTCACTTCCAAGGTGCTGTGGACGGTATCGTTTTTCCAATCCAGAAGCTGATCGTAAACTTTTCTTTTCAGATACATGGGAAATGCTCCTTTCTTTCAACTGTTCCTATTATATCAAAATATGAATGGATAATATAGAGGGTAATTTCTGATAAATGATGAATTGTCTAGTCTGAGCAGTTCTTCACGGGTATTCCGGTTTCTGTCATTACTTTTTCGTACTGAAGAAGCTGTTCCCAGGTCAGCCATTCCGGTTTCTGATCTGTGGGAAAACCATTCCATAATTCTTTCATACGGGCAATATGGTTTTGAACGCTATGATTGCATAGGATAGACGGACTGCGATTTCCGTAGCCCAGATAGTATTCACAGTCAGACTGTAATTTACTTAACATCCGGTACTCGAATTCATAGGAACTTCTTTGATACGGAGCCGGATGAAATGTGTACTCCTGCTGTATGGGATGGGAAGGTTCTCCATCAATATGGTTAAAAGATAAAGAATAAAGATTCGGTTCAGGCTCTTTGCCAAGGTCAATATCCTTCCACAACTTTCCGAATTGGTCCTTATATACCGGACAGGAAAAATCATCCATGCCAGTATACTCAAGCACTAATTTTGTTTTTGCATTTTCATTCATTCTATTAGACCATCCTTTCCTTTATTGCAGACATTGAGGTATATTATTGGGCGCTGTTTCTGCATTCCACTGCAGCTTCGCACGTACATCCATCAGGATGATTCCTAACTGGTTTTCTCCGCAGTTATTGACTTTGCCCCAGAAATAGTCACCCCAGTTGTTTCCTTCAATAAGTGTGGACTCTCCGGTTGCAAGAAGTTTATCCCGGAGTTCCGGGTTCTGCATGAATTTGCACATGCAGATTTCATACATGAGCCGGACTTTCACTTTTTCCCAGTCCGGGCGTAATGTAAGATCTCTGCCGAGTTTCTTTGCATCAGAAGGATTATGCATCCGAAAAATACAGAATTTGCGTTGCTCTCTCGCAGAGAGTGTTTTCTGCGCTTGAAAAGCAGCTTCATTATTTGCATAGGTTTGTCCCATGTAAGAGACCGGTGCCGGATAGAAATTGCTTAGAAAAGCATAATCTCCCCGAAATTCATTGATCTGTGTAGGTATGCGCTTGCTTGTATTTGTTTGATTCATTATAAATTCCTCCTTTGTAAAAGAGGTGCGGCCTTTCAGCCACACCTCAAAATAATTCTCATCTATTGCAGAGATGGTTATGCAATCATCTCCAAAAATTCAGCTTCTGTAAGAATTGGAATACCAAGGCTCTGGGCTTTTGCCAGTTTGCTGCCGGCTTTTTCCCCGCAGATCAGGTAATCGGTTTTCTTTGTTACAGAGCTGCCAGGTTTGGCACCAAGCTCCAGAATCTTATCGTTGATACCGTCTCTGGTAAAATGCTCCAGTTTCCCTGTTGCTACGATGGTACATCCTGTAAATTTGTTTTCTTTTGTCATAATGGTCTCTTCCTTTCTTTGTTCAAATGTGAATTCGTTCTGTAAGTTTTTCCATAAATCAAGATTTGCTTCATCTGCAAACCAGGAATGGATGTTGTGATTTAAGATTTCGCCAAAATCCTCTAACTGAGTGAAGTCGTAATCTCCGACAGCCGCCTGTTCAAATGCAGTTAAATTTCCGGAAAATACGGTGTCCAGAATCCGGCTTTTGGTTCTGCCGATCATAGGAATATCCATGGAAACCAGATAGCGGACAAAGCTGGTCCTCCGGCTGGCGTTGATGGATTCCCACAAGCGGTCGAAAGATTTCTCACCATATCCGTCCAGTGCCACAATATCTTCCCGGTGTTCCTCCAGATGATAGATGTCCTGAAAAGAGTGCAGATAGCCCAGATTCAGGAATTTTTCTAAAGTGGCTTCTGACAGTCCTTCGATGTTCATTGCCTTCTTGCTGGCAAAATGGACAAACCTTCTTGTGATCTGGCTGTCGCACTGCGGATTATCACAATGCAGAGTTTCTACGGTGCGACCGTCGCTGGTCTTACGGCTGTAGGTTCTGGTTTTGGAACCACAGCAAGGGCAGACCGGAGGCGTGATGTCGGTATACCTTCCACGATCCAGATTATCCTCTATATGTGGGATGATCATGTTTCGTTTGGAAACAAGAATCCGGCATCCGGGTACAAGCTCCAGATTTTTGATAAAGGTCAGATTATGAAGGGAAGCTCTGGAAACATCACAGCCGTCAATCTCCACGGTATCGAAGATGCCGACCGGAGCAATCTCTCCGAATCTGGTCGGTGTCCATTCAATTTCACGCAAGAAAGTTTCGTAGGTATCATCCTCAAACTTATAGGCGAGGCCGTCCTTATAGTGGTGTCCGGTTTTTCCGCAGCTTTTGGAGTAGCTGAGACTGTCAAAAATCATGACAATGCCATCGATAGGAAGATGTAAATTTGCTGCTGTGGATACCAATTCCTGAATGAATTTCTCCGCATATTCTTTTGAAAGTCCGGTTCCTGAAATTGAGAAAAACGGGCAGTAACCAAAGCCCAGGTGTGTTAAACCTTCTAATTTGCAGGCTCTGCTGTCCGGGAAGGGAACATCCTCCATTCCTTCTAATACATTGAACGGAAGAAAGCGAACACAACGTCCGATACAGTTCTTCGGATCAAGACTTCGTACTGATCCGGAAGCAAAATTACGTCCGTTTTTATAAGGTTTTCCATTTCCATCACGCAGAGTATCTTTCAGACGTTCAAAATCATTGGTTGGTATAAAAGACTCACCGGTAATGACCAGACGTTCTTTGTGTGGAATGGTAAGCGGTACATTTAAAAATGCCGGGATATTGTGTGTAATATCTTCCCCCACTTCACCATCTCCACGGGTAGAAGCCTGAATCAGTCTGCCATCTTCGTAAATGAGTTTGGTAGTCAAACCGTCCAGTTTCAGCATAAAGAGAACTTCCTGTCCTTTCATGAAATCTAAAAGCTCTGAAATCAGTTTTGTTTTCTCAAGCGAGAGCAGTGGAATCGGATGGGTGACTTTGGCAAGTTCACTGACCGGATAATATCCAACCGTCTGTGTCGGAGAATTTGACAGGATGAAACCAGTCTGTTCCTCCAGTTCCTTCAGTTCGTCAAAGAGTCGGTCATACTCGGCATCAGATACCAGAGGGGCATCCTGATTGTAGTAGGCATGACGGTATTCATTGAGTTGTTTTACAAGATTCTTAATTCTTTTGACTGACATAGAGTCTCCTTTCTTTTGTGGCGTGCCAGTTCCGGAATCATTTGTTTCCGTAATCCTCCTTTCCCTGCGTTCAGGCATAAAAAAAGAGAATGACGCTTATGTTCATTCTCAAAATAGATGCAGTTTCCTGCAAAATAAAAAAAGCCAGAAGTCCCTGCTGCTTGTTGGGCATAGGAAAACTCCTGACTACGTTTCAAACCTAAACTGCGTGTGATAAATCCTTTCCGGATTGACACAAATAATTGATATAAGAACAGTATAACACTAGATGTAGTATATGTCAAATGAAATAGATTCCTCAATGAAGCTTTTGCCTTATGTTGATGACAAATTTGTCGGCTACAGGAATAAAAGCGTTCAGGATTTCAGATTTGCCCTAAGCGAAGGAATTCGTAGCCAGGTATTTTTTGCCACTTTCGTGGAGAAAGTCGAAAACCAGATAAAATCAATCTCTGTCATAAATGCCTCTAAACTGTTTTTACATCGTAGTGGTTATGCAAGTTCTAAATTTAAAAATAATTTTCACGAATAACTAACTTTTCTATATGCTGAATTGTCATAAAATATAGATTATTAAATTTGAAAGCAGATTGAAGGTGATAAACATGAGAAGTTATAAACGGTATACCAGGCGAAAGAGACTTTTGAAGCAAATCGCTGTGGTTGCTTTATCTCCTAATCGGGTATTCACGAAAGAACAGATCTATCAGCATATCTATGAGGAAGCGGAGTCAGAAGTGAATAACCGAATTTACGGTCTGATTAAGAACTTGAGAAAGAAAATAGAAGAAAATCCGGAAACACCGCACTACATAGAAACGATACGTGGTGTTGGTTATCGCTTTCGGGCATAAAAGGAGCCGTCCGGCAATGGGCGGCTCGAAGTGTTTCTCTTGTTGTTTATTTATTGTTTTTTTCGTTGTATACTGATAAAACGAGGTGATAAAAGTGGCATATAGAATTTTGATCGTGGATGATGACATCGAATTATTAAAGATGTTAAAGAACTATTTTGAAATCAAACGATATGATGTAATGATGGCAGAAGATGGCACAGATGCTTTGGAAAAAATCCATAAGAAACCGGATATTATCTTGCTGGACATCAATATGCCTAAAATAGACGGATTAGAAGTATGCAGACGTATCCGGGGCAAAGTAACTTGTCCCATTATCTTCCTGACGGCAAAAGTGGAGGAGCAGGACAGGGTAAACGGGCTTTTATCCGGTGGGGATGACTATATACTGAAGCCGTTTAGTCTGAAAGAACTGGATGCTCGTATTATTGCACATTTGAAGCGTGAGGAGCGTCATAAAGGGAAGTCTGAATACAGATTCCACGGAGACCTCAGTATTGATTATGGAGCAAAGAGGGTTCAGATCGGTGAAAATGATTTGGAGCTTACGAAGCTGGAATATGCAATCATTGAGTTTTTGTCCATGAATCCAGGACAGGTTTTTGACAGGGAGCGGATATACGAAAAGGTGTGTGGTTATGATGCGGAAGGTGACAGCCGTGTTGTTACGGAACTGATCCGGAGAGTGAGAAAGAAACTGGCGGAATATACGCAGACAGAATACATTGAGACAGTATGGGGGATGGGGTATCGATGGAAAAGATAAGAAATTTATCCTTGAAAAAGACAATGGTTTTATATACGATACTCAGCTTGATTGTCACTTTTTTTCTTTCTGTGTCAATTATTGAGATTGCCGGGCAGATACAGGAGGAGGTCTGGTGGAAGTACGTGGATCAGGACGAGTATTATCAGGCAATGAATGACCGCAATGAAAATTTTGAGGTAGTGGTACCGAGACCGAATCAGAGTAAAATGAGCAGAATGGACTGGCATATTTCAGAAACCTGTGATTTCCTTCGGACGTACGGAGTATTGCTTTTTTCTTTTGCCGGATGTGGAATTGCGGTCAGCCTGTTTTACAAAAATAAATTAAAGAGACCGATTCAGGAACTGAAGATGGCATCACAGATGATTGCGGAGGAAGATCTGGATTTTCATATGGCTTATGAGAACGAGGACGAGATGGGGATGCTGTGCAGGGAATTTGAAAGGATGCGTGGGCAGTTGGAAGAAAATAACCGTAGACTTTGGCAGATGATCGAAGATGAGCGGGTACTGCGTGCAGCGATTGCCCATGATATCCGCTCGCCGCTTGCAATCATGCGGGGATATCAGGAAATGCTTTTGGAATTTGTTCCGGAAGATATGCTTGATCAAGAGAAAATGATGGAGATGTTAAGGGGCGGTATGCTTCAGATTGAACGGATGAACCATTTTATTGATAGTATGAGGAAGATGACGAAATTGGAAGAACGGGAATTAAACTGTTCCGTGGTAGATATCCGGCAGTTGATAAACCAGATAGAAGCTCTGGCAGAAGTCGTGGTGGAAAAATCAGAAAAGAATTTTACAGTGACGACAGTGAGAGAATCTGAAATACTGACTGCGGATGAGGAAATCATCATGGAAGTAGCGGATAATCTGTTGGCTAACGCATTCCGCTATGCCAATCAGGAAGTTAGGCTGAAGCTGACAGTGACACCCCAATATCTGAAAATGAGTATCAGGGATGACGGAATTGGATTTCAGGAAAATATCGACAGGGTGACACAGGCGTTTTATCATGAGAATCCACAGGATGACTTAAAGCATTTTGGAATGGGTATGTATATCAGCCGTATCTACTGCGAACGGCATGGTGGGAAACTGCTGATAAAAAATGTAGCAGATGGCGGTGCGGAAGTTGAGGCAGTGTTTAAAAATTATGTATTAGAAGAACAACAGCAGAAATAAATGGCTGTTGTTTTTTTGTTGTGATTTGTAGGCTATGCTGTTTGTAGAAAAAAGAAAGGCGGGATGACTTATGAAAGCAATCATAAAAAGGAATCTGAAAAATTATCTTAAAAATCCGATATTCTGGATCGGTTTGATTGTTGTTTTAATCAGTATGTACCAGACACTTGCACCCTATCTGTCCATTCATTACGTGAAGTCGGATGAAACCTTCAGGAAGGTAAAAATGGCCTCCGATGGGGATGTTATGGAGGGATGTATTCCGGCAACACCGGATAAGGAGAGAGAACTGTGGGAGAAAGAGATTGTAAAGATACTTCAGGACACAGAGAATGGGTTTGGCATGTCGGAAGTAGAGGCGGAGGCAGTGATATCTGAGATGAAACAGATGAAGATTACGGAGGCGTGTCAGTATCTGAAAACGGAATACCACTTTAATGGTGCCAATTATGTGTATGAGGACGTTTCATGGTATCAGGGAAGCCCGGAGGAAGTCAACCGGTATATCAGAGAAAATCTTGAGAAACATCCATTCTCCTATTATTTCGGAAGAAAATTTACAGATTTTGCAAGCCTGCATATGGCATTCTTTGCAACGGTTCTGCTGGCGTTTTTATTTTTCCAGGATATGAGGAAAAATACTTATGAATTGCTGCACACCAAACCGATGACGGCTTTTCAATATATTGCCGGGAAAATAAGCAGTGGATTTCTCATTATGACGGCGGCACTGGTCATTATGAATATCGTATTTATCATTTTGTGTTACGCCACGGCAGTAAAATCAGGATTTGCTATGAACATACTGGATTTTGTTCAGAATTCGATCCTGTATGTCCTGCCGAACATCCTGATGATCTGCTGTGTGTATGCGGTTACAGCGCTGCTGTTTAAGAATCCGCTTCCAGCGGTTCCGGCGCTGGTTCTTTATATCATTTATTCTAATATGCTGACATGGGATAGCAAAGGACAGTGTCATGCAAGACCATTCTCTATTATGGTTCGATTTCCGGGGAATTTTTTTGAAACGGAATTGCCACATCAGGTATATCTCAATCAACTGCTTCTTGTGGCAGCATCCATACTGCTCATGTTTATAGCGGTGTGGATGTGGAAAAGGAGGAGAGTATATTGAAGAAAGAAGTAAAAATATGTATGCCATATTATAAAATTGCATATTCAATCGCTTTTGTTGTGATATTGAGTGCAATCCAGCCTGTTGTATATGCGAATGAAATCGGGCAGGCAGTAGAAAGAGCTGTTTCGCTTCTGGCAGTCGTTTTCTGTGCAGATACTTATCTGGTGGAAGTGCAGAGCAAACGCTCGGAAGTATTCTGCCTTTATAATCTAAAAAAGCAGGCAGGGGTAGTTTATAAAAGACTATTTGTGCAGGTAGCTTATCTGATTGGAATCAGTTTGTTGGCATATGGACTCTTTTATTGGCAGAAACCGGTGAATCTGACAGAAGAATTAGATGGCGGTGCCTTGTTTGGAATTTATTGTATTGCGATTCCCGGAACTGTTTTGTTTTGGAGTGTGCTTTCCGTAACTGTCAGCAATCTGGTTCGAAACAGATGGATTGGTATGGGTGTCGTGCTGCTTTTCTGGTTTTTCTCTATTTCCGGAAAGGCAACTCAGTTTTTGAAAAACTGGGGACCATTTTCCTACGGAACTTGTGATTTCGGTAAGCTGACAGAGTGGAGATGGCTTGGCGGGAAGGTGCTGTGCGTGGTATTTGCGGGGATGATGCTTGCATTTGTTCCTAAGATATTAAAGAAGAGAGGGTAAGATTATGAGTATAAGAATAGACGATTTAACAGTAACATTTAAAAATGGAGTGACAGCGGTAGATCATGTGGATCTGGAAATCCCACATGGGATATTTGGTCTGTTAGGTGAAAATGGTGCAGGAAAAACAACGTTGATGCGGGTGCTTACAACGGTGCTTGCACCCACAAGTGGAAAAGTTCTGTTAGATGGTACGCTATATTGCGAAGCAAATTACGAAAAGATACAGAAAAAGATTGGGTATCTGCCACAGGAAATTGATCTGTATCCGTCTTTGACTGTTCGAGAATGTCTGGAGTATATGGGAGATCTGGCTGGAATTGAGAAAAGAGAAAGCAAGAAAAGGATTGATTACTATCTGGAGAAGACCAGTCTTGCAGACCATCAGAAAAAGAAAATGCGGCAGCTTTCAGGTGGAATGAAGCGAAGAGTTGGATTAGTGCAGGCATTACTCCATGAGCCGGATTTTTTAATTGTGGATGAACCAACAACAGGGCTCGATCCGGAGGAACGCATCCGTATCCGTAATTTACTGGTAGATTTTGCAGAAGAACGCACCGTATTATTTTCAACGCATGTGGTGGAGGATCTGATGGCAACCTGTAATCAGCTTGCGGTTATGAAAAAAGGTAGATTCCTTTATACAGGAACAATGAGGGAATTATTGAATAAGGCAAGAGGGCATGTATGGGAATGCTGTACAGAGGACGAAAGCCTTGCAAGAGAATTAGAAAGAAAATATCATATTTCCAGTAAGCAGTATACGGAGGAAGGAATTAGATTAAGACTGTTAGGGGAGAATATGCCGTCAGAAAGTGGATGTATAGCTTGTGACGTAACTTTGGAAGATGCATATATCTATGTAACCAATCGATAAACATTGTTAATGAGGAGTGAAAGCTAAATGCTAAGAAAAGCAGGTGATGTTATGGGAAAGTGATGATTCTTACCATTTCTGATTCCGAAGAGGGAATCCTGAATAAAATTAAATCAGTTCTAGCCTGCGAAAGTACGTTAGAAGTTATGGAGATTACAAATTCTGAAAAGTTGACATTCCAAGGTTTGGAAATAGACCAGCTTCAGCGGAGCGTAATCAAAGATGGTAAGGTTGTGGAACTTACCAGACATGAATATGACCTGCTTTTTTATCTGGCCTTATCCCCCAATCGGGTATTTACAAAAGAACAGATTTACCAGCATATTTATGAGGATGTGGAGTCAGAAGTGGATAACCGTGTCTATGGGTTAGTCAAGAATCTGAGAAAGAAAATAGAAGAAAATCCGGAAGAACCGCACTACATAGAAACGATACGTGGTGTAGGCTACCGTTTTCGGGCATAAAAAGAGCCGTCCGATTGGGCGGCTCGAAGTATTTAAACAGCAGTTTTCTTCACTGCCTGTTTATAGTTACCGGTAGCATCGTAATCTCCAGAGAGGAGCAGATTCTGGCGAAATTGCTCCAGTTTGATCTTGAAGCGTTTCCCATCCTCAACAGTCGTAAGCATGGTAAGAGCTTCTAGCATTCCCTGAATATATCCGGTTAGCAGGTAATATCTGCAGGGTTCTTCCGATGGTGAGATATTGGACAGGGTTTCTTCCAGATGTTCCTGACGTTCCCTGAGCCATGCATCCCAGACATCCAGTTCCAAATCAGTCATGGTGTTCCTCCTTTAAATCTGATGATAATCGTCTTTGGTGTGGAGGGGAGAAGTTTCATGCACAAGCATTTTTCTGCTCCAGATCCAAATATGGATTTGTAAATTCAAAAATAATAAGTTCATCCGCATCGAACATGAGCTCCAACTCTTTTAGTGTAGCTGCTGGATATCCGCAATCTCTGAATCGTTCTAATACGTCTGTTTCCGTTTCAAATGGTTCACCGTCTTCCAGCTTTTCTCCGATTATTAAGCCACATGGAGTCAATAGGCTTTCTTCATATAAGCGGACACAATATCGGTCAGGGAAAAATAGGTGTGCTTCATCCGTGTTATAATAAATTCGTTCTCCAGGTTCTATGCTTTGCATCACAAAGGGAACATGATATGCAGCGGCTATCGCCTGATATGCTTCATAAAGTGGAGTCCATGCTGTCTCTAAAGAAAGTAGAATATACGTATCATTCCATTCCATGTAGCTGACATTTCCACGAAGAGATATTCCGGTGGAATCTATTTTCTTGTGGGAAAATAAATTGCCAATCCAGCATAAATCAGGATTCTGGTTCAGAATGATGTAGGTTTCCAGGTCCTCCCACAAGTCATATAGTCCTTCCGGATTTCCTTCTGTATAAAAGATCACATCATCACAGCAGATATTTGCCATTACACATCCACCTCCGTTCCAAAAGTTTCACCCATATTCTGGTTGGAAACCGTAAGGTTTACAGGGGATAAGGTGCCAGAGGCAAGCCATTGTTCGATTGCATCAATTACCTGCTCCAGCGTGTCGTTATAAGCCACATTGCAGTCTTCCAGTCGGAGAAACTGCAGGTATGCTTCATGAAGAAGGCTTGGATCATCACGCAGCGTTTCATATGGAAGGTTGCAGAGTCCGATTCTTTCCTCCAGACGTTCCATGGAGCGGCGGATGAAGTCGCAGGAAATAAATTGTTCCCGGTAGATGTTATAAGCAGCTTCAAGCTGGTCATAGGTCAAAATAAATGAGACTTTCTCGCAAGGATTAGATGGTTGTTCTTTCATGGTAAATTCCTCCATTCATACTATGATTGGCTGGTGGTACGGATTCTCTTTGTTCGGGAGTAAGATGTACCAGTAGTTTCCAGCGCAGGTCGATTTCTCGGTGAATCCAGGTATCATTTTCATAAACTTCATGTGTCAAAAAATTGTAAATTGTCGGTTCTTTTTCTATATCATCCAGATCTGCGACCAGACAAGTTGCCTGATTCACATAGGGCCAGAGTGCCTGTTCGACCATATGGCGTAGTTCCAGTATCAGAGGATATATCTGTCCTACATCATAGGTTTTGGACATGCAGGAGCTGATTTTCTTCAGCATCCCGGAAGTTTGTATCATCTGGTTGATGACGGTACATTGTTCCTCCACATCTGCATCCGGATTCAGGACCAGCCGGTGGAGCAGCACAGATTTTGCATAGGCAGAAGCGGTCAGGTTGATGTTTCTGACCAGTTCTTCATACGGCTGCTTATACTGTGTCTTCAGCACTTCCAGAGGCACATGTTCCCGGTTCTTCTTTAAGGTGGAGAGGAGCCCCGAAAGGCAGCTCTCCAGTTCTTCCATTCTTGTCAAGCACACATCGCCTCCAGCTCCATCGGAACACGGGTGTAGCTGAGACGGTAAATACTGTTGCAGGTCTCAAATACCACACCGTTTTCGGATACTTCCAGAATACTCTGCACCGGACTGGTAGCAAAGGTCTGGTTATAACTATAGATCCACGCCCGTTCTCCCAGATGGAGGGGCAGGGACAGGATTCCGGTGAGGACATATTCTTTCTTTTGGGTGGTGTGTAAGGTTATATTTGTATTCTTCATTGATTTCACGCTCCTTTCCTTACTTAATTTTGTTTGCAATTACGGCAGCGACCAGTTTAGCGCATCCCAATTCCATCTCGGATAAATGCTGTCCGGTTCTGGAACAGAGAAGAAGTGCCAGCGGCTCTCTGTCTTCCCTTAAAATCGGGAAAAAAGCACAAACCGGTTGACGGGTGTTGGATACCGGGTAGACAGGGCAGTTCTCAGCAGAGATCAGTTCCTGGCCGTCCGCAACCAATTCGGCGAGTTCTTCTGTAACGGGAGTGCCTTCCGGAAGATAGATGCCCGCAGATACGAGTATGTGAGCCTCACTGCAAATTGCGATACCACAGTGGATGACACTGTAGAGGACGGAAAGATAGGAAGCCATTTCCTCTTTTCCGCTTAAGTGGGTAGGGCATTTGCGTAAAAGCAGCTCCATTCCCACATTTTCCAGTTCCAGTGCATCTCCGTCTGAGAGCTTCATTTGTTTCCGGATTTCTGCAGGGATGACGATACGCCCCTGAGAGTCCATGGTCCGGATGAGTGCAATATTCATAACTAAAGTCTCCTTTCTTAAAAAGAGGAGAAGCAGTAAAGTACCGCTTCTCTTCTGAAAATTTAGGCAGCGTAAGGCGGAGCCTGTGCTGTCTGTTGCATTTGACTGTTCTGCTGGTCTGCCAGCATCCGTTTTCCGTTATTGATCAGTGATGCAGCAATCACCGTTTCCCAGTTGGAAATATAGGAATCCGTCCGCTTCAGAAGCGTGAACAGATCCATGTCGGTAAGCTGGATGGCTGTCGTCTTTTCGGACTGGAAGCTGCGTGGCTGCATGTAGGAACCACCGTTCTTATTCTGTGCTTTGATGCCTTTCCCATTTACAATCTGGATTTTCCATGGGCTTTTCATAGGCTGCCCTTTGGAATCATAGGGATGTCTGGAGATATAAAACATCTGGGCTGTGGAATAACCGTTCTGATCGGGATTGCCGTAGATCTTGCTCTGGCTCCATTCAAATTCCTGAAAACCGGAAGTGATCCGGGTTAAGAGGAACTGGATCTGTTCCGGTGCCAGGTTGAAACGGGTGATGATATTCCGGTCTCCGGTACCGTTGGAATAATCCTGAATGGTGATGCAGATTAAAGAATGTACTTTATGCCCGTTTTCCTGATATTCCCCTTTGGCATGTAGCTGTGCATAGTTGCCGAGTGGTGCGTAGCGGAGCCGGTCATAAAAGGCAATGAGTGCCCGGTCATTCTGGATCTTGCAGATCTGGTCGGTAATCCGGTTTTGATAAGTTTCATTCATGAGTATTCACCTTCCTTTATTTGAGATGCTGTTTGACAAGCTGTGCCATATTCTTTGGAAGCTCTTCCAGTTTCGTGATATCCAGGAATCCGTCCTTGTAAATCCTGCGGATATTTTCCTTATCGTCACCAATGGCAGCCGCAAACAGGATGACATCCCGTTTTTCGTATTCTTTCTTGATGCCCCGCAGATCTGCCTCTGCTTCCGTTCCGATGTAGCCGTAATCGGCTGGCTGACCGTCAGAAATCAGGATCAGCAGCTTCTGAAGCTCCGGGCGTGTGCACAAATGCTCTGCTACGAAGCGGAGAGCTGCGCCGTCCCGGTTCCCGTTGCGGTCGCACATATCCATCAGCCGGTAACAGTCCTCATTGTCCACAGAATCAAATTCTGCATAGGAGTAAAGAGCAACGCCGCCTGCATCCGTGGAATGCCCGTAAATGGTGATAGGGATACCGAGGCTTTTACAGAAATCATAAAGGACAATGGCAGTCTTTCTTGCATGTGTCATCCGGTCACCCCAACCCATCGAACCACTCTCGTCAATCAGGAGGGCAACAGCCAGACGTTTTTCCTCTCCTGGAAGTCTGGTTCTGGTAAAGATGGTTCCGTCTGTCTTATAGAGAGCATGGGAGTCCAGACGTTTTCCAAACAGGAGATTCTTCTGCTTTCCGCCTTGCTGTTCTTCTTTCAAAAGCGGCAGGATGGTGCTTTGCAGCTTTTTGGAAGCCCGCAGGAGCGGGGGAGCAACTGTCTGGTATTCATTCTTCAGGTAATCGGAAACACTGGTCAGGCGATGGATGGTAACATGGATGCCTGCATGGGCATTGCCGTAATGAATATCATTGGCTGTTTTCTGCAGTTCCTCGGTCAGTTCCGTCTGACAGTCTTCCTGCACCTTTTCTGCAGCCACATCGTTCAAGATCCGGAACAGATCCTCTGCAGCATGCTCATAGCCGCTGCCCTGATACTGACTGACATAAGTGACGCCGGGGTTGTTTTCATCCAGAATGGTATTGGTCTTTGTAAGAGCGATGCGCCCGCCTTCTTCCGAAAGCACCTGTTTGGCTTCCTCTATAGCATCCTCTTTGGTACGTGGACCGGAAGGAGCATTGCCCTCATCATTCCCGCTTCCTTTTGGGGAAGCTGGTTTGATATTCTTTGGAATGGCACCGCTTTTTCCGGTCGGAAGAGGAGCGCCGCTGCTGACTTCATCCCCTAGAAGATCTTCCAGAGCATCGGCAGCGGAATCCTCGCCATGCATTTCCAATTCCTCCCGTGTTTTTTCGATGAGCGGCTGGATATAGTTCCAGGTCAGGGCTAAGAGCGCATTGGAAACCAGCATCCGGTCAGTGCCTTTTTCCGATTCCATTGCCGTATCCAGAAGATCGGTACAATCGGAAATGGTATCCAGATAATCCCCCTGATAGCCGGTGGGATTGTTGATGTTTCCGGTCCGGCAATAGGAAAGGATCAGGTTGGCAATGATGGAAAATGGCTGGTATTCTTTGTCAATTTGTTCCTGTATGGAAGGAATCTGTTCGGACATACGCAGGTTATTGAGTTCAATCCCCTGTCGGAAGGTGCCGTGGAATTCCTCACACATACGGTCTTCAATATGGATGTCTTCCAGAATGTTTTGAAAAGTTGCGGCGCATCGTGCCAGTGTCAGGCATCCGGCTTTGTCCTTTTCTTCTAACACTTCTTTGATCTCCTCCAGTGCTGTCTGATAAGCTGGAAGGGATAGCTCCGGCTCCTTCGGATAGAAGGAACCGTTTTCCAGACTCCTCAGATGAACAGCGTGGGCTGTGAAATCAGAATAGAGTAAGTGCCCCACTTCATGCCCGGTGAGCCCTGTCAGGCTCTGGGAACGTAAGAAACGGGTGGGGAAAGACTGGGTGATCGGGTTCGCTGCGTTGAGATGTACCTTATAATTGTCGGTATATGCAACGCCTGCCTGTTCGGAAATGTCCCAGTCCAGCAGTACCTGCAGTCCATACCGGTAACGTCCGGTAACGGCTCTGGCAAGGGAGGTCTGGTACTTCTGATAGGCAGCGGAGAGAAATAACTCCTCATCCGCAATGGAATCCTCTTTTGCCCGGATTAGTTTCTTTAAATTTCTTTGGCTGTGATTCACGTGATATTCTTCCTTTCTTTTCTTAGATTTTTTGTCAGCAGTTCCTCCATCGTGCAGCCGTAATACACAGCAAGGCGAAGGACGGCATAAGCCATCGGGGAGGAGTTTGCATTTTCATAATTCATAATGGTTTTCGGGGGAAGATTTAAGATTCTGGCAACTGCCTTTTGTGATAACTTCGGTGTTTTGGCTTGCCGGAGATAAGACAGATTATCTGCCAGATGCTTTCGGATCTGGGCTTCTGTGAGTGCTGCTTTTCTCATAGGCGTGTCCTACGCAGCAAGCACAGTATCCAGACAGCTTTCTTCCACTTCCGTACGGTTCTCAGCATCGGCAGAGGCAGAGGCAAGCACCGTGTAACGGGCCGCTTCCCGGATATCCCCGCAGACCATGTAGGACTGCACCCAGGAAATCAGCTCCCTCATGCCACAGCAGCCATCTGTAATGAGATTTTCCCGGCAGTAGACAGCCATGGATTTGACAATGCGTGTCATCAGACGTACCGTTTTTGCATCCTTGCATCCGGTAACAGCCATGGCACGTTCTACCTGTGTATCCTCATCCGGTTCATCCAGATCAATCACAAGGTTCATTCGGGAAATGACAGACTGGTTCATCTGTTTACAGCCTGCATAGTCATTGTTTGTGGTGATTACGATGGTCGTATCCGGATGACGGTGGATGGTTTCTCCGTTTGGAAGATATACGCTGTTACAGCGGTCTAAAAGGGAGTTAAGTCCAACCAGTACACCGGGATTAGCAATGACCGTAGGCTCCTGTATCTCAAGAATATACCCATAGCGGATGGCTTCGACTAGAGGCGTATCCACATACTGGAAGTTCTGTCCGGAGGTGTGTTCCTTATAATAGCTGTGCATTTCATCAAAAATCGTATCGATCAGCTTCTGGTAGGTGTCCTCGGCAGAAATTTCTTCATCATAGTTTCCGGTCAGCTTCTGATAGGCACCGGAGGGATCTAACTGGATTTCCTGAAAAGACGGGTACTGCCGCTGAAGCCGGGTGCGTTTTCCGTCCACATCCGGAAGAATCTGACCTAAAAGGTCGAATACCTCTGTATTTGCGGAACAGGTAATGCAGCGGTAAGGAAGGTGAAGTGCGGAAGCAATGGCTTTGGCTCCTTCGGTCTTTCCGGTACCTGCCGGTCCCCGTAAAAGAAAATTCCGCATCGGCTGTGTGGTATCCGTTGTCAGTTTTGCGTGTTCGCAGATCCGTTTGATTTCCGGAGGGATGATGTACCACTCTGCCAATGTCGGAACAGATACCTCCTCTTCCGGAGACAGCCTTCGGGATGCGGTCAGGATAAATTTCCCAACAAAATCATCTCTGGAAATGGCTGCCTGTGCTTTCTTAAATCCACTTCCTGGACGTAACACCTGAAAGTCTCCATGGAGCACTTCGGTTGGTGCATAGACCCCCTTCTGGATATTTAACGGTTTGATCAGCGACAATACGCCGTTTGCCGGAAGGTCAATCTTAACACCACCGGTCGGGAGACCTGATGCATAGCGGGTTCTCCGGTAAATGTTGTCGCAGAGAACGGCTGCTGTTTCCGCAGCGGCGTCCAGATCGGGATAACCGTTGTCCCGGTGCGCTTTTAATTCCTGATACTTTTCATTACACTCTTCATCTGCCAGAAAAACCGGCATCAGTGCGAACAGCAGAGCCGCACCGGACTGTTTGGAGTCTTTAAATTCGTATTTTTCCGGTGTGCTTTCCACATCCGGCGGAGGAGTATAGCAGCCTCCGTAAAACTTTCCGTTTAGCTGATTGTAGACAACCACCTGAAGATCACCGGTTTTGCTCGGATATTCCGCCACAACAAAATTGTTGGATTGGGTACCGACCGCCCCAAGCTTTTCCGGCGGGGTACTGCCAACCGGGTTTTCCAGCTCCAGATAAGCAAGGACTGCCCGCAGGGTAGCTGCATGAAGCGTGGATTTTTTCCGTGGCTGAGTACAGTATTTGGATGCAATGTCATCAAAGATTGCATGGTCCGTATAATCCTCAAATGGTTCCGGGAGTTTGCGTTTGAACCCCCAGGTTGCTACGATGTTATTTGCCATGATTCGTTCCTCCTTCTTATGAGATCCAGGACAGTTCCAGTGCCTGCTCGGTCTCTTCTGTGGTCAATTCATCTTCAGTAAAAATCTCCGTCAATTCGCCCCAGTAATCTTTGGGCGGGAAATGTTCCAGCTTTCCCCGGACTTCCGGTTCAGTGCCGTTCAGAATATAGACATCTCCCTGCTCGTTGATAAACAGCTTTTCATAGCCCCTTGCCTGTAAGTCACCGACCAATTCCATCAGTAGCGGTTTCCCAATCAGGGAATACCATGATTTGGGATTAACGGCTGGTCTGGAATCCGGATTTCCTTCTGACGGTTCCTTTTTATGTAAGGATTCAATGGTCATCATCTGAAGCGTCAGACTGCCACGGGCATCCATGAGAATTTCCGCAAAATTATAACTTCCGGTATTCCGTGTGCGAATCCGTAATGGTTCCCCATCCAGTATCTGGGAGAGCGGTGGTTCTTTCACAAAATCCCATGTGGCATCCGGGAAGGCTTCCTTGAGCTTTCCGGTAATCTGGAATTTGATCTGTCTCCAGAGAATGGTTTCCAGATTAGGTGTTCCTTCCAGATGACGAGTTCTTTCTGGGCGTTTTCGTAGCTTATGCTCCCTGTTTTTCAGGCGTTCCGTGAAAAGCGGGAGAAGATAACTGAACAGCGTGACTCCGATACCGATCAGGGCAATGCCTGCAATCAGAAGCCGGTTGGCATCCTGTGGTACGAAAAGTGCTGCAAGAAACAGTACAAGCACGACAAACTGTAAGAATTTTTTTCGATTTGATTTTTTCATGAGCTGATTCCTTTCTGATTCATGATTCTTAGACAAGCCCGGAAGCTGGATGGGAAATCGCCGCTTCCGGACATGAAAAAGAGGAACTGCATCATCACAAAGATGATAAATGCAATTCCTCAACATAGGGTTCCTTGAGAGTTAATAGGGCAACTGGGATGCCATCTGTTCCGGCACATTTTGAAAGCCGTCAGTTGGCTGACTGCCCGGCATACCTCCGTAATTTGGCATTCCGGTATAACTGCCCTGCGGCGGGTAGCTGCTCTGTGGCTGACCGGTTCCGTTTGGCGGAGCCTGATACTGTCCGCCATTTGCAGGAGGCGTGTAGGCACCGTTAGCAGGAGCCATTCCCTGCTGTGGATAGCCGCCAGGCATTGCCTGATTCTGGTAGCTGCCATTGGGATTTCCCTGCATTGGGTAGCTGCCATTGCCGGCTGCACCGGGCGTTGCCGCACCACCATTCGGCTGGCTGTTCTGGTTTGCACCCGGATGTCCGGTATTGCTGTCAGAACGGTTGGATGGTACAAAGTGCCAGTCCTTGACATTGATCCTCGGACCGGCATTTGCCTGCCCCGCATTCTTTCCTTTCTGATAAATGAACGGATGAAGCTCCAGATCACCATAGATCATCAGCCCGGTTCCTTTCTTTACGCCTGCTTTTGCTAAGCGTTCTGCAAGGAACTTGTTAAAATAGCACTGATAGTAAATGGTTTCTTCCTTTCCATCCTGGCCTCGCTGTGAAACTGCAATGTCCAGAGAAACATATTCCGTACCGGAATTTTTTCCTTGCTGCATCTCAGGATCTCTTGTGGCCCTCCCTAAAATTGTTAAAATTGCTGACATAAAAATTCTCCTTTCTGCCTCTTTGGGCGTTAAAATAGATTAAAATAAAAAAAGTGCCATTATAGCACCGTATAAAACGGCAGTATAATGACACGATTTTCCAAACTTAAACTGCATATGCTTCTGGATGAATGGTCCAGACTCCCATGACGGGACAGCACAAAAACTTAAATACAAGATTATATTAACACAAGATATAGCATATGTCAAAAGAATTAGAACTATATATAGCATATGTAGACGAGGCGGAAGGATAATATCAAAAGAATTTTGGACATAGTTATAAAAGTGCAATATAATATTGTTTAAATCGGAAAATGGAAGGATGAGAAAAATGGAGCAGAAAAACAGAATTCTGATTGTAGAAGACGATACGGATATCAATAATCTTTTATATACGGCATTACAGAAAGCAGGGTATGAGACGGTACAGGCTTTTTCCGGGACGGAAGCGAGGATGCTGTTCCAGATGGATAAGGCGGGCTTTTCTTTGATTCTATTGGATCTGATGCTTCCGGGAATTTCAGGAGAAGAGGTGCTTGCCCAGATTCGGAAACAGGGCAATACGCCGGTTATTGTCCTGACAGCCAAAGACGGATTGGATGAAAAAATCGGGCTTCTTACCAGTGGGGCAGATGATTACATTACAAAACCGTTTGAGATACAGGAGGTGCTTGCCCGGATTCAGGTTCAGCTCCGCCATATGCAGCAGGAGCCGGAACATAAAAGCGTGTCATATAAAAACCTGGAACTGGACCGTGAGCGCTTTGAAGTCCGGATTGCCGGAGTGCTGCTTCCCAAAATTACAAAGCAGGAATTTGCAATTCTGGAGCTTTTACTGGAGCATCCGAAACAGGTCTTCAGCAAAGAAGAGATTTTTGAATATGCGTGGGATGAACACTATATGGGAGAGACAAAGACACTGGATGTACATATCAGCAATATCCGGAAAAAGATAAAAGCAGTAACGCAGGAGGAATATATTGATACCGTATGGGGAATCGGCTACCGTCTGCATTCTTAATCTTTACTCTTTTTTTACTATTTATTTGCGTTTGATTAGGATTTATCCGATATGATAACAGCAGATAAGAAAAGGAGATGAAAGCATTGAGTGAATTGTTATTAAGTACAAATGGATTGACGAAGCAGTATGGTCATCATAAGGCAGTGGATAAAGTAAACCTTCACATAAAAAAGGGTGCTATCTATGGATTTATCGGACGGAACGGTGCGGGAAAGACGACTTGCCTGAAGATGATCAGTGGACTTGCAAGACCGACAGCCGGAGAGATTGAGATGTTCGGGTGTAAAGGAAAAGAACTGGAGAGGATTCGTTCTCGTGTGGGGTGTCTGATTGAAGCACCGGGGCTGTATGGCAACATGAATGCATATACAAACCTGAAAATAAAATGTGAATTGTTTGGTATTCGGAAAAAGGGATACATCGAAGATATCTTAGAGACGGTCGGACTGGAAGGTGTCGGAAAGAAAAAAACGAAACATTTTTCCCTTGGAATGAAGCAGCGTCTCGGAATCGGGCTGGCACTGGTCGGGGAGCCGGATCTCCTGGTCCTTGATGAACCGATCAATGGGCTTGATCCCCAGGGAATTGCAGAGGTGCGTGATACCATACAGAGACTGCGAGATGAACGGAATATGACGATTTTGATATCCAGTCATATTTTAGAGGAATTATCTAAGATTGCAACGGATTATGGAATTATCCATAATGGAAGTCTTCTGCAGGAGCTGACAAGCGAAGAACTGATGAAACGCTGCAGTGAACGGATTGAAATAGAGTTAATCCATCCGGAGCAGGCAGTCCCGATTCTGGACAGAATGGGATTTACCAACTATCAGGTTACAGATAAGAGCCATATCCATATATTTGAACGATTGAATGAAAGCGCCAATGTCAATATGGAACTGGCAAAAGCAGGAATTTTGGTCAATGGAATTTCCATTACCAGTGAAGAACTGGAAACCTATTTCTTGAATCTGACAGGAGGGAATCAAAATGCTTAATATGATAAAAATGGATCTGTACCGGATGGTCCGGACAAAAAGTATGTATGTGGTATGGATTGTGATGGCGGCAGCTATATTCTTCTCCACATCCATGTCGAAACTGGATATTGATACGATGAACAAGGAAGCGGAACAACAGCAGACAGAAAGCATTGCAGAAACAGTGAAACCAGAAACCATCAATATGGGAATGTCCGTATTCCTGCCGACACAGCCGGGAGAAAAAGTAACGGTCTTTGATCAGGTATATGCAAACCTGCAGGCGAAGTTTGTGGCGTTGTTTCTGGTGATTTTTACAGTGCTGTTTTCCAGTGCAGATATAGGAAGCGGTTATATTAAAAATATCGGCGGGCAGGTAAGGAGCCGGAGAAACCTGATCTTTTCCAAAGCTTCCGTGTTGTTTGTGTATACGACTGTTACCATGCTGCTTTATTTCATCATTCAGATTATTGCACAGCAGATGTACTTCGGATATCTGGAGTGGGGGAATGGAAGCGAGTTGCTGAGATACTTTGGTATTCAGATTTTGCTTCATTATGCACTGGTACTAATCAGTATGGCGATTGCGGTGGTTTTGAACAGCAACGTGTTCAGCATGACGATTGTTATCTGCCTGTGCATGAATACCATGATTGTCTTATACGGAGTGATCAATCATTTGATCCAGAAGGCAGGTGTGGAGAATTTCCAGATTTTGAAATATACAGTGACAGGAAAGATTGCACTTTTATCCATGTCACCGACCAATAAGGAATGCCTGACGGCAGTTGTGATTGCGGCGGCGTTCGGAATCGTGGTTACATTACTGACAGCATGGGTATTCAGAAAGAGAGATATCTAAATGATAAAACTAGGGTTCGTGCTATTGATAGCAGTGATACTGGTACAAGGAATGTTATTTTGGAAATACCAGCGGCAGGTGAAAGACATCTGCCGCCAGTTGTCGTTTCTGATGAAGCACGACAGCAACATGCTGATTACCAGAGAAATGGATTTTGGAGGCATTGGTGAGTTGGCAGATGTTTTAAACGAATGGCTGGAACTGAAGCGAAGGGAAAAGAAGGAATACTTGAAGAAAGAGGAGATGATTTCGGATACATATACAAATCTCTCACATGATATCCGTACTCCTTTGACATCCCTTGACGGATATTTTCAGTTAATGGAAACCTGTGAAGACCAGGAAGAGCAGATACGGTATATGAAGATCATACAGGAGAGAATCGGCAGCCTGAAAGAAATGCTGGAAGAATTATTTACTTTTACAAAACTTAAAAACGATTCTTTTCATCTGGAAATGTCATCCTGCTGTATCAACAAGATTTTGAAAGATACCATATTTTCCTACTACGATGAATGGACGGGCAGAGGAATTGAACCGGAGATACAGATTACAGATAAACTGCTGTTTATGAACGGAAATGAACAGGGAATCCAGAGAATTTTTCAGAATATCATAAAAAACGGACTGGATCACGGGGAGAAGAAAATCAGTATTTCACTGGAAGAAGTTGAAAACAACATCCGGATACAGATAAAAAATCAAGTATGTCATGTGGAAAAAATAAATGTAGATCAGGTGTTTGAACGGTTTTATAAAGCGGATGAAGCACGCAGTAAGACTTCCAGCGGTCTCGGCTTATCAATTGCGAAAGAGCTGGTACTTCGTATGGATGGGAAAATCAGCGCCCGGATAGAAGGGAATGAGTTCTGTGTGGAGATTGTGTTTCCAAAATAAAAGGAAAAATTTATATTAAAGCAAGTGAAAATGGGGAATGACTTTATATAGGTTTCATGGTAGAATTACAGTAGAAAGAGAAGAGTCACTCAGTCATTTGTTGTATGAAAGGATGAGTATAATGTATAAAGTAGAACTTAAATTTGATACAAGCAAGCTCGCTCCGGAAACGGTAAATCAGATGTGTGAACAGGCAGATCAGATTTTTGAGCAGGAGGATTTAAGCTGTGCAGTCAAAGCCCTTGGAAGCAGGATTTATCTTGACCGGGGACGCAAGCAGGACTATGGAAGATTCTGGGCAGCAATCTTTCAGTTGAAAAACTCCGTAGGAATTGCAGAGAATTTGTTAGAGTGTTTCTGGTATAACGGAACAGAAAAGGAGAACCTGATTACAGACTTTATAAGGAACTAACAGATGGACAGCTTACAGAGGAAAGGCATCAATTTTGACCTGAATACACAAGCACTAAAGGAATATTATCCGAAAGGTGACTGGCATAATGCATATGCGGATGTAAGGGACTTTTTTGAAGCAAACGGATTTGAGCATATTCAGGGATCGGGATATCATTCGGTGGAAGCAATGTCAGAAGCAAAAGCCATGGCAGTTATTTATCAGATGACAAAAGAATTTCCATGGCTCAATTATTGTGTGAATGTGTGTACCATATCAGATGTACCGGAACTGTTTGATATCTCGCATGTATTTGCCAGAGAAGCGGAACGGTTGGAAAAGAAAAATGCATGATTTGACAAATTATTTCCAATATGTTATATTCATCTCAAGCAAAAAAGGGAGTAGCTGAACGCCTTGAAAGAGGTGGTTTTGTAACCGACAACCGGTATCGAGAGATACCCGTAGCAAATGAGATAGCAAGACTTTTATTGTGGCAGAGGTCATGATAGGAGTCTTTTTTTATTATGAAATATAGAAAATCTGCCGCAATAGTCTGCTAAAAAGAAAGAGAGGATAAACGATGAGTAACGAAATGATGAAACGGGAAATGCAGGAAGCAGTACAGGCAGGGGAGCGGGCGCTTCAGAGCCTTTACGCAGCAAGGGATAAGTTGGGAAGTGCGAGAAACTGGGGCATTTTTGATATGCTTGGAGGAGGCTTTATCAGTGACTTTGTGAAGCATTCTAAAATGAATGACGCAGCTGCGTTGATGGAACAGGCGAAAAGCGATATTCAGCGTTTTCAGAGAGAATTAAGAGATGTGCAGGTTTCCTTGGATCTGCGCATGGAAATCGGCAGCTTCCTTTCCTTTGCGGATTTCTTTCTGGACGGGCTGGTGGCAGATTATATGGTGCAGAGCAAGATTGCAGATGCAAGAGAACAGGTGGATGATGCCATCAACCGGATAGAAAAGATACTTGCTGATGTGAAAAATCGGATGAATGGGGAGGTGTAGCATATGGGATGCCTGGGAAATGTGTTGTGGTTTGTGTTTGGCGGCGCAGTCAGTGGGCTGAGCTGGTGTCTGGCAGGTTGTCTCTGGTGTATTACCGTTGTGGGGATTCCGGTGGGGATGCAGTGTTTTAAATTTGCGGCGCTTAGTTTTTTCCCCTTTGGAAAAGAGGTGCAGTATGGTGGCGGAGCTGGTTCGTTCCTTTTGAATATCATCTGGCTGATTGTATCCGGTCTGCCTCTTGCACTGGAGCATCTGGCGTTGGGTACAGCTTTATGTGTGACGATTATCGGAATCCCGTTTGGTTTACAGCAGTTTAAACTGGCGAAACTGGCATTGATGCCGTTTGGTGCGGAGGTGTATTAAGATGCGATTATTTGATAAAAGGACACCGCTTCAGAAGGAGTGGGAAAAGCTGGAAGTACAGGAGCAGAGATTCCTTCAGAAGCGTTCAGAGAAAAGGGAGAGCATTCTGAATCAGAAACTGGAGGAAAAGATACCGCCGAAACTTCAGAAAACATTGGATACCGCTTTTGCGAAGGCATTTGCTCTGATTTTCGAGAAAGGAACCGGGGTTATTGAAAAGACGTATCAGCGGACAAAACTGGAGCAGGATTATCAGGTGCGGCAGTATATGGCGGATGTAAAGCAGAATTCCAAATCCCTCCGCTCTTTTTCTAAAAAGGCAAGAGATACGGGAACAAAGAATTTACTGCTATCCGGTGTGTCTGGAATCGGGATGGGCGTATTGGGAATCGGTCTGCCGGATATTCCGGTATTTACAGGGATGATTTTAAAGAATATTTATGAGACTGCTCTGCAGTATGGATACAGCTATGAAAGCAGGGAAGAAAAATATTTTATCTTATTATTGATCCGGGGAGCAGTATCCTATGGGGATACACTTTGTGAGATTGACGGGAAAGTAAATGAATTTATCAGAAACGGAATACTGCCGGAAGAGTATCAGGATAAGGAGCAGATCGAACAAACGGCGGGCGCTTTGTCAAAAGAGCTTCTGTATATGAAGTTCTTACAGGGAATTCCGGTGGTTGGTGCTGTAGGCGGAGCTTATGATGCAGTCTACATGAAACGGATCACAGAGTATGCAGAGCTGAAATACTGGCACAGGTATCTGGCGGGGCGGAAAAAGGCAGAGAATGGACAATTATGTAAAAGGTGTAAAAGTTATAGAGATATATGATGCCGCAAATAAGGAATTGCTGGTAAAGTATGATGATAAGCATAATATAGACAAGGTTATTTCTGCTTTAAATATAAAATCATGGAAAGAGACAGAAAAAAGCATAGGTATGAACCCTAAATATACCATAAAATTTTATTGCGATACTACGAACCAAGATGAAGAAAAAGATATAAAAGAAATTACCCTTTATGAAAATGGGGAATATGCTACGATTTTTATTACTTCTCCTGGCGGAGTAAAACAAAACTATAAAACGAGCATTGATATTTCTGAATTGGTTATCTAATAATATTTGTGTAATGAGAATGAAAATCTAATTCTTTCAAGTTTAACTAAGACATTCCCGGAGCAAATGCTCATGGCATTGAAGCGGATACAAACACTATTGTTTGATAGAAATAAGAGAGGTTATTTATAATAAAATGAGCCGCCAGAACTGTAGGGGTGATGCAGTACGGGCGGCTCATTTTCTATCTAAACGGATGTATCCGGAAGTTCCGGCAGTTGATCGGTGAGTTCTTCATATCCGAGAATATCTCCGGCACATGGCATCGATTGCCCTGTTCCCTGCTGTGGTTTCCGGAAGTACAGCCGATACCGATGTCCCTCTAGGAGTTTGATATTCTTTTCCAGTGAGAAGGCGTATTCCTTTCCGTTATCACTGGCAAACCAATATTGCTGGTTTTTCCCGAAGAGTGTCTGTTCCCGTTTCGTGCAGCTTACGTCCAGTGACAGATAAGCATGTGTATGGATCAGGTGGTAGAAACTGAGTGCACGCAAGATGCTGCAGATTCCGATGAGGAGGCTCATGAGGATAAAGAGCCGGTCATGGGTGGCGATCCCGAAGATGCACCCAAAAAGTACACAGAAAAAGCCGATTGCACTGATGGCAACCAGCTTTGTGAAAAATGGTTTTGGCATAAGGTTCCTTCCTTTAACATGTATGAAATGTGATTTGTTTATTCAGGTACAAATTAGCAATAGCCTGCAGCACTGGATACTGGGTATGGTGAATCTGGACATCATCCACAAGTGTTTGGTAAGTTGTCTCCGGTTCTGTGTATAACTCATCCATAATATCCGATTCGTTGTGGATTACTTTTTCCTGCTCCATACTTGTGACAAGCTCAGCGGTCGTGAGGGATACCTTATCAGCCAGCTTCAGAATGGTATCTTCCATCGGTGAAGAGGGTTTCTTCTTTAAATATCTGCCAAACTCTTTTGCACCAATAGTTCCTTCCAGATAAAGCTGAACGCAGCCAAAGAGCCGGATGGGAAAGGTATCCTTCAAGGGAATAATGGTCAGACTGCCGAGAAGGCGATATAAGGCATCCACCCCTGTCAGTCCAATTCCGCTTACAACCAGACCGCGTAAGGAAAGTCGGTTCAGATAGTGTTGGAAGGATAAGCCTTTCGGACCTTCTTTCTGTATCTGGCGCAGGGTATAGGCATCCTGGAGTTCATGGAGCGTCAGAATCTGGAAGGCAAGACAGCTCCAGAGCAGCAGCTCGTCATCCGATAGTCCATATTCTTGTCCATCGTTGATTACAAGAGGAATGGATTTTCCGCCTGTCGTTTTTTGAAATTTTAAGGTTCCGACAGCAGTATAAAGTGTCAGCATAAAAGTTCCCTCCTTCAAGGTTAAGTCAGAAGTGCATAGAGTGCATCATCCTGCTGTAATAGTTTCCGTGCTTTGCTCTGCCATGCCCGTACACGATTGGCTGGTACTTGGTAGTGTTTTGCCAAGTCAAAGCTGGTATATCCCTGCTGTTGCAGATAGAGGGCTACAATTCCCTTCTGAATAGTTGAGGACTGTCCGGTGCCAAGCTGGGTTAAATGCTCAAGAAGCAAGGTCTGGTTTGTGTCCTTTTCCGGGTGAGTTGTTTGTGTATCCTCGTAGGAAAACAAATCACGATAATGGAGATGTTCATCTTCAGATGATGCTTCGTCCAGAGAACAGAGCATGGAGCGGTCACGGGCAATTTTCCGCCAGTAGTCAAAGATGGCATGACGGATGATAGTTTTGGCATAAGGCTGGAATGATCTTCCTTCCTCAAATCCGACAGCCGACCGGCACAAAGCCAGATATCCAATCTGACATAATTCCTGTTGTTCTTCCTCAGTTACATAGGCAGCGGTGCGGGTCATGGAACGAATCATGATCGGAACCAGATCCATGGATTTTTCCACCAGTTGTTTTTGCTTTTTATTTAGTGGTAAGGTCATCATCAATCACCGCCTTTCAGCTGGCTGCCCGGAGGCGGAAGGGAATATGGTTGTTCTTTAAAACATCTGCGGATTCCCGAATGAGCTGGTCGCACATATAGTTGCTGAACTGTCCGATGTGAGCCTGCTTATCTGTCAGACAGAACTTATCTGCCACCCAGCGATATGCTTCCGGTTTGGAAAGGATGCCCTGTTGCCAAATCTGATCGAAAATTCGATGTGCCTGAATCCGCTTTTGACGAAGCTCCCGGTTGGCGAGCGTTCCTTTTGGTATCTTGGTTCCCGGATGTACCCCGACATAGGAATTGCAGGATGGATAGTGGGAGCAGACATAAACCTGTCCGCCATGAGAATGCGTTCCATATACAAAGGATGCATCTCTTAATATTGCTGTTCCGCCGCAGTAAGGGCAGCGGATGATTTTTGGTTTCTTCATCTGTTTTCACCTCGCTTGTACATACACGATACGTAACGTGTACGTGAATAACCAGTACGTACTGTATACTTATATTGTAAGTAAGCAGGTGATGAATTCCCATAGGACGCAAGCGGATACTGATCCCAGATTCGGACTAAATGGCACGAATCCCCATTTTTCAGATGCCGGGATAGAAAATTGCTCGGATGAGCGGGAATAAGCCGCTGTCTGTGAAACGTGGATAATTAACCGGTGTAAAGATGAACTTCTCACAGAAAATCCGTAGCAGGAATAAGCTGATCAGTACCAGACAGAGCAGGTAAGTGTTCCTGCGCCTTCTGGTCCATGGCTTTTTCGGACGGAATTTCACATACAGGACAAAAATCATGGGAATAAATATCAGGTTCGTAAAGACCTGATCGATACATTGGATGATTGAAATTACGTTTAACATAGGCAGTGCCTCCTTTCTTTACATATCCTGTACGTATAAGAGCCTGAAAGTGCAACTTTTTGTTACCAGTCATATTGCTGGTTCTCCTGAAGCCGGAGCAGTGCCGGAATGGGACATGGCTTTAAAGGCAGCTTCTGAGCGGCCAGATAGGGCAGATAAAGCTCTGTAAAAGCAGCAATGCTCATGCTTCCGGTACATTCGGTTGGCTCCGGTATCCGGGGAAACAAAAGCGCTGCATCTGAAAGAGGGAGGATGCAGGGGCTTCCCGTTTCATCCGGATGGAATAAAAAGCCAGAGTTCTCACAGCTTTCCTGTGCGTTACAAGTGCGGCACCAGACGTAGATACAGGAGTGCCAGTTCCCTTCACAGAGGTTCAGAAAATGACGGATGTGCTTGGCATCTGTCTTGCAGTGGGGGTGTTTCATATTCATCACCTACTAAAGAAGCAGGCAGTTCCATGTGGGAGCTGCCTGCAGGAGTCTTCGTTATGAGTCACTGATGTTTCTTTTTGCGTTTGAAGTAAACGATGCCCAGGACACTTGCACCTGCAAGTGCAGCTATGGCGATTCCGGCATACAGGAGAAGCGGCGTCTCATCGCCGGTCTTTACAGGCGGAGCTACCGGAGGCGTCTCCGGTTCTTTCGGAAGCTCCGTCATGTGTACGGTCTGACCTTCATCCTTCAGATCCTCATGGGAAGCAATCTCATGCTCGGTTTTTCCGTCTGTATAGTAGAGCTTTTCAAAGACAACCACATCCTGTCCGGCAAGAGCAGAAGCGTCGAAGGTAAAGGTAACTTCCACAGAGCCGCCAGCTTTTTCTGCTTTAAATTCTGCCTGAGCGGTAACTGGTTTTCCGTCTTTTAACAAAGCCTCTCCGGTTTCCTTATTCATCAGGGTTCCGATGACTTTGTACTCAGATCCAGGCATCAGACCATGATAAGTGACCGTATCTACGATAGTCGCTTCCTTGGAAGCAGAGACATCCTGATCCCCGTCACTGCCGTCTTTGGCTGTGGTTTTGATTTCCGGGAAGTAGATGGTCTGGTTGGCATCTTTGATGTCCGCATGTACCGCTACTTCGTGATCTTCAAAAGTCATTGTTTCAAATGCCACGAGCGTTTTTCCGGAAAGTGCAGAGGCATCAAAGGTAAAGGAAAGCTCTACGCTGCCGTTAGCTTCTTCCGGAGTGAAACTTGTTTCTGCAGTCACAGCTTTGCCATCCACATCGAAAGGTTTTTCGGTTTCCGCATCCATGAGTGTTCCTGTCAGCTTGTACTCTTTGCCTGGGATCAGGTTTTTGTATTCCACAAGGTCTGTAAGCGTCAGTTCTTTTTCCGGTTTTGCATAGTGTGTGCCGGAAGCAGCATCTGTTGCAGTGGTTTTGATTTCCGGGAAGTAAATAGTCTGTCCTTCATCCGCAATGTCTGTGTGTACGGCAACTTCCTTGTCTTTGTAAGCCAGGGATTCAAAGACAACTACTGTTTTCCCTTTTAAGGAGCTGGCATCAAAGGTAAAGGTAACATCTACCGTACCAGCGGATTCTTTTGGCTTGAAGGATGCTTTTGCTGTCACCGGTTTTCCGTCTGCTTCGACTGGTTTCTTTGTTTCTTTATCTATCAGAGTTCCAGTCACTTCATATTTCTGGTTAGGAACCAGCCCCTTAAAGGAAACCGTATCCACCAGCGTGATTTCTTCCTTTGCACAGGAAATATTGGAGTTCGTGTCCGCATCTTTCGCAGTAGTCTTGATTTCCGGGAAATAGATGGTCTGGTCTTCATCGTTGATGTCGGTATGGACTGCAAGCTGCATCTCATCCTGATATAATTCCTCGAAGACAACGGTTGTTTTTCCCTTTAAGGAAGTTGCATCAAAGGTAAAGGTTACTTTGACGGAGCCGGAGGATTTCTTTGCAGTAAATTCAGTTTCAGAAATCACCGGTTTTTCATCCACAAGGATTGGTTCCCCGGTTTTTTTATCCATTAAGGTTCCAGTCAGTTTGTATTTCTGGCCCTTTTTCAGTCCTTCGTATTCCACAACGTCTTCAATGGTCACTTCTTTTGCCGGCTGGCTCATGTGTGTACCGGTCTCGGCATCCAGAGCAGTCGTGCCGATCTCAATGGCATCATCGGTCAGAGTTCCAACCTGTATCAGAACAGAATCCTTATAAACCTTGACTTCAAAGGTTAAAAGATCCATGCCTTTGTTGGAATCACAACGCTGTTCCGCCAGAGTGTAAGTATCGTAAATGAGAGCGCCTTTGGAATCATCCGGTTTGGAGGTGCCGAACCAGATGCCGTCTTCCGAAGACTCACCCCGGTTGGTATTTGCGGTATGTTTGTTCCATTTGGAGGAAGTGCTGGCATAACCGTTGGCATCTGTCACAATCACATGGCTTTCGCCTGTTGTTTTGGAAGTGATCTTAAATGGCACATTTGCCAGACGGTTCTGGCTGCCGTCAGCAATCTTGACAAATTCCAGATCCCCGCGGATGACCTGATTGGAGATGGAATTGTCTTTTGCAGTCAGTTCCACGATTTTTCCCTGTTCTGTGATGTCAAATTCTACAGAGATCTTTCCGCTGTTCAGATAACCGGAAGGTGCAGTTGTTTCATCCACACGGTAATGTCCGAATGGGAGAGCATCTTTTGCAGTTGCAGCAGAACCGGATTTATCGGCAGTAAGTGTAAGGACAACCTGATCTTTCGTGTAGGATGTTCCGTCTACTAATACCGGATTTTCATTTAACGTAGTGATCGCAAAGACAGTACCTTCCAAAGTGGCAGAACCCTGCGGTTTTGCTTCTCCGGTCTCGCTGTCACGTTTCTGGATCTTCACTCCGCCACGGATGACAGATTCTTCTATGGTAGAAGACTGGTATACCGAAACCATTTCCTGCTTACCGTCACCTGTAATTTTCTGTACGAAGACAGTTGGATTGAGCTGGTATCCGGCAGGGGCTTTGCTTTCCTGTACCGTTATGGTACCGAGCGGAAGACAGACGGTCTTGCCATCACTGGTATAGTAAAAGGCATCGCCGCTTACAAAGGAATCTTTGGTAAAATGCATCTTTCCGGAAACATCTGTTTTTAATACCCAGGTACGTGCCGGTTTCTTTCCAGCTTCCGCAGGATCACTGTCAGACTGCTCGGTATAGAACTTGACTGTAAATTCTGCGTTTGCAAGGGAAGCTGCTCCCTGTGGGGAGGCTTTCTTTGTTTCGGCATCCAGCTTTTCAAGCACCAGATTCATGGGATTATTCTGCGGAATATCTGTTACGTTTGCAGCAGAAGTCTGTTCTGCTTTTACGGTGACTTTGTGAGCTTTGGTGTCTACAATGTAGCCTTTGGAAGCAGAGAGCTCTTTTATGGTATAATCGCCTTCCTCCAGTTCGCCGGATCTGGCATACCCGTTTTCATCAGTGGTCAGTTTCTGGATGAGCTTCTCACCCTGATAGATCCCATACACAGCACCCTTTAAGCTGTAATTCGGATTCCCGTCCGATACGCTTCCGTTGGCAGAAGATTTTTTCAGTTCGATCCAGCCGTTTGGAACCTGATACCAGCTTCCGGCAATGGTCTGGCTGCCCTGTCCCGGAACGATGAATGCCCGGAAGCCTTCCGGCGGGTTCGGAAGTCCCTGAATGGCACTGGCTACTTCCAGTGCTTTATCAATATAGGACTGCGGGGCGCCATGGAAAGCTCCGGTGTCAGCGGAATTACCGGCATAGATGTAAGCGACAACCAGATGTCCGATGACATAGCTGTTATCATCACTCCAGCCACTGAAATATTTATCCTTGACGACTTTATCGTAGCCGTAACCGCCGTTTAAGTAGTAGAGCGCTTTTCTGAGCGGGGAGTTCTGGCTTAAAAGGTCATAGGAATAGGAACCAGAGGAAGGTGTTTTCTTCAGTGGTTCCACGCAGTAGGCAGTATTGCTCCCGTCAAAGCTCATGCGGGAGGTAAAATAGCTGCCGTAAGGGATATTGGCACCTGCCTTATAGCTGATGGTGCCGTCGGCTGCATGAACCGGAAAACTACCGGAAAACAATGCGCCGACTGCGACAAGGACTGCCAGCAGCATAGCCAGCGTCCGTCTGGTATAGGATTTGTATGTCTGTAACATAAGTCTCCTCCTTCTTGAAGTTCAAATGAAAAGGGCAGCGTCAGTGCTGCCAAAAGTTACACAGCCTGTTTCTTCTGTTTCGCAAGGATTTCCAGAAGCTCCTGCCGATCTGTGGTAATCAGCTCCTTTTCCAGATTGGAAGCCTTAAATTCCACAGTGATGTTATTGTTGTTGGTTGAGATCAGACCGTTGCCCCGCTGGAAATGGGTGATGTTCATTACTTCTGTTTCCGATAGATGCAGGATAGTCTTCACCCGCTGTGCCTCTTCATCCTCCATGTTCAGGATAATCTTGGTCTTGCAGTTATTGATGATACCCTTGCCGTACTTCCCGTCATCCAGAGCAAAGAAGTCGTTTAAATCCTGTGTGGCAAAGATGCCGGCTCCGGAGTAAGCACGGATGATCTTGGCAATCTCCAGTACGAATTCCGCTGCAAGCCGGTTGCTGGATGCACCGATGAGCTGCCAGACCTCATCGACAAAGATGGCTTTCTCTTCGGTACGGTTTTCCTTCGCTTTATCCCAGACATAATCCAGGGCAACGAACATGCCGACCGTTAAAAGATCGCTGGAACCGGTCAGTTCGGAGATATCCAGTACCGTATATTTATTGGTAAGGTCCACATTGGTCTGCTGGTTAAAGGAAGAAGCAGAACCGTGAACCAGGCGGTTCAGGATATGAGCCAGACGTTTGGTATCCTCGCTTTCCAGCAGGACATTGTAGACATCCTCCAGAATGGGCATCTTTTTGTACTGCTCCGGATGCTGCGGATCTGTCAGGGATTCATTTTTATGTGTAATCCCTTTTCTGGCATAGGTTTTGATTAGGGCTTCATCCAGAAGCTGCTTCTCCTCATGGGACATATCCGGGATCAGCAGACTGAAGAAGATGTGAAGCCTTTGGATCTTGCCTGCCAGTGCGGAGGCATCCAGTGTCGGTCCGTCCAGCAGTTCATTTACAGAATTGTCTACCTTCCGGATTTCCATGATGTTGATACAGTTCTTACTGGCAGGAGAGATCTGGATAAATTCTCCGCCGACATTCCTTGCAGCCCGGTAAAATTCGTGTCCCTTTAGCGGAGCGATGATGAACACCTGGATGCCTTTTCTTCGCATCCTTAGTGCCATGGTCTGCATGGTGAAGGTCTTTCCTGCTCCCGAACAGCCTAAGATACAGATGTTGCTGTTCTTGTACTGCCTGGAATCAAAGATATCCGCAATGACCAGGGAATTGTTATGCTTGTTTACCCCAAAGAGGATTCCGTTATCATCGCAGATACTGTAGCTGACGAAGGGATAGCAGCTTGCCGCCCCGGAAGTCAGTACGTTCCGCTTGGACAGCTTAAAAAGCTTCTTGTCCAGATTTGCCAGCGGCAGAGAGGATAAAAATCCCTGCTCCTGTAAAAAGTAGCAGGAGTGTAAGTTCATATCCTGCGAGATCAGGAGCTTTTTCATTTCCTGAATCCGCCACTGCAGTTCTTCCAACGTGGAAGCAGTAATGGTGATGAGAAGATTCATGTAATAGAAATCTTCGTTGTTGGCAAGTCCCTGCTTCAGAAAATATCCGGAGCGGATGGCAGAATCCAGATCGTCATAATCAGTGTTGGTATCGGACGCATCCTTTAATTTGGAACGGTTGATACGGATCTGCTGACCGAGACGCTGCTGAATCTTGTCCTTTGGCTGTTTCTGGAGAAAGAAATCAATATCAATCCCTTCCCCGGCATTGACAAGGAGTGACAGCCATCCGGGAGTTACCCGGTTTTTGTAGCCGTCAGACGGCACAAGCAGGTAGGAATGGTAAAGCCCATTGATCTGCACATAATGGGAGTGCTTGAAATCCACACTTTCCGGTGCGAGAAACTCGTTGATCCGGATGTGATCCAGTTCCTCCATGCGATTTTCCTTTGTATAGGCGGACAGTACAGTGCTGATCCGGTTCGAAAGCGGAACCTCCGTACAAAGGGTACGGTTTAAAAGGGTGTAGAGAACATCCGTAGTAAATTCATCCTCATTGTCATGGGAGACCACTTCATTCCCGCACTGGTATAGAAAGGTTTTGGCGGTCTGGGAGGCTGTCTCAAGAGCAGCAAGGATTTCCCGTTCCTCTTCCTTTCGGTTTGCGTTGAATGGTTCATATTCAAAGATCAGAAAGAACCGTCTGGATACTGCTTCTCTGGAACTTAAGTTCTGGACAAACTGGATGTAGTCACGCTGCAGTTCCTGACAGTGGGGATCGGTTTCCCGCTCCAGCTCCAGCTGGGACTGCTCCAGATGCTTATTGATGTCTGCTTTTTTGGAGATCATCTTGATCTGGAGTTTGACAGGGCTGATCTTTAAGTAACTGATAAAGCTGTAGATAATGCCCTGCTGTTCCCTGGCACTTCGAAGCAGAAAGTTGATTGGTTCAATCTCCAGGATCTTCACGTACCGTCCGTCTGTGGTATAGACGATTCCGTTTGCGATTTTTTCCACCGGAAGATAATCCTCCAAGGTCTGGTCTTTCTTTCGCTTTTTCCGGGAAACGGGTTTTGACGTGGCAGATGAGGTGTCCTCCTTGGAAACCACCTTTTTTTTCTGCTCTTTTTTTGCAGCCCGCTTTTCGGAAACTGCCCGTTTTTCTTCCTCCTTTCGTCTCCGGGCTTCCGTTTTTTTCTGTATTTTTATCTGTTTCGCCGCCTCTTTTTTCTGTCGGCTGGCTTCTTTCTGCTCCCACTTCAGATAACGGATATCTTCCTTTGCCTGTTTTTTGATGCCCCGCTTGGTGGAGGTATCAAACTGCCGGTGTTCTTTTTTTTTACTTTTTGGCGGAGCTGGTGCGTCCGGTTCAGACTGTGGGGGAGCCGATGCCATTACTTTGGAAGGCTCTGCCATTTTTTCTGCTTTCCGGTGTTTCTTTGTCTTTGGCTCTTTGAAACGTGGTTTCCTGCGTGGCTTTCCTTCCGGAAGACTGTCGGACCTCCAGATTACCCTGCGGTTCACTACAAAACGCAGGGCATTCATCAAAAAGGCAGTGATGCTCTCCCCGCCGATTCCAATCAGGGCTACCATTGCCGCTGGAAGTGCGGTCATGCAGAGAATGATGATGCGGGCAGTCAGGGACAGCGGCAGGTGGAAAACAGGGATACCGATTGCCAGGGAAAGAAAAATGCTTTCTATGGCATTGCGGATGTCAAAAGTTCCGTTTAGGATCTTGCCTTTCTCAATGAAGTTGGAAGGGATAAAGGAAACCGGTGTTTCTTCTGGCTGTGTCATGGCTGCACCTCCTTTTTCGTATCTTTCGCATCTTCCGAAGGTGTGGAGGCACTGCCGGATTCTGTGTCCGGAGCTTCCGGGCTGTCAGAAGTATCCGGATACCCGCCTTCCTGCAGGTGTTCAATGTCCTGCGAAGTCAGGGACGGCAGGGAATCATCGGTTTGCTTTTCGTAAACAGTCGTATCTGCAGAGACCTGTACCCCGTCTTCTCCAAATAAAAACACACCCGTCGGGGTGTGGTAGGTAACCGGAAGCGTATCCTGATCGGAAAGTGAAAACATCAGGCAGACGGTTGTTTCGGTAGGGTAGCTGGTTTTTTCCGGCAGGAAGGTGATGCTTGTCTGTTCTTTTTTGACATACTCTTTTAGGTAGACAGGAAACTGCCCTTTGAGAGAAGCAATCTGGCTGTCGGAGAAAAATGCTTTTAAAGCATCAAAATCCAGATATTCCGGCATGGGGGTATCAGAATTTGTTTCTGTTGTTTCCTTTGCCGGTTCCCTGCCTTTGTTTCCGGAAGCTTCTTTTTTCTGGCTTTTCCAGAAACTGGGGAGAACCAGTCCGGCAAGCAGCAGAAACAGCATCAGAAAAATGGAAAGAATCACTTTTGTTCTGTTCATAATGGCTCCTTTATTTTTTGTCGAAGATCCAGTAGGCATTTGCCGTAGCATGGATTTCCGACATCATATCAAATTCACGGTTAATATAGTTCTTTGCGTCACTGTCATTGGGATCATTGACCAGTACCTTGCCGTTTGCCGTAACACCTCGGAGTACGATGAAGTGTCCGCCGCTGGTGAAAAGTCCTGCACGCTGAGAGGAGATGACCGGACAGCCTTCGGAGAGTGCCTGAAGTACCGTATTGGCATTGCTGGTCTGTGTGACGCTGCCACAGCCGAAATGACTGGCTGCAGCCTGAAAGTAGCTCCAGTAGGTTCCAACTCCCGGCTTGTAATAGGAATTCCCGCACCATGCCACCGCATCCGGAGGGGTAATGGTATTCCCGGTCAGGTAGCTGGCGATCATGGCAAAGCTGGTAGGCCCGCAGCCGGAAGATGCGATGGAGCCGCCGCCATAAGGAATGTTCCCGTAATCGGTCTGGAGATAGTGCGGAATCTGCATTCCGTTTGCCGGATAGCTTCCGCCGGTATTGGTAATCTGATAATACCGGAGAACATGCTCCACATATTCCTTGTCCCCATACCGGTCATAATGCCAGTTCGGACGGGCACACATCATATCCGAATAAGCAATGGCGTTTTCTTTGGTATAACCGCCGTCACGTTCCATTGCCCAGTCGATATAGCCGGAGCCGTAATTGTAACCCTGAAGCGCCAGCTTGATGCGGTCCAGGTCGGTAGGTCCGGTACATCCTGCTTTATCCAGTGCATACTTTAATTCCTGAATCCCACATTCGATGGAATAAGCAGGATCGGTGATGCCGTTGGGGACATGGGGGTATTTCTTATTAAAGCCGCCTTCTGCCGCCTGCATGGGATCGCTTCCACGCCCGCCGCTTTCCTGCATCATGACTGCCATGAGGAGTTCCACATAAGCTTCCATGCCGTATTTCTGTGCGACCTGCTGGATGGTAGCCCGGTAAGCCAGCACCTCATCGCTGACACCTACCGCCATGGCAAGACCGGAAGCGGAGCCGCCAAAGAACATGGTCAGGTTTTCCACATAACTGTCTGCCGTTTTTTTCTGCTTATCAGTCAGATGAAAGACGTGATCTGCAAAGTAGGCATCTCCGGCATAGCTGACCGTGTAGGTATGGCGGGTAAAAGTAACCTTTCTGGGTGGTGCATTTTCCTCTTCCGCCGGAACTTCCACCGTGGCCGTTTCTGAAGTAACGTCATAAGAAAAAAGCCCGTCCTCGTTTTCCCGGATCAGGCTTTTGAGTTTGCTGATATTTATATTTTTATAGTCATCCTGGCTGGCACAAAACTGTGCGATGAGCTGGTTCGCATTTACGATGATACTGGAAGCGTAAGGATCGCTGATAGAGGCAGTATCTCCTTCCGGGAGTCTGGCAATTTCCGCATTGATCTTAGCAAGCAGTGCATCATGGCTTTCCTGAAGCACCTCCACGATTGCCTGATTGGAAGCCCGGATATTTTCACTGATTACCGTGTTGCTGGTCAGTGCTCCGGTATTTTCAGAGAGGTCTCCGAAGACGAGTCCCGGAAGCATGACAAGGAACAGAATGGGAAGCATCAGTACACCGCCGACGGCTGCTCCAGTTTTCGCAAGGGTGCGCCTGTGCCGGAATACTGTACCGATGACAGCAAGAGGACTGCCCATCAAGGCTGTTTTTGGCATGTTACATACGCTCCTTTCGCTGTGGGGCTGGCGGCAGTTTCTGGACAATGGATTCATTGTAGGCTACTTTGCCGCTGCCGGAAGTATATGGTGTTTTTTCGACCGTATCCTGTGCATACTGCTTGTACCAGGTGGAACCATCCACGGACTGTACCGTAGAGTAGGAGCCCTGAGTAGGAGCTGCATACTGGTCGGCATGGTACAGGGCAAAATCCCGGTTTCCGGAGCTTCCGGTTTCGGTACCGGTGATCCTTCCGCCACCGATTTCTACATTATCATAGGAAGAACCGCCGCCCGGATTGATGCCCATATAGGAAGTAAAGGCTTTCTGTGCGTCTGCTCCCTTGATGGAACCTACCTGACCGTAATTTCCCTGTGCAATGTTGCTGATGACCTGATTGGCAAAGTCTCCGCCTTTGTTCAGGGATGACTGGTAGAGCATGTTTCCGATACTGCTGTGTTCGGTATAACCGGTTGCGGAATTGACCGCTTCTCTTTGTACCTGTCTTCCCACTGCCCCGGCAAGCCCGCCGGATAGGAAGCTTCCTGCGACAGCCGCACTTCCGGGAGAAGAGGCTTTGTGGTAGCCGCCACCACCATGGGAACGCATGGAACCGGTCAGGCTCCGTCCTGCAATCAGAAGTTCAGCCATCATGTTTCCTCCGGTATTGCCGACATTGATGCCAAGCGATGCCAGAAAAGAATCAATTTTCTGGGATACCTTTAAAAAGGCAATGGCACACAGGAACCAGACGAAGACATTTCCGGTTACCGCTTCCTTTCCCTGACTGGCAACTGCCGCTTCCACGTCTGCTTCCGTAAGCTCCGCTGCAAAGACCGGCATGGAGCAAAACAGTACCAGACAGGCAGTTAGTACCAGGAATGGTATGAGTTTCTTTCTAAGTTTCATTTTGGTCCTCCTTTCTTATAGGGATAACGGATTGGCAAGGAAGGTGCCGACCATAGAAGTAAACAGCCGCAGGCACCACGCATTCATCAGAAGCAAAAAGAACTGGCCGCCAAGCATCCGGCACCAGCTTTTGAAGATATTTCCGGTTGACTGGCTGGCACCCATGGAAAAAGCTGCCGGGGCTGTGTAGACCAGTACCCCCAGAAGAATATAGCGTTCTGCCGCTTCAAAGAGCAGTTTGATGTAGTTCCACGCCAGAATCAGTACCAGAATCAGTGCAATGATGGCTACCGCCCCATTTGCACAGACTCCCAGGATGACTGTGACTACGGAGTTAAAATCCGCAAATTTTAAAGGCGGCAGGTCTTCCGTCAGAATCCAGTTGTACGGTGTTCCTGAAATCTTCAGGAGCAGATCCACAATATCTTTCGCATAGAAGGTGAGAAAGATAAAGAGGAAGGAACGGATGGACAGCTTAATGGGATCTTCCGCTTCGATACCGGCTCCCATAAAGTAATTTTTAAAGAGCTGCCATACCCAGTTTAAGAGGATCAGCCCGATGCCCAGTGCCAGAAAGACCTGATACATGGTCTCGGCAGCAGGAAAGTAGCGAAGAAACGTATCCATGGAACAGCCCAGAGCACCGAGGACTGAAGTGGTGATCAGATCCAGAATGTTCATGACCTGTTCGGCAATCCATTCCACGATTCCGTCAAGTATTCCCATAGTGGCATCTCCTTTCGTCTATCCGTTCCATTTTCCGCCTGCAAAGAACGGGGTGATGTAAGCCATGATAAAGCCAAGCCCGTTTAAGATCGCCCAGGTAATGACGATACGCTTGAGCCATGCACGTGATTCGTCCACGGTTTTTCCGCTTTTGGAAAAATTCATCATCAGAAGGGCAACCGATGCCGTTACGACTGCAGCAATGGTGGAAATGAGGATAATCTGGTTATAGACATCCTTCATGATCTCATTGGCTTTGGTCCAGATGGTAGCGGCAAAAACCGGCTGTGTGTATCCGCAGAGGACTGTGACAGCCAGAAATGCAGCATACAGGCATCTGCCATAATTGACATGCCGTTTTGTGTCCGGCGGAGCGTTTTTCAGTTTGTGTTTCACGTAAAAGTACCTCCTTTTTATAAGAGCGGCAGGAGAATTACCTCCCCTGCCTTTGCTTATGGTTTTCCTGCCTCAAGAAAGGACGCAGCCCGGTCAATGCAGGCTGCGTCCTAAATCAAAGTATGAAATTGTAAAGATCCTCCTATCTTACAGAAAAAACGCAGCTTATTTGCCGCAGGAGAGGCTTCCCATACGGCAGTGCTGCGTTTCGTTCTGCATATAATTTTGACAATATCAATTTTAACATGGGTAAATTACCGCTACAATCGCAGGACTGTGCCAGTTACAGACGATGGAGTGCCAAAAATGTGACCAACGCTAAAAGCGTTATAAATGCAATCCTTATGGATACTGTAAGCGTGATTTGCAACCAATTATACTGGATTTACATGACTAATGCTTTAAGCGTTAGTGAATACTGGAAGGAGGAGGTGTGCGTGTGAAAGGAATGGGAAAGGCAATCCGCAGGTACAGGGAAGAGGCAGGAATTACGCAGGAGAGACTGGCTGAACTGGTGGATATCAGTACCAACCATCTGGGTGCGATTGAGCGGGAAGTGAAAACACCTACGATGGAAACATTTGTAAAGCTGTTGAATGTATTAGGTGCGGAACCGAATGAAGTGCTGAAGGAAGTGATTCCTCTTACCAGAATGGAACATACTTCTGTAGTGGAAGGAAAGCTGGAAAGGCTCACACCGAAGAAGCAGGAAAGCGTGCTTCGGATGCTGGATGTGATAATTGAAGAGATGATGAAATAGAAGCTGTCTGCGAAATTGCCGCAGGCAGTTTTTTTGAAAGCTGTATATGCAATAAAACACATAAAAATATGCGATTTATGATGAAAGTGATTGCAAGATTTGATATAGTAATCCTAAAAGCATTATAAAACTAATTCTTAAAGGATGACTATAATATGAAAAAGGGATATGTGGGATTATTGGCATGTGCGTCAGGAATTCTGATCGGACTGGGAATCAGCCGGCTGGATCTGACAGGTTATCTTGAAAAAACACAGGAGCAGGAATATCACCCGGTAGAAAGAAAGGTGCCTGAATCAGTAGAAAGCAAGCTGAAAGATCCAAAACAGTGCTGGCTGTGTGGAAGCGATGAACGGAGTATGATGGATTATTTCCGGAAGTTTGACGATCTGGGAGTGATCTGTGCCAATCACTGGTATGTGATGGATATGCATATCCGGAATCATGATGAGGACGGGAATCTTACCGGCCCGCAGGGAAACGGGCATATGGGTTATACCGGGACAGGAGAAGGCGGCTGCTTTTTCCATACGGAGCAGATGTCGGATTACGGGATTTCCGAAGTATCGGTGGATTACGGGGAAGATAGTATCTTCGATGTGAAAAAAGTACAGAACCATCTGTGTCAGGAATGCCTGGATAAGCTGGTGGAAAGCATGGAGGTATTCTGTGAGGAAACGCAAAAACCCAAGCCCCGTGATCTGGTACTGGTGGATTTTCAGACATTGGAGCTGTACGCCATTCAGGAGCATAATGCGGGATACTTTATCCGGGATTATTATGTGGAAATTGAGTCGGAGGAAGATGGGGTGGAAGTAAAGGCATTTTACTGCCCGAAGCTTAATAACGGGAAAAAGGATGGAGAATAAATTGAGGTTTGCATTGGTGAGGAGTATAATGTAAGTACGTGTTATGTATTGGAAAAACTTGAATTTAGCAGAAAGAAGGATTGTTATGAAATTTATCAATACTAGAAAATTCACATGGATAATTTGTATAATAGGATTTTTGCTTGCTCTTGTAAGTATATTTTTCTTACCGAGTATTATTCCAGTACATTTTGCAAATGGGATTGCGGATGATTATGGAAGAAAAATACAAATATTTTTATTTCCTATATTACAAGTGCTTATCACTTTTTTGACTGGACGAGAAAAAGTAAAATATTGCCTGACACATTCAAAAACTTTCTTAACGGACATTCAGTTTAATTGGATGATAGATGGTGTACTTTTATTGGTAATGTTTGCAGAAATATGGGTTATCTATGCTTCATTTGCATAGAAATACTTGCATAACAATTTACATTTGATTGAGCAGATAAAAATGATTTGAGGTGGTAGCAATGAAAAAGCGATTGGGAATCATAGCCGGAATTTTAGGAATTGTATTGGCAGTCATTGGCATTGTACTGAAGCAGAAAGAAAACACAGCCGTTTCTGTTATTGGTGGTGCGGATGGCCCGACTTCTATTTTCATAGCAGGGAAGTTAAATGGTGATAATTTTATTTTTATGATTGTAGTTGGAATTATTTTATTGATTTTGGCAGGAGTTATTTTTTACAAACGTAAGCATTAAGTTACAGTTTTTTAGACTGTGTATGGCGGAAGAACCGGGAAAGTGTAGATATATCATGGGGATTTTGGAAAAAAATAAAAAAAGTAAGGGTACAGCGTTTGTCTATGATGAGAATAATGATTACTATAAGATGGAAATAAACGGGATTGAATTTGTCTGTGACAGTATACATTCCGATTATGAGAAGCATGCAGTTGAACTGGCACAGGCGTATGAGAAAAGGCTGCCGGATATCGTGGATTATCTTATGCCGGATATAAAGGAGATGTTTGGAATTACAAATCCAGATGTAATAGCAAACTCACTAGGAAAGCCGAGTATAGATTTGGATAGAGGAACACTGACTTATCTGGAGCACACAATGGACAGCCTACATATTATTGAAATGGAATTTGACGGTATCTTCACGGCATTCTATAACTCCTGTATTGATGGATAGGACTTTAGTAACATAGAGCTGCAGTTGTCTACAGCTTTTATCCAGACTTCGGATGTTACAGAGAAGCAATCAGAAATGGATTGATCGATTTCTGAAGCAGTATCCGGTGAAATCCTTGAACATATGAAGGAAAAGTATGTATGTTAATTTTATTTTTATTGTAGACAAAAGATAGGACTGATATGATAAAAGAACAGGTTATTACAAATAGAGGTGGAGTATTTGATGCAGAAAATATTATTACTGGAGGATGACTTGAATCTAAATCGGGGAATTGCCCTGTTACTTTCACGGGAAGGGTATGAGGTTCGTCAGGTTTATACAATAAAGGAAGCAAAAGAAGCATTTCAAAAAGGAGATTATGCTCTTGTTATCAGCGATATTACATTGCCGGATGGTACAGGACTGGATTTTGGAAGGATGGTACGTGCAGGTGGAGATACATATCTTATCTATCTTACGGCTTTGGATCAGGAAATAGATATTGTAAATGGTTATGATACAGGGGCAGATGATTATATTACCAAACCATTTTCACTGATGGCTTTGGTGTCGAAGGTGAACGCATTGATGAGACGGCTTTCTAAGGTACAGGCACAGATTATGTCTTCCGGAGAGATTACGGTGCATATGAAAACGATGCAGGTGTATAAAGGGGATGAACCAGTTACTTTAAGTAAGAAAGAATTCTCTCTGTTGCTGTATCTCTGGGAGAATGCAGGACAGATTGTTTCAAAAGAAAGTATCCTGGAGCATGTATGGGATATAGACGGTCAATTTGTCGATGATAATACGGTTACTGTCAATATAAGCAGACTGAAGAATAAACTTGGAACAGAAGAGATAGCGAATGTGAGAGGACTGGGATATATATGGACCGGAAAGGTAAACAAAAATTAAAACGGTATTTTATCGTATATGTAATCTTTGCAGTATTTTTTACAGTAGGAATGTATCTGATAACAAAGTATGAGGAAAATGCGAAAGCAACGCAGATAGCACTGCTCCTTGCAGAACATCCTGAACTGGAAGGGGAAATAGTTGCAATCTGGGAAAAGTCAGGAACAGTAGATTTTATAAGAGACCGGGACGATCAGAAGATAGAAAGAGTCGTACAGATGCTGGAAGAAACTTATGGTTATCACTCAGGGAGTGGATCTTCAGATGTGGTTATAAGGATTATCTGGGGAATTGGATTACTAGTGGGAGTCATAGTATGTAGCCTGTTCTTGTACCTGGACCGAAGAAAAAACTGGAGCAGATACGGTGATGAGGAACAATTACAGCAATTATATGAATGTCTGCAGGAATTCAGAAAAGGAAAATTCCAAACATATCCTGAAGAAACATCAGAATCGGAACAATGGTTAAAGGTGTGGGAATCTGTAAAGGAGCTGGGGCAATATTTCGAAGATTTGAAGGAACGTCTGGAGCAGGAAGAAAATGGTACGAAGAGTCTGATTACAGATATTTCCCATCAGTTGAAGACTCCGCTTGCATCACTCCGGATGAGTCATGAGCTGGTGGCAGAAAATCGGGTTACAGGAGAAGAACAGAGGGAGTTTCTGGAGCAGGAATCACAGGAACTTACCAAACTGGAACAGCTCTTGAATGAACTGGTAAATCTTTCAAGGCTGGAAACACATATGATCCAGATACATTCGCTTCATGAAAGCCTGAAGAAAACGCTAACAGAGGCTGTCAGTCAGATTTATATGAAGGCAAGAGGAAAAGATATTTCCATTCAGGTGGAGATGGATGATGATATAGTTGTGAACCATGATTCAAAATGGACGGTAGAAGCATTAACGAATATCCTTGAGAATGCAGTCAAATATTCACCGGAACATACAACGATTACAGTGAGGACGCAGGAGCTAGCAAGCAATGTGCTTATTGAAGTAGAAGATGAAGGAATGGGCATTCCTGCGGAGGAACTGCATAAGATCTATCAGAGATTTTACCGGGGAAGGAAAGCAAAGGAACAGGTAAAAGACGGAGCGGGTGTCGGTCTGTATCTTGCCAGAAAGATCATAGAAGAACAGGGGGGGACAATAGCAGCCAAAAGAAAGGCTGAGAAAGGTATGATATTTAAAGTGACACTGCCGCTCATAATAGGAGAATAGTCGGAACCCTTACAAAACTGTTATGGTTGTTGTAAGGGTTTTGTAATGCAGGAATGTTATAGTAGGGGTATGAAATGGAAAGGGGACTTGAAGATATGAGTAGTATTTTAAAAGTAGAAGATCTAGTAAAGTATTATGGAGAAGGCGAGAATCAGGTGAGAGCCGTGGATCATACAAGTTTACAGATAGAGAGAGGCAAGTTTACAGCTATCGTAGGACGTTCCGGCTCCGGAAAATCTACACTTCTGCATCTGATTGGAGGGCTTGACAGACCGGATTCCGGCAAAGTATGGATTGATGGAACCGATATCTATTCTCGAAAAGATGATAAACTGGCACAGTTTCGAAGAAAGAAGATAGGATTTATCTTTCAGGATTTTAATCTGATTCCATCGCTGAATGTGTGGGAGAATATCGTTCTTCCGCTGGGACTTGATAATCGCAAGGTAAAGCCGCGGGAAGTGGAAGATATTCTCAAAAAAATCGGACTGCAGGATAAGAAAGATGCGATGCCGTCTGCTTTGTCTGGTGGACAGAAACAGAGAACTGCGATAGCCAGGGCATTGGTGACAAGACCGGCGATAATTTTGGCGGATGAGCCGACGGGAAACCTTGATTCCCAGACTGAGCTAGAGGTTATGAGCCTATTGAAAAGCTGCGTGTCGGATTTCGGGCAGACGCTTATCATGATTACCCATGATGAAACGATTGCCCAGATGGCGGATGAAATGATTATCATTGAAGATGGCAAGGCGGTGAGAAGATAATGAAGATGACGACCAGAGTTGCATATTGCAATATGCGGCATTATAAGAGCAAAAACATACTGATTGGAATTGCCATTATCCTGACAACATTACTGCTGTTCGTAATCCCATCAATCGGAAAAGATATGGTGGAAGTGAACTTTGCGGTAATCAATAAGATTTATCCAACATGGCATGCCCTTTATCGGAACGTGGACGAGAGTACAGTTATGAAACTGGCGGCACATCATGATGTGAAAACTTACGGACTCCGCAGCGATGCGGGGTACATGAATCTGGAAGATGCGACGGTTTCCATGATGTATATGGACAGAACAGGGATGGAACTTTATAAAGTGAAGCTGAAAGAGGGGCAACTTCCGCAGAAAGAAAATGATATTGTGGTTTCAAAAGGAATACTGGAAGCATTAGGACAGAATGGGAAAATCGGTGACACTATCACAGTACCTTATCAGATTCTGAAAGATGACGGACTGGATTATACGAAGGAGAAAGACTTTCGAATCTGTGGTTTTTTAGCAGATAATGAGAGCAGCAAAGAACAAAAACAATATACATCATTGGTTTCAGAGGCCTTTCTGAAAGCGGAGATACCGGTAGAACAGGTGAAATATCGGTTTTTACTTCAGGTGAATGGACAGAAAGGAAATACGACTGCAGATTATACAGAGACGATACAGAATATTGCCAGACAGTTCGGGATTTCCGAGGATGACATGAATATTAATAAAGAGTATCTTGCAGCAAATTATGTGGATCCGGCTACAATTCCGGTGATTGTAGGAATCATGCTTATTGTTGTATTGGCGGGCATTATCACAATTTATAGTGTTTATTATGTATCTATGAACCAGAGGGTTCGGGAATTTGGAAAGTTAAAGGCAATCGGGGCTACGAAACGGCAGCTTAGACAAATCGTACTAAGAGAGGGAATGGGAGTGGCGTTGTTTGCCATTCCGATAGGACTTTTGATCGGAACAGTTGCTGTGAAAGTTGTACTTCTCCAGTTTGTAGAACATGCAAAGGGTTCAAACGTACTTATAACAGAGGCATACAAGGTTGTAGCTAAAGGAGAAGTCCAACTTTATTATTGGTGGATTTATCTGTTGGCAATTGCAGTGACTCTGTGTACAGTGTATCTGTCACTGATGAAGCCTATGCGTATGGCGGCGAAGGTATCAGAAATAGAAGCTATGCGTTACCAGGGAGGCAGTAAGCGACAGAAAAGCAGCAGGAAGGGATATCAATTTCTGAATATCGGACGACTGACCAAGAGAAATCTTGCAGAGAATAAAAAGAAGAGTACTATCACGATTGTATCTATGGCCGTTACCGGAATATTTGTCATGATGGTAGCAACGGTGCTGTCTTGTGCAAATCCGATGGAAAGTGCAAAGAGTTCGATTGTGGGGCAATATGAGATTTCTCCAATTGTGGAATCCGGGAATAAAGAGCATCCTGAATATGAATGGGCGGAGGTTCAAAAGAATAATCCATTAAATGAAGGACTAAAGCAGCAGATAGAGGAGCTTGACGGTGTTGAGCGGGTAGATGTGTTTACCGCGTTGAAGGTATCAGGAGGACCTTTTGAAGAAAAAATTGGAACCGAATTTATCAATGGAGTGCCGGAAGAATACGCAGAAGAGCTGAAAAAAGGAATCACTGAAGGCAATGTCACATACGAGGAATTGAAATCCGGGGATAAAGTGATTCTGGACCGCGCGCTACTTCACTGGTATCCAGATATTAAAGTGGGAGATAAGCTGAAACTCAATATTCATGATGGAGATAATACCTTTCAAAAAGAGATTGAAGTGGCAGCAATTGGTGAATATGGAACAGGTCTGACAAACTATAACTGTCTTATCATGGCAAAAGAAGGGGCAGAGAAACTTACCATAAATAATTCTTCCAGCTATTTTCAGGTGATTGCAGATAAGGATTATGATGAGGCACTGGAAGCATCTCTACAGGCTATTGTGGATGGATCAGGCAGACTGCAGATGCGTACCTGGAAGAATGAGTACGATACATGGGAAAATGCCATACAGATGACTAGAGGTGCATGTTATGCATTTATCATCATTCTGGCAGCAATCAGCATTATGAACTTGATTAACACAATGATCAATAGTGTCCATGTGCGAAAAAAGGAGCTTGGCATGATGCAGGCAATCGGAATGTCGGACCGTCAGTTGATGAAGATGCTCCAGTTGGAAGGTATATTCTATACAGTAGGCACTCTTATTATCAGTATCGGAGTGGGAAGTCTTGCAGGATATCCGTTGTTTTTATATGCAAAGCGTACAGGAATGTTTGATATCAGCACATACCATTATCCGGTAACAGCAGCTATTATTATAATTTTAACATTGTTTGTGATACAGATGTTATTGGCAATATTCATTGCAAAGTCAGTAAGGAAAGATTCATTGATAGAGAGAATTCGTTTCAGTGAGTAAGAATATAAATTTCTGATGTTTAATGCAGATACTAATCAATGTCATAATAAAAAGGGGGACTTGATTTCTCAAATCCCCCAGTGTATAATGAACTCAAGAAAGGTATTCAGATGCAAAATCTGATGCCCTCAGTTAAATTTTATATTCTATGTATAAGTCATAGCATCCAAAACTTTCCTAGGGTCGTGGATGCTATTTCTTATTATGTCGATCTATATAAGTCAAAGCCGCAAAAATTACCAATAGTAAAGTCAATACTTCCATTGTATTCATGGGCATCACCCTCCTTGGATACTAGAGGGCAAAATCGAAATGCATCCGTCTTTCCGGTTCAGTAATACCGAATCAGTATAACACGTTACCGTTTTCAGTACAATAAGGTAATGGTCTGAAAAATACTTTATTCTGTCACCTTATGTAGCTGTATCGTGAGTATTTGCTGGACTAATTGGTGCTGTATATGAAAAAAAGCTATTTAAAAATAAGGTGGAAGCCTTATATGGTCTGCTTGATGATGCGGGTGATGATGCCGAGGGCAACATTACGCTCTTCATCAATATGCGTCACCACAAAGGATACCTGATCCTTTTTCCCGACTGTCCGGCTGTCATAGCAGGAGTGGGCAATGGCATTGACACCGATGGAGAGCCGGACAAAGACGGTGCCTTTATGGATGTCTTCCACAGTTCCGGCGTATTTTCCCTGAATCTTACATTTTTTCATGTTTTCCTTGCTGGTGTTGCCTTCCACACTTTTGACATCTGCGTGGACAATGACCTGCTCCGGTGAGTCTGCCCGCACATCCAGGATGCGTACCAGGATGTGATCGCCTACCTGGAAGCGTTCTCTGGCATCACCCATCCAGTCGAAGGACAGGTCTCTGGCAAGAATGGAGGTTTCCACACCGAAAATTTCTGCCCGGACTACCTTTTCCGCAACAGCAATGACTCTTGCCTGCACGATACGGTCTTCATAAACTTTCGGCATTCCGGAAGCATCTTTATCCAGATAGAAGATCTGGCGTTTCTTCAGCATCGCTTCTTTCCGGCTGGCGACAATGCTGCGTGTCTTCGGATCTAATCCCTTAATCAGAAAATCAATCTCACATCCAAGCATATTGTTGAGGATTTTGTTCTGCCGCAGAGCAAGCTCCCCATAATCGTGTGCTTCATCCTGCATGAGATGGATCATCATCTCAGTTACTGGGATGACAGTACGGAAATCCTTGTAGTAAACCACGGCAATGAGGCTGCCGTTTTCTGTTTTCTCGATACCGCCAAGCATTCCGGTTAAGATCCGGCGGGTACGGTAGGCATTCTGGATCTCATGCCAGGTAAGGTCTGAAATGGACTGGGCTGTTTCCAGCTTCGCATCGGAATCCAGAGTTAAAATAGGTGTGTTGGTTGTTTCGTTTGGCATCATAGTGTCTCCTTTCAAATTATGACATGATAGAATCTTTATCTAAAGGAACCATGTCTGTGTGATCCGAATAGTTATCTGCTGAGAAGTCATCCGGGAAATCGTGATAGCCAGGTTCCTGATAAACGCTTTGCTGGTCAAAGTGCGGTTCAGCTTTTTTCTTTTTCTGCTTTCCATAAGAAGCGGTTTTTTTCGGGTGGGAAGCAGGAATAGTTGGAGTGTACGTATATTCTTCACTACATGCTCCTTTTCTCCATTCCGGAATATGTTCGGAAGCCTTCCGGGGAATGAGTTTTTGGGCATCCGGGTGCAGGGTGTAATCGTATTTTTCTACCTGCAGTACCTTCTGACCACGCAGGATAATCAGTGCAGTATCCAGCGGGAGCCGCAGGATCTCATCCGGAGTTAAGAGCTTTCGTTTCCCGATGGATCTGGTCTGGCGGTATTCCGGTGTATAATCGGATACCCTCCAGCTATTTAATTGTTTGGCTTCGCTGCTGACACCAACGGTCACATCACCGGAGCGGTTAGAGATAAATGTAGCAGTTACCTCATCCGTACAGCCTAAAAATAGCTGAGTGTCGCAGTTCCCGATGATTTCCTGCCATTGGTTTAAGGGATACCGGTTCTGCATCTGAGGCAGGTTTTGGAAAATGCAGGAAATACTGAGGTTTCGACTTCGGATCACGGAAATCTTTTTGTTGAGCGATAGGATTGCTCCCGTATTCGCCAGCTCATCAGCCAGGATATGTACCGGAACCGGCAGTTTTCCATCTTCCCCATAGGTGTCTGCATAACGGACCAGTTTGATAAATACGAAGGTCATAAACAGGGAAGAAAGAAAATCAAAAGTGCTGTCTTGATCCGAAGTGATGCAGAAGTATGCACATTTTTCTTTTCCCGGCAGCGTCAGGTTGATCTCATCATAGGAAGTGATCTGGCGGATCAGCTTGTTCTGGAATACCTGAAGTCTGGAACCGAGTCCGATGATGACGCCGGAACGTACCGTGTCACTTGCCTGCTTATAGATGCAGTAGGGGACTTTTGCCGGATGGGAGACCGGAAGCAGGTCAAAGAGGCTGTTCAGTTCTTTTTCCGAACTCATGGTCAGGAGTTTGTATACCTGTCCGATATTCTTTGCCTCCGGTGGGAATCCCTGATCCACATAGAGAATCAGAGCTTTTAATAAGTTCATCTCGGCATTGTCCCAGAAGTGATCGCCTTTGGCAGAACCGGTATTCTGGATGATGACATCAGCAAATACCTGTGCCATGGTTTCCTGTCCGCCAATTTCACCCAGACAATTCCAACTATCCGAGTTTTCCGGGTTTACAAGATTAAAGGATTTCACGATATATCCGGCATTCTCAAGGTAAGTGGCTGTACTTTCGTACAATTCCGATTTTGGATCGGTGATGATGAGGCTTTCCCCGCGGGCAACACACTGGAAGATCATGTTGCGTGCAAAGGCCCGGCTTTTCATGGAACCGCTGGCACCGTAAACGGCAATATTCCGGTTCATGCGGGTATCCTTCGGGAGACAAACGGCTTTTCCGTTCAGTTTTCCAAGAATGGTTCCCTTGTGTTTCTTGACATCATTCGTAAGCTCCAGTACCTGATGCATTTCCTCCAAAGTCATAAAACCGGAAGTCCCATAGGTTCCCTTTGTGGAATAATTCAGGTTCCGGCCCCGGTCTGTTATTTCCCCGTTTCGGTCAAATCCCATACGCATGAGAAGGAAGGTCAGGAGTCCAAAAGCTGCCAGACATAGAAAAATCCCATACAGATTGTACGGGAAAGCAGTCAGGGCATCCAGACAGGCGAGCGGGTGCGGGGAGGGGATCTGCGGGGCAGTTCCGTTTCCGGCAAAATTGCCGGCAGATTCCCAGGTCTGATAGTTGCGGATAAATTGAGCAACATAGCCTCCTGCATAGAGGGTGCAGAAGGTGATCGGAAGCATATAAATGAGCTTCCACCATTTACGGTTCATGTAAAAACCCCCTTTTGAATTTGCAAAGGTCAATACTGGAGAAATGGATTGTGGCAGTTAAGTATTTTTTCAGGACCGGAATCTGAAAATCGAAACAGATCAGGTTCCCGGATCTGCCGTATACATTTAAGCCGGTATTGAACCGGTTGATTCGCTGCATGTCAAAATCATAAGCAAGAAGGATGGGGTTCCCGGAAGCATCCGTGGCATCATGTTCCAGTGGAATTGAATCGCTGCGGCAGCCCAGATCGGACAGCAGGAGGTTGTCCAGCTTTTCCATGATCTCAGGGTGAACCAGCAGTTTTAAAAGCACTTCCCCTTCCGGAGTATTGGGAAGGTAATGGAAATGCTCGAAGGAGGTGTCCAGCATAAACAGGCTCTTTTTGTAGCCTCCGGTACTGGTAAACAGCCGGAAAGCCATTTCCATGTCGGTTCCGGTCATGATTGCCCGGATCTGTGGATGTCCGTTGTAAGGGTAGCCTTGCAGGTAATGCTGCAGGAAGGCGTTTAAGCGGACTTCCGTTCGATATTCCCATTTCAGGACTCCGTTTCCCGTGTTATAAAGGACATAGACACATTGCGGTGCCATCAGGATGCCCATGCTGCGGGAGTTCCTAATCTTCGTGGTCTCCGGGCCCAATTCCTTAATTTCTCTGGAAGCGTAAAAAAGAGGAAGGCTTCGCATACCGATGGAACCAGCTTCGCGGTGATTACAGAAGATGTCAGGTTTTACATCCGGATAAAAGGGAATCCCGGCATGAAGGAGTGTCAGATACGTTTCGGCTTTCTGATGTAAGCGGATACGTCGGGATACTTCACTTCGGATGAGGTTCGTCTCGGTATTGCCGGTCAGATAGCACTGGAAGCGTAGCGGCGAGACAGATAACAGCATCTCTTTCGCAGCTTTTGTAAGACGGTAGCCTCTGAGAGCATCCCGGTAGTGGGTACGGATGAGGTGTTCCGCCTTCAAATCCGTAATGAGTTTTTCCGCATAGGAGGCACTTGGGATGAGTCTGTTTAGCTGGTCTGCGGGAAATTCCCCGCACATCCCTATCATTTCCAGTAAGCGGTATTTCGTAGTGTCAGGTCTTATCAAATAAGCATCACCTCAATTCAGTTCTTACCCATGCAAGCCTATACTTGGGTAAATCTCCGGTGGTTTGGAGATAAAAAAAGCAAGAAAACAAAGTTCCCTGCGGTGGTTCTTACCGATGTCGGATTTCTGCCTGAGAAGTCAGGAGATTTTCCGACATGCTTTCGTGATGATTTTTCTGGTTCTGCAGCCATTTCGGAAAGTCAGCTTTTTCCATAACCGATACCAGTGTACAGTCCTTTAAGCCAAGCTGTGTCGTGTAGTAGGAATCACAGAAAAAGCCGCTGTCATCTGTCAGAACATAAGTACAAAGTGTATCCAGAATCTGTTTAAACTCCAGATTGTCATAATCCCGGATACGTCTTTGAGGAAGTTCCCTGTCATATATTTGACTGAAACATATCACGCAGTCACGATAGAGGGGCAGGGCATTTTGTTTTACATACTCCCGAAGCATATAATTAAGCGGTTCATGGAGAAATGCAGTGTTTGTGTGGACTCTTCGTTTCGGAAGCAGTCCGGGAAGCGTAATGGTGAGAATCCCCTGCTGTTCTGCAATCCGCATTCCCTGTGCATCTGCCGCTTTGGGAAGATAAGCTGCTTGATTTGGGGAGAGAGCCGGACAGACAAGGTTACGCATCTGGCAGGCAATCCGCTCCGCCCGAAGAGCAGCACTGACGCTCAGTTCCTCAAAATTTTTATCATAATTCTGGATATCAGTGACCTTCAGAGCGTAAACGGTATTCGTCAGTTTTTGCAGCTCCCCTTCCAGTTTTTCAAGCCGCTGGTAAATGGTTGGTGTATTTTGCGTCATAATAACCTACTTTCTCATGTAGTAACTGACAGCACCGGATTCATTTACAAGGCAGTAAGCGGCTACATCATCAATGGTGATTTTGGCAGCCTGGCTTTCGGATTCTAAGACAATCAGGCGTTTGGAACCATGTGATGGGATACTTTCCATCACATGATTGATCAGAGCCTCCTGTTCTTCACCGATATAGATGATTTCGTATTGTTCATCTTGCGAAAAGAAATTGAGCTTGATTGGAAATTCGCCACTGGTGTGGTATACAACACCTTTCTTAAAATCCAGCAGTACCCAGAAGCATGTAATTATAGCATAGTCAGGATTCTCAGCAGACTGCTGGCTGTCACAAAGAAGGTCATGCTCTTTATCGTAAATGATGCGCCCTTGTTTGATGAGGCTGGTAATCAATGACTTGATAGACTGCTCATGTCGGGAGAAAAGTTGTAAAACCTGGTCATACCTCAGAGTATGGTAAGTGGTAATGAACCGTAAGAGCTTGGCTCCCTCTCCTTGATAGATTTCGTTCCTTGTTTTCATGATTGACTCCCTTCTATATATAATAGGAAACTTTATACATATGGCTGTACGTACAGGATACGTTTGGTATTGTAAGTATAGTGTACGTACAAAGTACATAGAACCTGCTGTCAGCGATTGAATTTACAGGTACAAAAAAAGCACCATCTATGGGTGCTGGAAATAAGGAAAACTATAAGCAATACCTATTGTAGCATGGGTAATTTTACGCTTCAATCGCAGAAGCAGGTCATTTCTGTGCCATTTTCACTGGTTGGCATAAAAAAAGCAGGAAACCATTTTGATTCCCTGCATGGTGTATTGTTGTGCTTTTGTGTAGTTCTAATGATTACTTGTCTTTATAAAATGCTTCGAAAGCTTGTGCGAAGAATTCGGCTGTACCATTGCCGTATTTTTCATCTATCATAGGTTTGATTTTTTCATTACGGTAATATTGAGCCTGTGCAACCATCAGACCGTGTTCTTTCTTTATCTGTGAAAGTTGTTTCATAAGAAAACCGTATTCGGAAACAAGTTCTCTTACTTCAGAAGAATCTGGTGAACATACTTTTTTAGCTGCTAATTTGTATAAAAGATTGTCAAATTGTTGGTTGTAACTTTCTGCAGCCTCTTTGCTAATAGGATTGTTGGCAACAGACAGGAATTGCTCTTTTCCTCCATACCACTCAACAACTTTAGCATAGCCTTTCTGCATTTCTTCTGATGAAACTGTCTTAATATAATGCTTTTTCCATTCTTCAATGCTTCCAAACTCTTTTACAGCAAGTTCTTTCATATTGTCAGGCATATGTTCAAACATAGTTTGGAACATTTCTTCAACTTCCGTTTTACTAAAAATCGCAAAATCCATTTTATTCTCTCCTTTCAGGATATCATCAATGCTGGCAATCAGATGTTCCATACGTTCTTTCTTTGCTACCAACATTTTTCTCTGCATTTGCAAGATCTGGTTCCTTTCAAGAGCAGGATTCTCCAGAACAGCTTTGATTTCTTTCAAAGGAATGTCAAACTCACGGAAAAACAGAATCTGCTGTAATATTTCCAATGCCCTATCGTCATAAAGCCGGTATCCCGCATCACTTTTTTGTGTTGGTTTTAAAAGCCCGATTTCATCGTAATAGTGAAGCGTGCGAACGCTGATACCTGTAAGTTCTGATATTTCTTTGACTGTCCTCATAGTTGCTGACCTCCTGTTCCTGATAAGATAACTGTACGCTATGACGTTCCGTGAGAGTCAATATATATTTTGCATTTTTTAGTATAACATTTTTATGATATTACGAAAAGCCGAGGAGATAGGCGATATGTATTACTCTGGAAAGAACTTGTTGAGCGTATCCAATGTCTCTTTTGCAGTAAATCCCCAAAGGATGGTACTGAGTGCTTCAATCGCAGCCCTGCGTTTCCGGTAATAGGTGCGGTAGGAAATATTGGTGATGTGGTGAGCCAGCTTATCCAATATCTCATCTGTATTTTTCATTTCCTGTGGAGAGAGAAAAGCGTAGTAGAGAATCCAGTAATACTGTTCCCCATGCTTGTGATTGTTCCGGAGGAGATCGATGGATGATTCCAAAAGCTTCAGCATCTGGTTGCTTCTGGCAATACTTTTTGCCCGTTGTTCGATGTCGCTTCCGGTAAGATCAGCCCCGGCAGCATAGATGGAGTCCAGAAATTTGTCGATGTCATTGTCGTATTGGAGCTTAAACTGGTGCTCCATCTGGTGTACGACTACCTTCAGGCTGTAGGTTGCATCCCGGTATCTGCGTAAAAACTGATAGGTGTCGTGAAAACGTGGATCTTCTTCGGGTGAAGGAAATCCCTGTGTATTGCGGTTTGCCATGTCTATTCCCCCCCTTTCAGTGCAGAAGGCTCTGCCACGGCAGGCATCTTTTGGGCAGACTCATCCCCTGGACTTACGGACAACTCAAACCGATAAGCGGCATTTCCGTAGGGACAGATAATATTTAGAGTAAATGTATTAAATATATCTTTGCAGGCTGATAATGGAGATAATATATAGCGGGTTTTGGAGCAGTGGCAACATGGAATCCCTTGTGAATCCAATAGTTCTGCGACTTTTTGCACGATAAATTTCATGTGTGAATCTGGAACGCAGGAATCATTTTTTGTAACGGTGATTTGTGAGTCTGTGACAGTTTCTGAAACGCTAACAGAAGCAGAATCCTCAATAGTGATTTCTTCAGGTACATGGATTGGTAATTGCATCTTCATAGCGATCTCCTCCTTGTCAATCATAACGTCGCTGATATTAAACATCACGGACAGGTAATTGTTGAGATAAATTACGCTTCCGTGTTTTCCTGTAAATGAGATAAGTGTAATGTATTCTTTTTCCTCCAGTTTCTTCAAGAGTCGTGATACCGATGCCTTTGACAGACTCCACCTTTCACCCAGTTCATTAAAGCTGGTAAGGGGATTTCCGGTATTATCCCGGTAATAGACAATGGGACCGGAATCAGATCCCAGGACAGAGGAATCGTTGTAAACTGCATGAATCCACAGATCCAGAATAACATCCATTTCCGAGCATTTTCCAATGCCAATTAGTTCGTGAACTTTGGCAATCGGGAAAAAGAAAAACCCTGTATCTTTTTTACAGGGATAGTTGTATTCCAATACGGTATTGTCTTTGGGCCAGTCTGATATTTTGAATTTGACCAGGCGGTTTTTGCCGAGAAGAGAGTAGGTAATGTAATTCTGCTCTTCAAAAAATCGAAGGATGGACAACGCTTGATGTTGGAAACGGCAGCGAAACCATTCCTGAAGATCTGTGACTGTGCAGATCCACTCTCCTGGACCAATGGTATAGGTAATGTGTTCCATCCGGCGGTAGGATGTGCGGTAATTTGCATAGGAGCATAATACCAGATAATAAAAAAGAAAAGAGCCCCCGGTAGTTCGGATGCTCTTGGTAGTGATTAAAGTTTGTATGAAGTCACGGTAAATGCGACAGCGTGGAAATTCCACGATTTGTTTGAGTTCTAATTTGTAATTCATGGTGATCTTCCTTTCAAAGTATATTTAATTGTAATCGGACTTTTCATAGTGTTGGTATCAAGAAGAAGCCGATGGAAGTATAGCAAGTAGTCGTGTCACTCATTGCATTTTTATTGCATTTTTAAAATTTAGATTATGTGGCTATGTTGCTCTTAACTGGTTAAAAAGCCTTTAAAATCGTCTATATGCGTTAATACTCCGTACTGTCTGTCTGGAGTTTGAATATGGCTTTCGGAACAGATTGCTTGAAAACCTCGTTTCAAATGCTGTTTTCTATCATAAATCTATCCAACATTAACTTGGGGCAGTTAGAAATAATTTTGGCATTAGCAGGAATTGGGTTGCAGAATAACTTGCTTTATCAGCTTGCAAATTTTAACTACCTGTATATTGGCGGAATGAGTTTCTGGACGCCTTATATTATTTTGGTTTCTGCGGCAATAGAGGTTCCGGTATTCTTGCTTTTGGCAGTCCGTTCTTATTGTAAACATCAAGTTGCTTGACTATACAAAAAGTCTATATTGCAAAGCTATTTTAAATAAAAGTACACTATTAAAAGAGACGCATGGGGTAAATGCCTAAGCGTCTCTTTTGCTTTTTACTTAAAACAATTCAAGACTGTCCTCTGCATCTACCCACATCTGTAAATTTCCATCCAATGCCAATGTCGCATATTCCAATGGCTCGTCTATTGCCAATGCATTTAAGGCACATTGAGAACCGGGAGTTGTCCGCAAGCCATCCTCTGCAACATTGCAGTCAATTCTTAAAACATATCCATCGAATGTGGTTACATCAATACTATTATGATACATATTGTATTCTGCATAAATCAATTTCATTTTTCTCTGTCCTTTCCGTTGTAATTATTTATATCAGTATTTTGTCCATAGATGCCCGGATTCTGTATACTTCTTATATTATCCCTCAGGAAGTCAAACTCATGTTTCGTTTCTGATCAACAAAGGATTTACAGCACTGGAAATTGGAAATCGTGTTGGGCATGAGTCAGAAAAGATAACCTATCGGTATGCGCACCTGTTTCCAACGAAGCAGGATGAAATGGCAGATTTCCTTGACAATGAACGTGGTATGGATGTCAAAGATCAGGAGGTTGAAAAAGATGTCAGCTAAGAATTTAGACCAAAAGGGACGTCATAGAAACAAAATCGTGGCTTTCCGTGTTTCGCCGGAAGAAGATGCACTGATTGAAAGAGCAGTGCATCTGTCGGGGCTTACGAAACAGGATTTCATTATAAAAAGGCTACAGAACAAAGACATCGTTGTTCAGGGAAATCCTAAAGTATTCAAAGCCTTAAAAGAAGAATTGAAAGGGGTGATGCAGGAACTTCAAAGAATTGATTCCGGTGTAGGTGTAGATTCAGATCTGTTGGATACGATTCGTCTTATAGCGATAACACTGGAAGGCATGAAGAAGGATGATGAATGGAAACAGTAAAAGAAAAATCCCCTGCTGGTAACAAGGGATTTTCCTGAAAAGCCGAAGCCTTTTCATACATATTCACAAGAAAAGTATAACAAGGCTTTCGGCCAAAATCAATAAAATATTGTAACTATTCAGACCCGCATCTCGATTCCACTTTGTTTTATCTCGATGTGGCTTCTCGCCATATAAATTTTTAAAAATATAGTCATTCATGCAAGCATGATTCCTATATTTTAAAAATTTGCATGGCTCTGAATAGTTAGCAAATTTTGAAAATAGGAGGCAGAAAGTTATTGAACATATTTTATGAAATAAAGTCCATGATATCTGTCAGGCAGGTGGCAGAATCCTATGGACTGAAAGTGAACAGAAACGGAATGGCCTGCTGTCCATTCCATAATGATAAACATCCGAGCATGAAGATAGATTCGTCTCATTATTATTGTTTTGGATGTGGAGCACATGCCGGTATTGTTGCTTTGATGCCATTATATAAAGGAGTACATATGCTTGCTGATATCGGCAATGGCACGATGAATACACTGGTAATTACAAACGGCAGAGCGATGTCAGACCGGATGTATACTGACAAGCTTGGCGTGCATCAGTGTGTAAAGCGCATTTATAACGCTGTACAGGCTGAATGCGGAAAGCTGCCGGATGAGAGCCTGATTGAAGATTTCCTCAGAAACGGAACAGCCGATACATCCAATCGCATCTTATCAGTGATGCAGACTGAGGCAGAAAAATACACTGTAGAAATTTTTGATAAGCTCAGCGAATATGAGTATGACCCGGAGATGGTCAAGCTTCACATCATTGGTGGCGGAGGATGTCTTATCAGAAACTTTGGGACATATGATACAGACAGTGTGGAAATCATTTCAGATATATGTGCTACTGCAAAGGGATATGAGAGCCTGTATATGACACAAGTGAGAATGAGAAAGGGAGCGTAAGCTCTCTTTTCTACATTATAGGTAAATGTTTATGAAGGATAAAAGGATAAGCCTCAGATTTCGGGCTGACAACGAAAGGGATATGGAAACATGGAAAATGCTTGAAGAAATGGCGCAAAAGAAAAATGCATCGAAGAACTCAGTTGCTATTGAACTGATTTTATCAGGTTCAACGAAAAGGAATGTTGATGATGTACTTGCGGAGCGTATTGCTGAATTGGTTGCAGATAAGCTTACAAATAAGCTGACAATGCAGACAGGCAGTAGCGTATCAAATGGAGCTATTGTTTCAGGTGATGGAAGGGACGAGGATCATGATGAAACAAAGTCCCAATCAGACGAACCGGAATTGCTCGGGGAGGATGCACTCGATTTCCTCGATCTATTTGGATAGGCATCACAATGATGCCAGACGGATATATGTGGCATAAAAATGATGCCACATTTCAGGGAAAGCGAGGCAGGTTATATCGAATCGGATGTATATCTGTAAGATATGTCCTGTATACCTGCCAACAGCTTTAACGTTGGCAGAAGCTCTCCGCAGGAGTCCCTCGGAAGAGCGACTGGGCTTTTGATACGCAGTGTCAAAAGTAATAAAAAATTACTCTTGGAAAGAGTAACAGAACCCCGGCGGTATGCGCCGGGAACCCGCTTAAGCGGGCGGTACGAAAGAAAATCATTTTAGAAGGGAGAAAATGCATATGGGCAAAACAATTTCATTTGTGAAAGGAAAAGGGAGCATATCCCATAATAATAGAGATTTTATTGCGGAAAATGTAGATCGTAATCGAACTGCATGGAATGTGGAGTATATTAAGCAGCCAATCAGAGAAGCTTATGATCAGCTCTTTGGTGAAGCGATAGCAGAATATAATGCGAAGCAGAAACGAAAGGACCGGCAGGTTACGGATTATTTGAAAGACATAAAGAATTCCGGCAATGGAGAGAAACAATTTTATGAGATTGTTGTTCAAATTGGAAAGAAGGATGATACAGGTGTCCTTGATGTAGAGGGAAATCTATCTGTGGATGCAAAAGCAGCAAGTGAAATATTAGATGAATATGCAAGAAGTTTTCAGGAACGCAATCCGAATCTGTATTTGTTTAATGCGGTTCTCCACATGGATGAAGCCACACCACATTTGCATCTTGATTATATTCCTGTAGCACATGGATATAAAACAAAGATGCATACAAGAAATAGTCTTACAAAGGCTTTACAGGAAATGGGGATTGCTCCGGCTGTCTCAAAGACAGATAATGAAACAACTCATTGGCAGGAAAGAGAACGTGTATATTTAAAAGGATTGTGTTTGGAGCGGGGGATTGAGGTAGAAATCCTTGGAGTAAAACGTGATAATTACACAATTCCCGAATATAAGGCAGCTATGCGGGCCACAGAGGAATTGACGGCAGAACTTGAAATCTTAAATGCCGAAAAACAGGAAGCTGAGAGTGTGATTGCATCAGTAGGTGCTGAAATTGCAGATGCAAGGGAAGAAGTTGAAGAAAGCAAAAAGCATCTTGATGAAATAAATGAGCAAATCGCAGACAGGGAAAAACGCTATGCAGTATATGAAAAGAAAATTGATAAAGTATTGGCTGCTGGAAAGCCTGTTGCAAAGGAACTTGCGGTGATTCGTAAGAATGCAAAACAGCTTCCCTCTATTCTTGGAAGTGAGCCGTCAGTCAAAATTTCTGAGAAAGATTTCAACCGTCTTATTGATATGGCGCAGGCATCAGGGACTTTGGAAAAATTAAATGAAATCTATGATCGGGAACTGGAACACATGCAGGGGATAATTGATGACCTAATGGTTCAAGTGAAAACATGGAAGGATAAAGTACTGCAATATGATAAGTTCTTTAATGTAAAAGGATTAGTGGAAGAGTTCAAGGAATTTGTAAGGCCGAAGTCTATAAAAGATCGGATGGAGGCTAAGCAGAAGGTTGTTGAAAAACAGAAATGCGAACAGGTAGTGAATTCTACAGCGAGGAGGGAAAAGGACATTGCAATATAAATATCAATGTCTGTTCGATGAGGGGATTTAGGGTAGCCTTGTTTAGAAATTAGTCATCATAGCAACGAGGATGAGTTAAAGGAATTATTCATTAAGGCAGCCAACAAGTTATTTTCTGAAAGAGATGAGATTCTTGCTAACACCAAAGTTATGATGGAAATGGTCTGTGAGACGGATTCACTTGACAGGGATTTACAGGATAGCATCACAGAACTTAATATCATCTCGGAGCAGATGCAGATTGCCATTGCAGAGAACAGCCGTGTGGCATTAGACCAAGATGAGTATGAAAAACGCTATGCCGAACTTACGGCAAGGTATGAAAAGTCAAAAGCTAAGTATGATGACATCGCCGAGCAGATAGAAAGCAAGAAGGCGAAGAGAGAATTGTTCAAAGGGTTCATTCGCACTTTGGAGAAGCAGGACGGCTTAACCTGCGAGTTCGATGCCGGGATTTGGAGCAGCCTTGTGCAGGAAGTGGTTGTAAAAGCTAAGGATGATATAAGATTCATATTCAAGAACGGATTTGAAGTAAGAGTATAGAAATAGGATTTGATGGCACTCGGGCAGTGAAATACTGGGGTGGTTTATGTGGAAAAAATGTAGGCGATATGATATGATAAACGATAAGATGTCCCATGAAAAAAATTTTGATGGATTAATTTGATATTTTGTAAAAAGAGTAAAAACAAAATAGGAGTGAAATTTTGATGAATATTGAAAAAAATTTGAGAGGTGGAAAGTTTAATCGTCTTCTTGAAAAAGCTATGGTTGATGTAAAAAATAAGACAAACCTAAACAGATTGGAACTGGAAGTTGTTTATTTGCTATCTCATTATGATGATATAACAACATTGACGGATATATGTCGGTACACGCAGATGAATAAAGGTCATATGTCTACTACTTTAGAGAATCTTGTTAAACAAGGATACATTGTATGCAAAAGAGATGATAAAGATCGTAGATATGTGAAATATGAGCTGACTGATGCGTCGGAACATCTTTGTCAGGAAATGGAGATTCTCTGGGCAGAGTTAACCGCCAAGGTGGTGGAAGGAATTGATGAAAGTTCTTTGGCGGTATTTAACCGGGTGTCTGAGCAGATTAGTCATAATATAGACAGATTGTTGGAGAATGACTAGGAATTGTTACACCGAGTAATCGGTGTGCAATTTTTTTATTTCTTTTGAAAAAATGGGTTGACATAGGTTTTTTATGTGCTATAATCCTTTTTAAACAAACAGTTTGGAAACAAACTGTTTATATATGCTTCATATGAAGCATATATTTTTTACAAAATAAGTAGCACTCAATACAAGAGAGTGCTAACAATAAAGAAAAGAGGTAATGATTATGCAGTTAAAACCATTAGGAGAGCGTGTTGTTTTAAAACAGCAGGAAGCAGAAGAAAAAACCCAGTCCGGAATTATATTACCGGATAGTGCAAAAGAAAAGCCACAGACAGCTGTTGTCATTGCAGTAGGACCTGGAAGTGAAAAGAATGGAAAGAAAACAGAAATGCAGGTAAAAGAAGGCGACCGTGTGATTTATTCTCAGTATTCCGGTACAGATGTTAAGTTGGAGGATGAGGAATATATCATCGTAAATCAGTCCGATATTATTGCAATTGTGGAGTAGTAAAATAAAAATACAGTTATTTTATATGTAGAAAGAAGGAATTAACATGGCAAAGGAAATTTTGTTTGATATCGATGCAAGAAAAAAGATGGAAGCAGGCGTTGATAAGCTGGCAGATACAGTAAAGGTGACAATCGGACCTAAGGGACGTAACGTTGTATTGGATAAATCTTACGGAACTCCTTTGATTACGAACGATGGTGTTACGATTGCAAAGGAGATTGAACTGGAAGATCCTTATGAGAATATGGGTGCACAACTTGTGAAAGAGGTCGCAACCAAAACGAATGACATTGCAGGAGACGGCACGACAACGGCAACTGTTTTGGCACAGGCTCTAGTAGGCGAGGGTATGAAAAATATAGCAGCAGGTGCAAATCCAATTATTTTGCGAAAAGGAATGAAGAAAGCAGCAGATACAACTATTGAAGCACTGGTTAAAATGAGCAAGCCTGTAACCGGAAAAGATCACATTGCAAAGGTTGCTGCAATATCTGCAGGTAATGATGAAGTCGGAACAATGATTGCCGATGCAATGGAAAAGGTTGGAGAGAATGGCGTCATCACAATAGAAGAATCAAAGACGATGCAGACAGAGATAGAGGTTGTAGAGGGAATGCAGTTTGACAACGGTTATTTATCTGCTTACATGTGTGATGATAAAGAAAAGATGATAGCTAATATGAATCATCCATACATTTTGATTACGGACAAAAAGATATCTAATATAAAGGATATTCTTCCTATATTGGAGCAGGTAATGCAGCAGGGAAGAGAAATGCTGATTATTGCAGATGACATAGAGGGTGAAGCACTTACAACACTAATCGTAAACAGGTTGAGAGGCACACTCAAGGTCGTAGCTGTAAAGGCACCGGGGTATGGTGATGGTCGTAAGGAGATGTTAAAGGATATTGCAATTCTGACAGGTGGACAGGCAGTACTCGATGACCTTGGCATGCAATTAAAGGATATCACAGTTGATATGCTTGGACAGACTAAATCAGTTAAAGTAACAAAGGAACATACAACCATCGTGGATGGCGAGGGCAAGAAACAGGACATTGAAGAAAGAATCGCAATGATTAAGAGACAGGCTGCAGATGCTTCTGAGTACGACAGGGATAAGCTGGTAGACCGGGTGGCTAAGCTCGGCGGTGGTGTTGCAGTTATTAAGATTGGAGCCGCAACTGAAACAGAGATGAAGGAAGCTAAGTATCGTATAGAGGATGCATTAAATGCCACTAGGGCTGCTGTGTCAGAGGGCATCATCAGTGGCGGCGGATCTGCTTATGTTCACGCACAAAAGGCAGTACATGACATGATATCAAGCATGGAGGGTGATGAGAGAACAGGAGCAGAGATTGTAGCCAAGGCATTGGAGGCTCCGCTTCGTGCCATTGCTGAAAATGCAGGCCTAGAGGGTGCTGTCATCATCAATAAGGTAAAGGAGTCAGATGAGGGCATAGGCTTTGATGCAATTTCTGAACAGTACGTCAATATGGTCGATGCAGGAATTATTGATCCTGTCAAGGTTACAAGAAGTGCACTTTCCAATGCGATTAGTGTGTCATCAACCTTATTAACAACGGAAGCTGCTGTGGCAAATATTAAGGAAACAGCACCTGCAATGCCGGCACAACCGGAAATGGGCTATTAAAATAATCCATTCTCTTTTACGAAGGGAAGTGACAGTCTGTTGCTTCCCTTATTTTAAATAAAGGAGGAGTAATATGGCAGAAACTATAGGAAATACAGATATTATAAAGCTGTCCAACGAATTGATATACCAAAGGCACTTGTTTAACCGGGAGCATAGAAAAGATGTCTTTATGAAAATGAGTATCCCGGAATACATTGCATTACAATATATTGCAATGGAGGAGACATCCGACATTTATTCAGGACGAGTCTATCTGAAGGATTTAGCGGACAAGCTTCAGATGACGATGCGACAGATTTCTAAAATGGTAGAAAAGCTACGAGACGTAGGATATGTATTATGGTCTCATGACGGTAACGGCAGTGAGGGCACCTATGTTACAATTACTGAAAGCGGACGAAGCCTGTTAAGGGCGCAGGAAGAAACACTTAAGAAGTATTACGGGAAGGTGTTCGAAAAGTTTGGAAAGGATAATTTGATTCAGTTACTACAGCTTATGAAGCAGTTGGAAACTATTATGAGCAGTGAGGTGGAGAATCTGGAGGTGAATAGAGATGACAACGGAGCAGATGAATGATTATTTTGAAGAATTGGAAGCAGTTTGTCTGAAAAATGATAACATTGCTCCGCGGTTATTTGAAGAATATGGCGTAAACAAAGGGCTTAGAGATGAAAATGGGAAAGGTGTCCTTACAGGACTTACCAACATATCAAAAATAGTGTCTTCAAAAATTGTTGATAATCAGAAGATTCCCTGCGATGGGGAATTGTGGTACCGGGGCTATCGAGTGGAAGATTTGATTCATTGTTTAGGACAAAATGAGTTTGGATTTGAAAAAATAGCATATCTTCTTTTGATGGGAAAACTGCCTGATGAAAGAGAGAAGGAAGACTTCGATAGAATTATTGGAGAGTGTAGGACATTGCCAACCAATTTTACAAGGGATGTCATTATGAAAGCACCTTCGGAGGATGTCATGAATTCCATGACCCGAAGTATTCTTACCCTGGCATCTTATGATAAAAAGGTAAAAGAACCAAGTGTCAGCAATTCGCTGCGTCAGTGCATCCAGCTCATCAGTGAGTTCCCATTGTTGGCAGTATATGGATATAATGCTTACAATCATTATGAAAAAAATGAGAGTATGTATATTCATCATCCCGATAAACAGCTTTCCACCGCGGAAAATCTATTGATGCTTCTGCGACCAGACAGGAAATATACCCTTACAGAGGCAAAGGTTTTAGATACGGCACTCATTTTGCATATGGAACATGGAGGAGGTAATAATTCTACATTTACCACAAGAGTCGTTACGTCATCCGGGTCTGACACTTATTCTACGATGGCAGCAGCAATGTGTTCGCTAAAAGGACCAAAACACGGAGGCGCCAACATTAAGGTAATGGAAATGATGGATGATATTAGGGCGCATATAAAGGATTATTCAGATAAGGATGAGATAGAAGCATACTTAAGAAGGATTGTTGATAAAGATGCATTTGACCAAAAGGGCTTAATCTATGGAATGGGACATGCAGTATATTCTATTTCTGATCCGAGGGAGAGAGTATTTAAAGATTATGTAAAACAACTGGCAGAGGAAAAGAAAAGGCAAAAAGATCTTGAATTGTATGAAAACATAGAGATGCTTGCTCCAAAGATCATAGCAGATAAAAGACATATCTATAAAGGTGTCAGTCCCAATGTAGATTTTTACAGTGGATTTGTCTACGATATGCTGGGTATACCGGTAGAACTTTATACAGCCATGTTTGCAGTAGCTAGAATCGTAGGTTGGAGTGCACACAGAATAGAAGAGATGATTTGCACGGATAAAATCATCAGACCAGCATATATGAGTGTTATGGAAGAAAAAAGACTCAGTTAGAGAGCTTTCTAACCAAGATTTCAGATGGTGTAATAATAAAATAATGCGTCAGCATATACATAAAATTAAAGAGCAGGAGACTTCATAGGGGTGTTCATTTGAACACCCTTTTTGCTGTCTAAAGGGTTCATCGTTGAATTGTATCATTTTCTTTGTCCCAACGAAATGATATGGACATCCAACAAAAGAAATCCTAAAATAATAGGTGCTACATTAAGGAATGTTAATGAGTATTGGGAAATAGAATAATACATTTGGATTACAATGTAAACCTAAATATTGACAAATGATGGTTTTCTTCATATAATAGGTATTAAGAAATGAGTATATACTATAGGCAAATGTGTTATATGGGAGGTGTTCAAATGGCTACAGTACCTACTCAGGTAAGAATTGATGAAAATTTAAAAAAGCAGGCTACAGAGCTCTTTTCGCAGTTAGGAATGGATATGTCCAGCGCAATGAATATATTCCTCAGACAGTGTGTTATGAGAGGTGGTCTTCCATTTGATGTAGTAGTTCCACAATATAAGCCAGAGGTTATTGAGGCTATGGAAGAAGCGAAAAGAATTAGCAAGGATCCTAAAACAAAGAGATACAGTAGCTTTTCTGATGCCATGGAGGACCTTGATGGATGCAGTATGAATTGATACTTACTGGAAAATTTAAGAAAAGCTTGAAATTAGCTAGGAAGAGAGGCCTTGATATATCTCTTTTAGAGGATATCGTCACTATGCTTCAGAATAATATTCCTTTAGAAGAAAAGTATAGAGACCATGAATTAAAAGGAAAATACCAAGGATTTAGAGAGTGCCACATTCAACCGGATTGGCTACTAATATATTTAAAAGAAGATGGTATTCTGACATTGACCTTGGTCGATACAGGAACACATGCAGATCTATTTAACATGTGATAACATAATACTGATAACAATTTGATAACATTAGCTCATACAGCACATGTGATTGGTGCAGATGAAACCAAATGGAGTCAAATCATAACAGAACGCCTTAACAAAAATGTTTAAGACAAGGATTAAGTTAGGGAGTTTGAGTAGCTTGAAAAATCGCGGAAAAGCCCATAAATAAAGGCTTTGCGGGGTGTCGAAAAGACCAAATGGAGTGCAAATGGAGTTTAAAAATTATTTTTTTCTCTTGTTTATATTCCAGATTCACCTGCAAATTTCGTGAAATTGGTTATTCTCATAAAATAAAATTAGAGTAAATATGAAGAACAGTTTGTTTTGATTGAAGTGATTTTCGTCAAGGCAGACTGTTTTTTTGTTGCCTGCATTTAGAAAACAGATACCACAGAAAGGTTCTTTACTTTCGATGAGCTTAAACTCCATGACACAGTAATCACACTGATGGAGAATTAAAAAACAAGAAAATTTGATAAATTTCGGAAAATGATGTCCGATTTTGCATCTGCCAGTACAGAGTATATGAAGAGATAAATATTCAAAACAGAGGAGGTACTGATTATGCAGAATAAATTATTTTTAAAGGCAGCCGATATATGTGAACTTCTGGAAGTAAAACAGACATCGGCTTATGAAATCATCGGAAATCTGAACAAGGAACTGGAAGAACAGGGCTACCTGACGCTTAGAGGAAAAGTTCCGACAAAGTATTTTGTGAAGCGTTTCTATGGTGCTGTTTGGGCATTTGATTATGATAAGATGTTCTGTGTATTGATGGAAAATGAAATTTGCCGAAAGGTGTGTGAAAAGAATAAATATAATAGTTGGATGAAGCTGATTGGACAGTATTGTATTTCAATGGCTTAAAGATAAAGAAAGTTGCTGGAGAGAAAAAATATTCTCCAGCAACTTTGTCTTTGATGAATAAAGGTCAATTTTTTATTTAACTATTCTCACTATTATTTGATTTAGTGATTTTTTTCTTCTTTGGAGAAACCAGTTTGTGACCGGAATAAATGGACATGCCCATACAAAGCAATGAAGAATAGGCAAAGTATTTATGTGCAGTCATAGATTTTTTGATTCCAGAATAAATGCATCCCAACATACAGAAAAGTGCTCCGAGAGACCAGTATTTATGTGATTTCATGATTTGATACCTCCTTAGATTTAACTGATTCAATCATAACGCTTTTTTACGAAAATGCAAAGAAAAACTTTGAATATAGTTCTATGGAATTAGAACTTGGTTTTGCGATTCTGTATATTTAAGATATCCGCAAGTATACTAAATTCAGAATGATTATTCGTTCTGGAGGAGGTGTTACGATGGATTTGAAAGCAGTAGGACAGCGAATCAAATCAGCACGAGAAGCAAAAAATCTCACGCAAGAGGAACTGGCTGCATTAGTAAATTTAAGTCCAACGCATGTGAGTGTAATAGAGAGAGGCTTGAAAGTTACAAAATTGGATACCTTTGTTGCAATTGCAAATGCATTAGATGTTTCAGCAGATACTCTTTTAATTGATGTTGTGGCACATTCAGTTACAGGCGTTACCAATGAGCTGACAGAAAAAATTGAAAAACTTCCGATCAAAGAGCAGAAAAAAATCATCAAAGTAATTCATACATTATTGGAAGAGTAATATGACAAACTGGGAAGAGCAAGTAGCTCTTCTTTTTTTGACCATTTATTCAGATTTAAGTTGTAAAGTGTCTTTTCATGATAATAGAAATATGCTAAATTGGTTCTATAGAACAAGACGTAATTCCGGTTATATATCGGAGGAAAATGAATGAGAGAGAAAACTATTTATGAGAAGATTGCAGAAAAGTACAACACAACACCAGAAGAAGTACGCAGAGAAATGTGGATAGCCATAGATGCAGGATTTGATAATCCTGATCCGGCTGTGCAGGAAGAATGGAAGAAAATGACACTTAAAGGAGAAAGACCTACACCGGAAGAAGTAATCAATTACGCAGTAAAAAAACTAAAAGGAAAATAAAAATATGAAGAAAAAGATAATTGCATTGATTTCAGGAGCAGTGATCTTGATAATTGCTGCAGGAAGTATTTATGGGAAATCTGAATCTGGTCATAAGGAAGGCGAACCGGATGTAGTTGGAACATTTTCCGTAAATCGAGATGAAAATATTACCGTGGTTGCTAACCGGAAAAATATTGAGGATAGAGAAGCGTTTGCAAGAGAGCTTTTGCAGATGTACAAGGATGATTCTTTTTATTCGACAAAATTCTCCACAGACAGGGGATATGCGACGAGTCTTGATATGAACATCTATTTAGGAAAGAGGATATTGAAGATGGGGAATCAGTAATGACAGCCGAATACAGACCTATAGAATATGGAAAGGACTATGATGTTGTTAATAATCCTGATAAATTTCAACTATATATAGATGGAAAAGAGATTAAATAGTAATCTCTTGAAAGAAAGCTTTTTGTCAGATTTTTTCAAAGAAAAATTCAATGATAACAATACATAGTTTTAACCATGATATTCTGAAAAATTTTATAGGAAGATTCCATTATCAAATTGACATAGGAATGTGGTAGCGTATAATTAGAATTGAATACACTGAAAAACGGAGAAATTACATGAAAGCACATAAATATTGGTCAGTAGTAGCTTTAATCACAATGATTGGAACTTTTTATACAGGATATAAAGGGCTAAAAGCAGCACACAAATACTTTGCATTTGGCTCTCTGATATGCATGATTATGGCAGTCTATTCTGGTCATAAAATGATTTCAGGCAATAAAAGAACAAGAAAACAGGTGGAAAATACAAAAGCGGAGGAATAGTAAATGTTAGAGTTAGGAATAAAAGCACCGGATTTTGAATTGCCGGATCAGAACGGAGAAGTGCATAAATTAAGCGATTATGCAGGAAAAAAAGTGATCTTATATTTTTATCCAAAGGATAACACACCAGGATGTACGAAGCAGGCATGTGGCTTTTCTGAGCGTTATCCACAGTTTACTGAGAAGGGAGCTGTTATTCTCGGAGTAAGCAAGGACTCTGTAGC
>NZ_JAJCNB010000020.1:0-48000 GCF_020560825.1 Dorea sp. 210702-DFI.3.17
ACAGTTTCTAGGTACTATGACATGTATGCGCAGGGCGGTGTTACATATACGCCCTGTACGGAACGCCTACGGCGTTCCTTTTCTTCCTGCACCAGCCCCGTTCTTAACGCTCACGAGCCTTTGGGAGGCTCGTGGCTAAACGGGGCAGGCACAGGAAGAAACACCGTTTTCGGTCGGATAGTCCATGCCTATTCATGCTATCAAAGCGAAAATAACTCTTTTCTATGCCTACTCAAGCGTGTGATTGACCTCATTGTGCTTAATCACTATATCCTCCATGAGAATAACGCCGTTAGAATTACTTGTCAAGAACTTTTTCTTGACTTTTTCGGCTATAATAAGTATGATAGGCTTATAAAGGAACGAAAAAGCCGGGAAAGGAAAAGATATAAGAAGTTATGGAGCATGACACAAAGAAAATAAATTTTTTAGGGGAGAACATACAGACCATAAGAAAACACAGGAAAATGAAACAGCAGGAGCTTGCGGACGCCATCGGTATCAATATGCAGAGCCTTTCTAAGATTGAACGAGGGGTAAACTATCCCACCTTTGACACGCTGGAAAAGATAATGGACGTACTGGAAGTAACACCGAATGAATTGTTGTCGGGAGAATGGAAGTTTGTCCAACAGGCGGAAAAAGAGGTATGCAAGTTTTTACGGACGGAAGAACGCCTAAATGCAGAACTGAAACACGGACACTATGATAACTTCTTTGACAGTGAAGAAGAATGGCTAGAGTATGAGTTGGAGCAGTTGCGGAAATACATCACAGACTATATCAAGGGAGAGGACATACAAGCGTCCGACCTTTACCCTATCAAAACATTTATCCAGCACTTGAAATTTCAGAAAGTATTAGACCGTTATGATGATTTATACAGCATGGATATGTTCGGGGAAAGCACAGACGGACACAAGTACGGTACACCTTATCAGGTTGTAAAGAGGATAAATCCCAACTCAAAAGAAGATATGGAGCTGTTGCGGGAAGTCTTAAAGGACAGCCATTTTGACAACGGGGACGAGTAGCCTTTTTCCTCTTGCAAAAAGATACAGCAAACAAAAAGCCCAGATCAAGAGTGCAAGCACCACTTCTAAAGAAGTGGCAGGCTCTTGACAGGGCTTTTTCTTTTCTGTTTATGGCAGACAAGAGAAAAAAGGATAGCTATATTGTATAGTTTCTCTAATAATTTTAGAGCAATGAATTTATCACAGGTACTTCGTCTTTTCATTGTAAAAGTACAATCGTGGAAAGCACTAATATTGGCACTTTGATTTTGTGCATTATGCACAAAATATGATAGCAACAAAGAGGTCATATATAAAATAGAAACAAAAATAACTTGACATTTAATGAAATATATGTCATGTTGAGGTTAGTAAAAACAGTACGTGACATAAAACTATCAAAAAGTAAAAAAGAGAAAGGAGGTTTATCGAATGAGAGCAAAGAAGTTGAGAACGAAAGTAGTTGGTCTTGTAGCAGCAGTTATGGTTGTCGGCGCTCCACTTACAGCGTGGGCTATTGATGTAGCGGGTGGAGATTTGTACTACAATGGAGGGCAAACAGACACCATTGTATATTCCGAAATTGGGCGTAAAGCAGGTATTAGTCGCAACTACATGGTAAAGGCAACTGTAAAGGTCGGCGGAGATACATATACCAGTGGATTCAAGTCAAACTACGCTTACAAAGATGCAAAGAGAGTTTGGTGGGCGAACGAAACATCTTATTATATTATTATCCATATTAAGTAAAATAGTTCAAACACCTAGGGCGGGGCTATTTGTCCCGCCCTATTTTATACATTTCTTCAAAGAAAGGGGCGTATGTTATGAAAAAATTTTTAAAGATTTTTATTTTCCTTGAAGTCATACTCTTTGCATATATTTTTAATACTTCTATTTACAACATTTATGAAAAGAATAACATTGCTACTGAGAATTTAAAAGGGTATGTTTTAGAAGAAACATCGCCAGAAATTCTCGACAAATTTTATACAATATTTACAGAAGAATATTCTCAAAATAAATTAGAACTCATTAACAATACGCTCACTTCCACAGATAAATCTGTTTATGATTTATATTGCTATCCATTAAATGAGTTTACACAAAAACAGCCTATATCTTCCTCTATTTTGTTTCAATATCATGAATTGCAAAAGGAAGATTTTTTAGATAGTGTTGGTGTATTCTATACAGATTTACCAGCTAACGCAATTAAAGAGATAGCTTCTCAACTGTCCGTCGCAATAAATAACTTTGAAAATGACGCTATTCCGTATAGTATGGTATTAGAATTGAATCTTCTGAATTTTGTAATCTTATTTATTGTACTTCAAATCATATACTGTATTTATACGTCTTATAGTTTGAAAAAAATAGGTATTAAAAAAAGCATGGGCTTTTCTACTATACATATTTTAAAGGAGCAAATTACCAGTGTAATAAAATATTTTGCTGTAATATGTTTAGTATTACTGTTCTTGCTAAATTTATATTACGCATTAACAAACAGATATGATTTTTCTTATTTAGCAACAAGTGTACTGTTCTTTATTGGTGTTTTAGCTATAAATATACTTTGTGTTTTAATTACAAGTATTTTAATTAAGTTTGTTTCTTTAGAGGCAATGATAAAAAATAAGACTTTAAATAGCGGCACAAATATTGTAGTTCAGGCTATAAAAATAATTTTTTCGGTAATAATCGCTATCACTATTATTTCATTGCTGAATCAGGGGAACTCATTTAGACAAAGCCAACAAGCTGTTTTAGATTATAAGTATCTGGACGGATATTATACCGCTAATGGTTTTAATTCATCGGAGTATGATTATGCGTTAGCAAACACAGACATATTAGAAAAATATTCTGAACAAACATTAGAGATGTATAATCATAACCATTCACTACTATGTGATTTTAGGACAGACGGTGGTTTGCAGACATCACGCCCCTATTATGAACAACAGCTTGTTATTGCAAATAGAAATTATCTGAATGAATTTTCAAATATCCAGCTCAGTGGAAAACCATTGGGAGAAGATATATTTAGTGAACCAACAGTATTAGTTCCACATAAATATAAGAATGATGAAAATTCTATTAGCGAATATATTAAGCAAGAATATTTCCGATTGATGAATTACAATCAATTTTATGGAATACCGGGAGAAGAAAAAACTATTGATAAATTTAATGTTGTTTATATAGACGATGATTCTACGATAAAAGTCAATACAGAAAATGGTTTTTCGGATATGGCTAATCCTGTTATCATTGTTGATACGGGCAATTTTGCAGGACTTTACTATTTGGATTCTTTAAATACAAGGTGTTTATTTTTTCAAATGGAGTCAAGAGAAGATTTTTCTTCTTTGTTATCAGAATATGATTTAGAGCAATTAGTTACAGCTGGAACATTACTTACACCTTATTTAATGCAACTTGAAAATGTGACATTCGTTCTTAAAACACTCACTATGTTTACGATTGTCTTTATAGTGTCTTTACTGTTTATTTTGTATATTTCAAATTATGTGGACATTTTTGTAAATCGAAAGAGATATGCGGCAAAAGAGATTTTAGGATTCTCTCATTTTAGGACACTGAAAAATCGGTATATTTTTTGGGGAATCGAAATAATTATATCAGGCGTATTAACTGCTATAAATTATTATTTTGCTTGCCTTTTTGCGATTATACTTATTGACTACATATTCTGCGAATTGCTTTATAGAATTTATATCTCAAACGCTTTATATGAGATTGAAAAGGGGGCATAAGTATGTCATTGATTACATTAAAGAACGTCAAAAAAGAATATGGGAAAAATCAGGTTCTATTTGAAAATTTATCTTTAGAAATAGAAAAAGGCGAATTTGTGGGGCTTGTAGGGAAAAGCGGGGCAGGTAAAACGACACTTTTAAATATAATAGGATTGATTACTGATATATCCGAGGGAACAATCACTATTGATAGTCATAAAAATTTGTCCATGAACGGTAAAAATGCTATGATTTTGAGAAGATATACAATAGGCTATCTATTTCAAAATTATGGACTAATAGAAGATGAAAGCGTGTTGTGGAATTTAAAATTAGCTCTTGAATATAAAAAAGTAAAAAAAGAAGAAAAACTGAAACTAATCAATAAGTATTTAAAGCAATTTGAGCTAAGTGACATGCTTAACAAAAAAGTATATCAGTTAAGCGGTGGAGAGCAACAGCGAATTGCAATTATTAAATTGATTTTGCAAGGAAGTCAGATTATATTAGCTGATGAACCAACTTCTGGACTTGATAAAGAGAACGAATTGATAGTGATGAAACTTTTGAAAGAATTAAATGAAAAGGGCATTACTATAATCATGGTCACTCACAACATGAATTTGTGCGATTGTTTTTCCAGAGTTATAAATGTAGAAAACTTTAGATAGTTTGTTAAAGGGAGATACGCGGTTTTATTATACGTGCAATCTCCCTTTATATTTCGTCATATCAAGACTCATATTCAATTATGGTAAATTCGTGGTAAAACACTTATTTTTTCAAGTGATGAACAGCCCTTAAATGCTGTATTTATGCGGATAATCGGATTTTCTATATCAAGTTTTATATAATTGATGATAAACATTGAATTAAATGTATAAAAAAGATTTTCAGTTTCAATTTTCGAAGCTGAAAATCTTTTTTATTACCATATTGGAATAAAACAAAAGCAAGCAAGACGATAAGCCGGGTTATGTCGTTGAGTGATCATCTATCTAGACCTGATGTTGCCATCAGGTTCCAGCGACCTACCTGAGACTTGACGGGCCGCCAAATTGTCTCTGCACGGTCTTGCTTCGAGTGGGGTTTACATGTGCCCCGGTCGTTACCGGCCGGGCGGTAGTCTCTTACACTGCCCTTCCACCCTTACCTGTCCATTCTCATAAGAGTCTGTCAGGCGGTACATTTCTGTTGCACTGGCCTTGGAGTCGCCTCCACCGGACGTTATCCGGCACCCTGCCCTGCGAAGCCCGGACTTTCCTCACCTGCTGCCTTTCGGCAATTACAGCCGCGATCACCTGTCTTACTTGCAAGTATTTATTATATCATATTTTTTCTAAAAAGAAAGAACTTTTTTACCTCATTGCATCTGCTGCAGAAGTTGCGAGTTCATCGCATCGCTCATTCTGAGGATGTCCATCATGTCCTTTCACCCAGATAAATGTCACATTGTGTGGCTCTTTCGCTTCCAGAAGCCGTTTCCAGAGATCCACATTTTTTACAGGCTCATTCTTTCCACGTTTCCAGCCTTTCTTCAGCCACCCGCCGATCCAGTTCTGATTGAATGCATCTACCACATACTTTGAATCAGAATACAACTTCACATCACACGGACGGTTCAATGCTTCCAGTCCAGCTATGACTGCCATCAACTCCATGCGGTTATTCGTTGTCTTCTCATATCCCTTTGACAATTCCTTTATATGAAGTTCGCCTTTTGAATCTACGTACTCTAAAATGGTTCCGTATCCTCCCGGTCCATCCGGGTTTCCTCTGGCTGCTCCATCGGTGTATATACTGACCAGCATCTATCTTTCCTCCTCAAAATAAAAGCTCTGCCCCGGTTCTTTCACCTTCATGATCCGCTCTCTATACGGCTCCGACACCGAATTTTTCAAAAACTTATCTAAAATGTCATACCCCCACATATGCATTGGGAATACAATCTTTGTATTCGTATGCCGCATAAAATAATTGATACCAAGTACAGACTCTTCTCCCTGTCTGGAATCAAGCGGGAAAAATGCATAATCAATTTCTTCACCCTCGATTTTTGCAATCTCTTTCTGATATGCCTGTCTCATCGGTTCATTCCAGGTCTCATCTTCCTCTTCTTCCCAGTACCACCAGTTCAGATCTCCTGCATGAAAAAATGTTTTCTCTTTCACCCTTACAAGAAATGCCACACCTTCATCGGTGGATTTCAGTGTATGAATCCTTAAATCCCAAATATTAAAATCTGCATCTGCACCTATATGCTCCGTCTGATCTTTTGGCCCTGCCGCCTCAATGTCATCAGATAAAATATAGTGGATATTCTCATATTCTTCTGCCCACGTAAATATTTTCTTTTTAAAATGATCGTAGTGCACATGACTTGCAAATACACAGATTTTTTTATCTTTATCAAACTGTGGCAGATTTCCTTTATAATAATCAAAAATCAATACATATTCGTCACACTCAACAGCAAATCCGCTATGTTCCAGGTAAGTAATTTTAATCATTATTTTATTCCCTGTGCCACTTCAACTGCATGCATGACCTCTGGCAAGATGTATCCAAGACATTCCTTTACAGCTCCTGCTTTTCCAGGAAGATTTACAATCACAACATTTCCACGGATTCCTGCCGCTGCACGGTTCAACATAGCTCTTTTTGTCAGTGTAAGCATGTGTGCACGCATACCTTCCGGAATTCCAAGAAGTGGTCTGTCTACAACTTCCATAGTTGCCTCCGGTGTGCAGTCTTCCGGTCCGCAGCCTGCTCCTCCTGTTGTCAGGATCAGGTCTGCAAGATTTCCATCTGCCATTCTCTGAAAAACAGTAGATAATACAGTTTTGTCTGTCGGGAGAGCCTTCATGAACACAACGTCAAGCCCTGCCTCCTCCACCATCTTGCGGATTACTTTTCCACTTGCATCCTCCTGCTCTCCTTTATAAACTGCTGTACTTGCAGTAATAATCGCTACTTTCATCAAATTGTACCTCCATACATTTTTCTATCTCATTCAAGGTCTTATCTTTTTTCTTAAGTTCCTTTTTGACATTCATAAAATAGTATAGCACAAATTATACAGGGGGTAAATCATTTTTATATGATGATGCACACCAGTCCTCCATTACTGTCATTGACAATCTTCTGCATTGTATCCTGAAGCTTTGTCTGGCTTTCATCCCCGATCATGGCAATTTTACCCCGGATACCATCCATCACTAATTCTTCCACAGATTTTCCGAAAATGTTCGTCTCCCAGATTCCATGTTCGGTTTCTGCTTCCTGCTTAATGAATGTAAGAAGATCTTTCGCCTGATCTTCTGTTCCGACAATCGGTGCAATCTCTGTCTCGATATTCGCCCGGATCAGATGGATAGACGGGGCCTTTGAATGTATCTTCACGCCATATTTATTTCCCTGTTTGATAAGCTCCGGCTCCAAAAGTGTAATTTCATCTCTTACCGGACTGACCACCCCATATCCTTTCATTCGAACAGTTGTAAATGCGTCCCGGACTCCTTCATATTCTTCCTTTAATTTCGCAAGTTCCTGAATTGTTGCAACCAGCTCATATTGTCCTGCAATCTTCGTTCCCGTCATCTCGCTTAACATTTCGTAATAATATCTTTCTGGTATAGAAATGTTGATATTCACACAGCCCTGACCCATTCCAATCTGATCCACTTTGCAGGAATCTATGTACTCACTCTCAGAAACATCTATACTTCCAAGAGCATCCCGGATTTTGGTAAGTCGTTCCAGAATCACTCTCACATGTTCAATCAGATCTTGTTTGATCTTGTGGTCTCTTGGAAGCATCTCCACCCATTTCGGAACAAAAAACTGAATTTCAGATATCGGAAACTCAAAAAGGACTTCCGATAAAATCTGGCAGATATCCTCTCTGGTAAGTTTTTCACAGTTGACCGGCAGCGCCCGTACTCCATATTCCTGTTCCAGATTCTTCGCGGTGTTCTGCGCCCGTTCTCCCTGTGGCTCTTTTGAATTCACAAGTACAATGAACGGCTTTCCGATTCCATTTAATTCCTGTATCGTCATACGCTCCGCATCTTTGTAATTTTCTCTTGGAATGTCTGTGATGGTACCGTCTGTCGTAATCACAATTCCAATGGTTGAATGATCATGAATTACTTTTCTAGTTCCAATCCCGGCAGCCTTTGCAAATGGGATCTCATAAGCAAACCACGGTGTTTTCACCTGTCTCTGGGAATCCCCGTCCATATAACCGGCAGCACCTTCTACCATATAACCGACGCAGTCAATCAGACGTACCTTCACATCTACGTCATCAGCAAGCCGGATTTTTGCTGCTTCCTTCGGCACGAACTTTGGTTCCGTTGTCATAATCGTGCGTCCCGAAGCAGATTGCGGCAGTTCATCCTGCGTACGCATTCTGGCATGTTCATCTTCCATTTCCGGAAGCACCAGCACATCCATGAATCTTTTAATAAATGTAGACTTTCCCGTCCGGACCGGTCCCACAACACCAATGTAGATTTCTCCATTCGTCCTCGCTTCGATATCTTTGTATACCTGAAATCTATCCATCAAAATACCCCCATGCATGAACTTGTTTTACTGTTAACAGATTATGCCGGAAACATTCCGAGTATGTATAGAATTCTGCTTACTATGTATGAATTTTCTGCTTATGGATTTAAAAAGAACATAAACTTACACATGCGCCTTATACACATCGAAAACAATTCATGAAACTTACTCTTAAAAATACAGAACACCTGATATATCAAATAACACGCGCGACTTATGTACGATGGAAATGAGACTCTGTCAATCTTAACTGCCCTTGCAGATAAGATTGACTGCCTTAGAGGCTCATTGGAATGTTTCGTACATGAAGCAAGTGTATTCGATATACCAGGTGTTCGTCCTATTTTATGTTCTTGTTGTTCGTCCTGTTTTAATATCTTTTACAATTATTTCTCCCACGGAAGTGCTGTATGCTCCGCCTTATTATCTCTGAGCATGAGTTCATTAACTGCTTCTTTCGGGTCTTTTCCATCAAACAATACTTCGCTGACTTTATTGATGATCGGAAGTGATACTCCATATTTTTCGCCAAGTTTTACTGCTGCTTTTGCAGAATACACTCCTTCTACTACCATCTGAACCTCATCCATTGCTTCCTGCATGGATTTGCCTTGCCCCATGAGATAACCTGCTTTGCGGTTACGGCTGTGGACACTGGCACACGTTACAATCAGATCACCGATTCCTGTAAGTCCAGAAAATGTCTCAACTGCGCCGCCCATTTTCACACCTAGTCTTGCAATCTCTGCAATTCCTCTTGTGATGAGTGCAGCCTTTGTATTATCTCCATATCCCATTCCGTCAGCAATACCTGCTGCCAGAGCGATGACATTTTTCAAAGAACCGCCAAGTTCCATGCCAAGCATATCCGGGCTTGTATATACACGGAACACTTCACTTGCGAACATCTGCTGCAGATACTCGGCTGTCTTTTCCGTCTTTGCTCCCACAACAACAGTAGTCGGAAGTCCTCTTCCTACTTCCTCAGCGTGGCTTGGTCCGGACAGGACTGCTACATCAGCCTGTGGAATTTCATCCTCGATCTGCTGAGATAGTGTCATCAGAGTTGCCTCTTCGATTCCTTTCGCAACATCAACAATGATCTGACCTTCCGCTACATATGGGCACATATTTTTCGCTGTTCCCCTTGTAAATGTAGACGGCACTGCAAGCACAAGGAAATCTTTTCCTTCTACAGCTTTCTTAAGATCTGTTGTAAATTTCATTGTATCCGGAAGCTTCACGCCCGGAAGCTTTGATTTGTGCTCACGCTCTTTATCCAGCATCCGGATTTCATCTTCCAGAATTGACCACATAGTCACATCATGACCGTTTTTACTCAGAAGAAGCGCCAGTGCAGTCCCCCAGCTTCCTGCCCCTATCACACTTACATTTGCCATAATCTTCCTCCTTATTATTTCTTTCCGATACTGATCTTATTCTCCGTACCGTTCATGAGCCTTACAATATTTGCCTTATGTTTATAAAATGCGGATAACATCAGAAATGCCGCAATTCCATACATTTCATAAAGATACGGCGGTTTTACACCAAATCCTCCCATCTGGCCATACACAACCACTTCGATCAAATAAATGATCACAACTGCCAGGGAGCCAAGAGACACATAACGTGTCACTGCCACGATTCCGAGAAATGCAAATAAACAAATCAAAACCATCCATACATTTGTCGTACTTAAGATCAGTCCGGCTGTCGCTGCGATTCCTTTTCCACCTTTAAAGTTCAGATAAAATGGATAGTTGTGCCCAAGTACCGCACCCATCCCTGCATACATGGCAAGGAGTGGGAAAATGTCTGCGTAAGTCTTTCCGTAAATCAGGTAAACTGTCACAACTGCAAAGACACATTTAAAGCAGTCTCCAAGAAGTGTGACAAGTCCCGCTTTGATTCCCATCGTGCGAAGAGCATTAGTGCTTCCTGCATTGCCGCTTCCCTCTTTTCGGATATCAACTCCTCTCATCTTACCATAGATGTATCCTGTCTGGATCAGTCCAAATGCATACCCGATCAGTAGACATATAAAACGTTCCATTTTCTAATTATCCCTTTCTTTTCTTTCTCTCACAAAGAATTTTAGTGATGTTCCCTTGAAGCCAAAGGACTCTCTGATCTTATTCTCCAGATATCTCTGATAGGAGAAATGCATCAGTTCTTTATCATTGACAAAAATTACAAATGAAGGCGGCTTTACCGCTACCTGCGTCATGTAATAGATTTTCAGACGCTTTCCTTTGTCTGAAGGCGGCTGCTGCATTGCTGTTGCTTCCATCAGAATCTCATTAAGTACCCCTGTTGCAACACGCAGTGTCTGATTCTCAATGACCATATCAATCATATCGAACATTTTTGGAAGACGCTGACCTGTCACTGCAGACACGTACATAATCTCTGCGTATGGCATAAATGAAAGGACACGGCGCACTTCATTCTCATACTCACGCATGGTCTTATCATTTTTCTCAATAGCATCCCACTTATTTACCACGATGATAACACCTTTTCCACGCTCATGCGCAATTCCTGCCACCTTGGCATCCTGTTCTGTCACACCCTGAGTCGCATCAATTACCACAAGGACCACATCTGCACGCTCTACCGCTGTTACGGTACGGATAATACTGTATCGCTCCAGTTCCTCTTTAATCTTATTCTTTCTGCGAAGCCCTGCTGTATCAATAAAGACATATTCTTTTCCATTGTGCACGATCTCCGTATCAATGGCATCCCTTGTTGTTCCTGCAATGTCACTGACGATCACACGCTGCTCTCCAAGAAGCTTGTTAATAATAGAAGACTTACCTACGTTCGGTTTGCCTACGATTGCCACACGCGGACGAGAGTCCTCTTCCTCTTCTCCTGCATGCTCCGGGAAATGTTCGATCACCTTATCAAGCATATCTCCAAGTCCGAGTCTTGATGATGCAGAGATTGGCACCGGATCACCGATTCCAAGATTATAGAACTCATAAGTATCTGCCATATATTTATCAAAATTATCTACTTTGTTTACAACAAGAATGACCGGCTTTCCGCTTCTTCTTAACATATCTGCAACTTTAGAATCGGAATCCACAAGCCCCTGCTTTACATCTGTAATAAAAATAATAACATCTGATGTATCAATAGCAATCTGAGCCTGTTCACGCATCTGCGACAGAATAATGTCCTTGCTCTCCGGTTCAATACCACCGGTGTCGATCAATGTAAAATCTTTATCAAGCCAGCTGACATCTGCGTAGATTCGATCACGGGTAACTCCCGGTGTGTCTTTTACAATTGAAATCTTCTCTCCTGCCAGCGCATTAAAAAGTGTGGACTTACCCACATTCGGTCTACCCACAATCGCTACTACTGGTTTACTCATATATTTATCTCCATTTCTGTAAATATTCGATTTTTCATCTTATCCACTTGATTTTACAATATCTGCTTCAACTTGTAAAGTTTATAAAATAGAAAACATACCATTGACCTTACATAGGTAAAAATGATATAACTGTAATGTGAGATATGTTAGAACAAAATATCATAAAAAAGAAATGAAATATTTATATGTAACAGGAGAGCGTTATGAACAACATTACGATTAACAGTAACAGTAATGATATCAAGGAGATGGAAAAGCTTTTCCCAAGAGCCCCTCTGAAGATCATTGCTATGGAAGGCTGCAAAGAACTGGGACAGAAAGTGAATGACTATATTGTCAACTTCAGGCAGTCCTCTTACCGTGAAGAATTAAAATCACCAATGTATGCAACTTATCTTCAGGACAATTATCTGGTAGATGCACATTGCCCACGTTTTGGAAGCGGTGAAGCAAAAGGTGTCCTGAACGAATCTGTCCGTGGGAAAGACCTGTTTATTATGACAGATGTATGTAATTACAGCCTGACATATTCCGTCAACGGATATGTGAACCACATGTCACCGGACGATCACTATCAGGATCTGAAACGTCTGATTTCCGCTGCTAATGGTAAGGAACACCGCCTTAACATTATTATGCCGTTTTTGTATGAGAGCCGTCAGCACAAACGTACAAAACGCGAGTCTCTGGACTGCGCTTTGGCACTTCAGGAACTGATTGACATGGGCGTAGACAATATCTTCACATTTGATGCCCACGATCCGCGTGTACAGAATGCAATCCCGCTTTACGGATTCGACAGTTTCAACCCGCCATATCAGTTCATGAAAGCACTGCTTCGCGCAGAACCAAACCTTTCTGTTGACCCGGATCACCTGATGATCATCAGTCCGGATGAAGGTGCAATGTCCCGTGCCGTATACTTCTCCAACGTTATCGGAGTTGACATGGGTATGTTCTACAAGAGACGTGATTATTCAACAGTCATAAATGGAAAGAACCCAATTGTAGCACATGAGTTCTTAGGTTCTGATATCAAAGGGAAATCTGTCATCATCATCGATGATATGATTTCTTCCGGTGAAAGTATGTTGGACGTAGCTAAACAGATGAAAGACCGTGGTGCAAAACAGGTATTTGTATGTACAACATTTGGTCTTTTCACAGATGGATTTGAGAAATTTGACGAATTCCATGAGAAAGGTTATATTGATCGCGTGATCACTACGAACCTGACTTACCTCCCACCTGCATTCTATGAGAGAGAATACTTCACAGTTGCAGATATGAGTAAATTCATCGCGCTGATCATCGATTCCATGAACCACGATGTATCTATCAGTTCTGTATTAAGTCCGACTGACAGATTACACGCTCTTCTTGAAAGACACAGAAAAGATTTAGCAGAGAAAAATTTATAGGATTTTCTCATAATCAGATATATGTGCATTTTTATAGACCGCCAGTTAATAGCTGGCGGTTCTATTTTTCATGATTGGAAATAAGACTATGAACTTTTGAACGTCAAAAAAGGAATAGTTACAAGAATCTCTTCCATCACTATTCCTCTTTATATTTTGATTATGTTTGATCAACCTGCAATTGTACCAATTAACGAATCACACGTACTCTTAACACATCTTTGACTTTTGTAAGATCTTCGATAACACTGTCTGTCACATCAGAATCTATATCAATCATCGTATATGCATACTCACCTTTGCTTTTATTCGTCATATCTGCAATATTCATATTATCATCTGCAAGGATCTTCGTGAATTGTCCGATCATATTCGGTACATTATGGTGAAGTAATGTAATTCTTGTATTTTCACCTTTGACTCCCATGTCGCAGTCCGGATAGTTTACAGAATGCTGGATGTTACCATTTTCCAGATAATTTCTTACTTCTGCAACTGCCATCTTCGCACAGTTATCTTCAGACTCTTCTGTAGAAGCTCCAAGGTGTGGTGTGATAATTGCACCTTTGACTCCTGCCACGATTGGTGTCGGGAAATCTGTCACATAGTTCTTAACATGTCCGGAAACAAGTGCATCTACTACTGCCTCTTCATCAACCAGGACATTTCTTGCATAATTCAGAATGACAACGCCATCTTTCATAAGACCAATCGCATTCTTGTCAATCATACCTTTTGTACTATCCATAGCCGGCACATGTATCGTAATATAATCACAATCTTTATAAAGCTCATCAACGGTCTTTGCATGATGAATATTTCTGGACAGTCTCCATGCTGCATCCACAGACAGATATGGATCATATCCGTAAACTTCCATTCCAAGATGTACGGCTGCATTAGCAACAAGAACACCAATGGCTCCAAGTCCAATGACTCCCAGCTTCTTACCTTCGATTTCGCAGCCGGCAAACTGTTTCTTTGCCTTTTCGGCATCTTTTAAGATATTGCCGTCTTCTTCATTCTCCTGGACCCAGTTGATTCCTCCGATGATATCACGAGACGCAAGAAGCATACCTGCGATCACAAGCTCTTTTACACCATTTGCATTTGCTCCCGGTGTGTTGAATACAACGATTCCCTGCTCTGCACATGTATCCAGAGGAATGTTATTAACTCCAGCTCCTGCTCTTCCAATAGCCTTTAAGTTTTTGTCAAACTCCATGTCATGCATAACTGCACTTCTTACGAGAAGCGCATCTGCACCTTCTGCAGTATCAATCTTTGTATAATCTTCTGTAAAGTTATTCAATCCAATATCTGCGATTGGATTTAAGCAATGATATTTGTACATATTAAGCGTTCTCCTTTTCAAATTTCTTCATGAATTCGACTAATGCTTCCACGCCTTCGATTGGCATCGCGTTGTAAATACTAGCACGCATACCTCCGACAGTACGGTGCCCTTTTAAGTTTACAAATCCGGCTGCATCTGCTTCTTTGACGAATTTAGCCTCCAGATCTTTGTCACCAATTACGAATGGAACATTCATAAGAGAACGGTCTTTTGGTACAACAGTTCCTTTGAACATCTTGCTCTGATCCAGGTAATCATACAGAATCTTTGCTTTTTTCTCATTGTGTTCTTTCATTGCAGCAAGTCCGCCCTGTTTTTTCAACCATTTGAAGACTTTGCCGCAAATATAAATTCCATAACACGGAGGTGTGTTATAAAGAGAACCTTTGTCCGCCTGTGTTTTATATTTTAACATAGTCGGTGTGCCTGGAAGTACGTCATCACGGATCAAATCTTCACGGATAATTGCAATCACAACTCCGGCAGGTCCAATATTTTTCTGTACTCCACCATAGAGAACACCGTATTTTTCTACATCGTGAGGCTCTGACAGGAAACAGGAAGATACATCTGCAACCAGCGTCTTGCCTTTCGTATTCGGAAGTTCTTTGTACTTCGTTCCATAGATTGTATTATTCTCACAGATATATACGTAATCTGCATCGTCATCAATCGGAAGATCGGAACAATCCGGAATATAAGAAAATGTCTTATCTGCGGAAGATGCAATGACATTCACCTTGCCGTATTTTTCTGCTTCTTGTGCTGCTTTTTTCGCCCACTGGCCTGTCACAATATAATCTGCGACACCATTTTTCATCAGGTTCATAGGAACTGCAGCGAACTGCTGGGATGCGCCTCCCTGCAAGAACAGTACCTTATAATTGTCCGGAATATTCAGCAAGTCTCTAAGATCTGCTTCTGCCTCATCGATAATATTCTGGAATACCTGAGAGCGGTGACTCATTTCCATCACGGACATTCCTGAACCCTGATAATCCAGCATCTCTGATGCTGCTTCTTTAAGGACCTCCACCGGTAACATTGCCGGACCTGCTGAAAAATTGTACACTCTACTCATAGTATTGCCTCCATTTCCCTTGCTCTTTTTGAGCTGTTAATTTGTTTATTATTTATTCTTCAAATCTGCTTCATCAAACGCTTCACTGATTGCCGCTCCAGGCGCAACCATTGGCCATACCTTATCATCACTGTCAATCTGACAATCGATGACAACCGGTTTTCCAAGATTCATTGCCTTTTCAAAAGCTGATTTAAATTCTTCCTGTGTTGTTACGCGGATGCCTTCTGCACCCATTGCTTCTGCAAGTTTTACAAAATCTACTGCATCATTCAGTACTGTCGCAGAGTATCTTTGTCCGTAAAACAGATTCTGCCACTGTCGTACCATACCAAGAACGTGGTTGTTGATGACTACCTGAATCACTGGAATATTGTGGCGGACTGCAGTTGCGATCTCATTCATATTCATTCTAAAGCAACCGTCTCCTGCAATATTGACAACCACTTTGTCTTCTCTTCCACTCTTCGCTCCAAGAGCTGCGCCAAGGCCATATCCCATGGTTCCAAGTCCTCCTGATGTCAGGAATGTTCTTGGTTTTGTATATTTATAAAACTGTGCTGCCCACATCTGATGCTGTCCGACCTCTGTAGAAATAATAGCCTCGCCCTTTGTCTGGCGATAAATCTCTTCTACTACGAACGGACCACTCAATACATCTTTATGATAAACTAGTGGATATTTTTCTTTGTATTCCTGAATTTTAGTCACCCATTCTGCATGATCCTGCTGTTCCAGGCGCTCATTCAATCTGTCAAGAACGACTTTTATGTCTCCTACAACACCTGCAGAAATCATCACATTTTTGTTCATCTCGGCAACATCTACATCAATCTGGATAATCTTTGCATTCTGTGCAAATTTCTGTGCATTTCCGGTTACACGGTCACTGAATCTTGCTCCGATCACAATCAGAAGATCACACTCACTGACACCGTAATTGGAAGTTTTTGTTCCATGCATTCCAAGCATTCCTGTATATAACGGGTCTGTTCCAGGAAATGCTCCCTTTCCCATAAGAGAATCTGTTACCGGTGCATCCACTTTTTTTGCAAATGTATAAACTTCTTCGCTGGCTCCGGATAAAATTGCTCCTCCACCAACGAAGATATAAGGCTTCTTTGCCTCCTTTATCATCTCTACTGCTGTGTCAAGCTGTGTTTCACAGATATTCTGTGATGGCTCTACAGCTACAGGCTTTTCTTTTACATACTCTGCCTTATTTGCAGTGACGTCTTTCGGAATATCAATCAGAACCGGACCCGGACGACCTTTTTTCGCAATGGCAAATGCCTTACGGATCGTCGCTGCCAGATTATTTACATCCTTTACAATAAAGTTATGCTTTGTAATTGGTAACGTAATTCCTGTAATATCAATCTCCTGGAAACTGTCTTTTCCAAGGAGGGAAACTCCTACATTACATGTGATTGCAACAATCGGAATGGAATCCATATATGCCGTAGCAATCCCTGTTACAAGATTCGTAGCTCCCGGTCCACTCGTTGCAAGACACACACCAACTTTACCTGTTGCTCTCGCATATCCGTCTGCTGCATGCGCTGCTCCCTGTTCGTGGGAAGTCAGGATATGCTTGATTTCATTCTGATGTTTATATAATTCATCGTACACATTTAAAATTGCTCCGCCAGGATACCCAAATACAGTATCCACGCCTTGCTCTTTCAAACATTCGATTACGATTTCTGATCCTGTCAACTGCATACTTTATAACTCCTGTTCTATCATTATTTAGCTTTCGGTACTTCCAGGATCGCTCCCCGGTTTCCGGATGTAACCATAGCTGCATATCTTGCAAGATATCCGGTTGTAACCTTCGGCTCTCTTGGCTGCCATTTTTCTTTTCTCTTAGCCAGTTCTTCATCAGATACATCTAACTCAAGCTTCATGTTCGGGATATCGATCTTGATGATGTCTCCTTCTTCTACAAGTGCGATTGGTCCGCCAACTGCAGCCTCTGGTGAAACATGTCCAATAGATGCTCCTCTGGAAGCTCCACTGAAACGTCCATCTGTGATCAGAGCAACGCTGGAACCAAGTCCCATTCCTGCGATTGCAGAAGTCGGGTTCAACATCTCTCTCATACCAGGACCACCCTTTGGTCCTTCATAACGGATAACAACAACATCACCGTGGTTGATCTTGCCGCCTTTGATTGCTGTGATTGCATCTTCCTCACATTCGAAGACTCTTGCCGGTCCTTCATGTACAAGCATTTCATCTACTACTGCAGAACGCTTTACAACACTTCCGTCCGGTGCAAGATTTCCTTTTAATACTGCAAGTCCGCCTGTCTGGCTGTACGGATTGTCGATTGGACGGATAACCTCTGGATTTTTGTTCTGCACTCCTTCAATGTTCTCGCCTACTGTCTTACCTGTAACTGTCATGCAGTCTGTATGAAGCAATCCTTTTTTGTTCAGTTCAGCCATAACCGCATAGACACCACCTGCCTCATTGAGATCCTCCATATAAGTCGGACCTGCCGGCGCAAGGTGGCAAAGGTTTGGAGTCTTTTCACTGATTCCATTTGCGAAATCAATCTCAAAATCCATACCAATCTCATGTGCGATTGCCGGAAGGTGAAGCATACTGTTTGTAGAACATCCAAGTGCCATATCAACCGTCAATGCATTCAAGATTGCATCCTCTGTCATAATATCTCTTGGACGGATATTTTTCTCCAATAATTCCATAACCTTCATACCTGCATGTTTTGCAAGACGGATTCTCTCAGAATATACGGCCGGGATTGTTCCGTTTCCACGAAGTCCCATTCCAAGCACTTCAGTCAGACAGTTCATACTGTTGGCTGTATACATACCAGAACAAGATCCGCATGTTGGACATACTTTGTTCTCAAATTCGCACAGATCTTCATCAGAAAGTGTTCCTGCTGCATTCGCTCCAACAGCCTCGAACATGCTGGAAAGACTTCTCTTCTGGCCTTTTACATGTCCTGCAAGCATCGGTCCTCCGCTGACAAAGATTGTCGGAATATTAATTCTGGCTGCTGCCATCAGAAGTCCCGGTACGTTCTTATCGCAGTTCGGAACCATAACAAGTGCATCGAACTGATGCGCCATTGCCATAGCCTCTGTAGAGTCTGCGATCAGATCTCTTGTTACAAGAGAATACTTCATTCCAATATGTCCCATCGCAATTCCATCACAGACTGCGATTGCCGGAAATACAACTGGTGTTCCACCAGCCATTGCAACACCCTGTTTTACTGCATTTACGATCTTATCCAAATTCATATGTCCTGGAACGATTTCATTATAAGAACTTACGATACCAACTAATGGTCTGTCCATCTCTTCCTGTGTCATTCCCAGTGCATTAAAAAGGGAACGATGTGGTGCCTGCTGTTTTCCTTTTGTTACTGTATCACTTCTCATTTTTTTGTTCTCCTTTTTGTATTATTCTTTCATACCACACGGATTGTTCCGCATTTCACGCTCTTACAATCCCACGCAATATTCGAATATCGTGTAGTATACACCACACTGTTATTCTATATATTTGCTGCGATTTCATCACCCATCCGGGCTGTTCCGATCTGAGTCTTTCCTTCAGACATGATATCAATGGTACGATATCCGTCTTTTAATACTTTTGCCACAGATGCCTCAATTGCGTCTGCTTCTTTGTCAAGGTCAAAACTAAATCTTAACATCATTGCTGCAGAAAGAATTGTTGCAATTGGGTTTGCGATTCCCTGTCCTGCAATATCCGGTGCAGATCCGCCGCTTGGCTCATAAAGGCCAAATTTTGTCTCGTTCAGGCTTGCGCTTGCAAGCATTCCGATGGATCCTGTGATCATACTTGCCTCGTCAGAAAGAATATCTCCAAACATGTTCTCTGTCAGGATAACATCGAACTGTTTCGGGTCTTTTACCAACTGCATTGCACTGTTATCTACAAGCATGTGCTCCAAAGTTACTTCCGGGTAATCCTTTGCAACTTCTTCCACTACTTTTCTCCAGAGTCTGGAAGAATCCAGAACATTTGCTTTATCTACACTTGTAACTTTCTTTCTGCGCTTCATCGCAATGTCAAATGCTCTCTTTGCAATTCTGCGGATTTCATTCTCGTTATATGTAAGACTGTCAAATGCAGTCATCACTCCATCGACTTCTTCTGTCTTTCTCTCTCCAAAGTAAAGTCCACCGGTAAGCTCTCTCATGATCATCAGATCAAATCCGCCTTCTGTGATCTCTTCTTTTAACGGACATGCTCCTTTCAATTCATCGTAAAGAATTGCCGGTCTTAAGTTTGCAAAAAGATTCAACTCTTTACGGATACGGAGAAGTCCTGCCTCCGGTCTTTTAGATGGCTCTAATTTGTACCATGGTGATGTACTTGTGTTTCCACCGATAGATCCCATCAGAACTGCATCGCAGGATTTTGCCTCTGCTACTGTCTCATCTGTAAGAGGAACACCATGCACATCGATGGAAGCTCCACCCATCAGTAACTGTCTGTACTCTATATTATGACCGTAACGCTTGGCTACTTTATCTAATACTTTCATCGCCTCTGTTACGATTTCCGGGCCAATTCCGTCCCCTTTGATCACGCCAATTTTTAAATTCATATGTATCTTCCTTCCTAAACTAGTGCTGCAAAAAAATCTATGTTTTTTATATTAGCCTATTTTTTAACAGATTTCAATACTTTAATACGCTAAACCTATCAAAAAAACTGCTCCGGAACCTAGAAAATAAGCAAATACTCCATCAAAATCACATATCTAATGCAATTTGTATCATATTATCAAATCCCAGTTGCCGCTCCCTGGCAGATAATTTTTCATCTTTGTATAAATGATCGGAAATTGTAAGCATGCAAAGCGCCTTTTTTCCTGCTCTTGCTGCATTCATATAAAGTGCTGCTGCTTCCATCTCCACTGCAAGTACTCCCATCTTGCGCCAACGGTCATTGACTGTCGGATCATCATTATAAAACACATCGGAAGTAAGTACATTTCCGGCACGGACTGTCAGGCCTTTCTCTCTCACTGTGTTCACGGCGCTTTCCAGTAATTCATAGTCTGCAATCGGTGCAAATGTTCCCGGAAGATTATACTGTGCGGCATAATTCGAATCTGTACAGGCACCTACAGCAATGACCACATCCCGAAGATCCACATCATCCTGAAGGGCTCCTGCCGAGCCGATGCGGATAATTTCTTCCACTTCATATTCGTGGTACAGTTCATAAGTATAGATTCCGACTGATGGAACTCCCATACCGCCTCCCATAACAGAAATCTTCTCTCCTTTATAAGTTCCCGTGTATCCGAGCATATTTCTCACAGTATTAAAACATACTGCATCTTTCAAAAAATGTTCCGCAATATATTTTGCACGAAGCGGATCTCCCGGCATCAGAACTCGTTTTGCAACCTCTCCTTTTTCTGCTTCATTGTGTGGTGTTCCCATAGCATTATCTCCTCTCTTTTCTGATCAGTATACGAAGTGCTTCTACTGCTGTACGAATCGGTACCTCTGTATCATGCACGACTGGATTATCCAGTCCTTTCTTTGCCCGCTCCTGGTTCGCCATTGTAAGAAGAACCGTTCCAATCCGTACTTTCCTGTAACTTGCCACAACGAATAGTGCTGCTGATTCCATCTCTGAGGCCAGGCAGCCACACTGAACCCATGCATTCCATTTATTTAACAGTTCATATCCAACAGGCTTCGTCTGTGGTGCATGCTGCCCATAAAAAGAATCTTTACATTCCACCACACCCACATGATAAGGAAATTTCAGATCTTCTGCTGCCTCTACAAGCGCATTCGTGATATGAAAATCCGATACTGCCGGAAACTCAACTGGCGCATATTCTTTGCTTGTTCCTTCCATGCGGACTGCTCCTGTAGCAATGACAAGATCACCACTTTTTACCTCTAACTGCATACCTCCACTTGTTCCCACCCGGATAAATGTATCGGCTCCTACATTTGCCAGTTCTTCCAGTGCAATTGCTGCAGAAGGACCTCCGATCCCGGTCGACGTTACACTGACTTTCTCCCCTTCCAGATAACCGGTATACGTTGTAAATTCACGACTGTCTGCTACAGGCAGAGCATCTTCAAAATGTTCTGCAATCTTCTGACAGCGCTTTGGATCTCCGGTCAGAATCACATATCTCCCAACATCCCCTTCTTCCAGTTGTACGTGATACTGTCTGTCTTTGTCTTCTGAATAATTAATCATATGACATACCTCCTTCGCATCATTACACATGAAACTTTTTATACATTTCTTCTTTAAATTCTTTTTTTCTAAATAGAAGTAGTCTTATAAAGAATAAAAAGCTTAAGCCCACACAGATAACTGCAAATGCACGGTACAAGATCACACCTGTCGCCATCAGAATCAGAGGCAGTACCATGCTGTAGACCGATGCCATTACATAGTAAATCATATATTCTTTTGGCGGATGTGACTGGATCCTTGCAATCAACTCCATCAATATCTCCACGATCAGGCAGACTAGCGGCAATACCAGATCTACCGACCACCTGTGCCACCCTGTGAAAATATCCCACAAAATACTACCTATGCTCACAATAAGCAGCTGCCACATCGCATTCTTAAGTAAATTATAACGCTTCAGGTATCCGGTCGCAAATGCAAGCCACATACTAAATCCTCCTGCTACCGCAAATATCCACCAGTGTAAATCTGGTGTCAGGATCAGATTTAACATGATACACAGAACAACTGCTGCAATACAGCAGAAATTAAAAATCTGAAATACTTTCTTTCCTTCATAATTGGGTTTAGCCTCTTTCGGGTAATCTGCTTCCACTTTTTTTACGAAGATTCCCTGTTCCTTCAATATGCGATAAAAATTACGCTGAATATTCGTGCTGTCATATCTGGAAGTAAACGCAAATGACAATGTATCTCCAAAAGAGCATACACAAAGCTCTGTACGCATGGTGCTTGTGTAAACTCCGAAACGTTCAATATATTTTGCATATTCCGGCGGCATCTTCACCACACTCATATTGGACAATACTGCTGTCACTTCCCGCTCTGCAAGCTTCGCTCCCATCTTGATACAACGGTTCTTCAATTCCAGTGGCGCCCATTTTAAAATTTTATGTTTCTCATAGGCAATCAGATTGTTCATACGTTCCGCAATTTTTTCTTTTGACAGATTTTCTTCAAAATACTGCTTTGTTGCTTCCAGCACATCATCAAAAGAATCTTTGCCTTCCCCGAAACGATATCCCGGTTCAATATAACTAAAAAAATTCAGCATAGAATCAGATGGAAAAATTTTTCTCAAATTCACTGGAACCATTAAAATTACAGGCTTCTTTTCCTGAATCTTACTTTGTTCTTCATGAATCGCACAGATCATCGCTGCCGTCAAAAATACAGACATGGATACGCCATGTTTTCTTGATACTTCCAGAAGTTCTTTTACTGAGGCAGTCGTCTCGCCAATCTGAAGTTCTTCATATTCCTTACTCTCCCGGCGAATCTGATAAGCATGATTCTTTTTCTTTCTCGTGCCACGCTCATCTGGATTGTAGTAACGGCCAAAACCATCCTCCTCCTGATCTTTTACTGTCAGATCTTGCTCCGTAAGGATCACATTTTCCAGGCCATCCTTTTCATGCATCAGATAAAGATAGTTCTTCACAAGCTCTCGCAAAAATTCAGTTGCTCCCGTCCCGTCTGTCAGTGCATGAAACACTTCAAAATTAATCCGGTTCTTATAATAGGTGACTTCAAATAATAATTCTTTTTTATCTCTTATATAAAGATGGCTGCACGGTTCCTTGTACTCTTCCCTTACGACCGGCCGCAGATCACTTTTCTCGAGATAATGCCAGAAAAGTCCTTTTCGCATGACTGACAGAAAGACCGGATACTTCTGGATTGTCTGATCCAATGCCATCTTAAGAATACTTCCGTCAATCTTTTCTTTTAATACGCAGTAAAAGCGAAATACCCTTGTATCCTTCGGGCTGCTGGCAGCGGAAAACATTTTTGCCGCATTGTCCAGATTCCGCCAATATGCTCTTCTTTGCTGGAACACTTTTATTCCCTCCTACCTAAGAACTGATTGATCAGTTCAAAACTTTCCTGCACATGGAAATACCGGATCCCAAGCGCAAAATATCCGTGAAGCGCATCTTTGATTCGATGAACCTCCACGTAATTACCGGCTTCCTTTAGCCGTTTTCCATATTCTTCCCCTTCATCTCGAAGTGGATCGAACTCTGCTGTCAGAATTAATGTATCCGGTTGATTTCTGTAATCCGTCTCCATCAGTGGTGCAAAATATTTATTCTTCTTATCCTCTTCTCTGGCCGCATAAAAATCAATATAATCACGCATCTTTCCTGCTGTCAGAAGATAATCACTTCCACAGTCTTTTACAGACTGGAACCTGGAAGTATCACTGTAGTCATTATTCACTGCAGGATAGATCAAAATCTGTCTTTGGGGCTTAAAAATCCCATCATCTCTTGCTTTCAGCGAAACTGCTGCCGCAAGATTTCCGCCAGCACTGTCACCGATCAATGTAATGCGTTGAGGATTCACATTTAAAATAAACCGATTTGTATAAATGGCTTTGGCCACTGCATAACAGTCCATAAAACCTGTTGGAAATGGATGTTCCGGCGCCAGTCTGTATTCTACCGACACCACAATATGTTCTGTCGCGGATGCCAGTCTTGCACAGATTCTTTCATAATTATCAATACAATCCGTTACCCAGCCGCCACCGTGGAAGAACAAAAAGACCGGAAGATCTTCCGTCACCTTTTCTCTCGGCAGATAAATACGCACCGGCACTTCATAATCTCCGTTATATATCTTGTAATCGATTGTTTTGTGAAAGATTTTCATTGGGTCTATCGCTTTGAGGCTGGCAAGATGTCTGGCTGCCTCCACCTCAATCCCGTCAAACGACAGTGCCTTTAAAATCTTCTTCATAGAATGATTGATCGCCATATAGAAAAAGAAGAACCCCGGTCCCGGGATTCTTCTTCACTCCTCATCTTCCTATTCAGCAGATGCTTTCTCAACCTGTGCGATTGCTGCTTTCTGCATCGGGATTCTACAGTTCTTATTATTACCAAACTCTACGATAAGATCATCATCTGTAATGTCGATGATTACTCCGTAGAAACCGCTTGTTGTAAGTACGGTATCACCGACTTCCATCTCTGCGATCATCTCCTGGATTCTCTTCTGCTCTTTTTTCTGTGGGCGCATGAATAACATATAAAATCCACCGAATATTACTACATATACTAAAATCAGTACTACCCAGTTTGTTCCTGCGCTCTGTGCTGCCAATGCGTACATAATATTTCCTCCTAAATTTCATTAAACACTGTTTCTACTATACAGGAATTTGACATTTTCATCAAGATATTTTCATCATTTCTACGTGATTTTATAAATATTTTCTATTTTTACAATTCTCACCTGAAAATTCTGCCCGTTCCTGTACCAATTCAAGAATGTCTCGGCATTCTTGCTGCGATTTTTCTGATCTGCCTGTGATCTACTCGCCCTCTGCCATTCTGCGAAGCTTCTCTTCTTTATATTCTTTGTATCTTCCTGCCTCAATTGCCTCGCGGATCTCTTCCATCATCTTATTATAGAAATATAGATTATGAAGTACACAAAATCTCATGCCGAGCATCTCCTTTGCTTTCAGAAGATGTCTCACATAAGCTCTGGAATACGTTCTGCATACCGGGCAGTTACAACCTTCCTCAATTGGTCTTGTATCTAACTCATACTTGGCATTGAACAGATTCATCTTTCCATGATTCGTATACACATGTCCATGGCGTCCGTTTCTGCTTGGATATACACAGTCAAAGAAGTCAACACCACGTTCTACAGCTTCCAGAATATTCGCCGGTGTTCCGACTCCCATCAGATATGTCGGTTTATTTTGTGGCAGATGCGGCACAACTGCATCCAGAATCCGGTACATCTCCTCATGACTCTCTCCAACTGCAAGTCCGCCAACTGCATAGCCATCCAAATCCAGTTCTGAAATCTCCTGTGCATGGCGCACACGGATATCCTCATACACGCCGCCCTGATTGATGCCGAATAACATCTGATGCTTGTTAATTGTATTCGGCAGACTGTTCAGTCTGTCCATCTCTGCTTTACATCTCTTAAGCCATCTGGTCGTACGGTTCACAGAATTTTCCATATAATCCCGGTCTGCAACGCTGGACGGACACTCGTCAAATGCCATCGCAATGGTGGAGGCCAGATTGGACTGGATCTGCATACTCTGCTCCGGTCCCATAAAAATCTTTCTTCCATCGATATGAGAGTTAAAGTATACTCCCTCTTCTTTTATTCTTCTGAGCCCTGCCAGCGAAAACACCTGAAATCCACCGGAATCAGTAAGAATCGGCTTGTCCCACACCATAAACTTATGAAGACCGCCAAGTTTCTTTACGACCTCATCTCCCGGTCTTACATGAAGATGATATGTGTTGGATAATTCAACCTGTGTCCCAATCTCCTGCAGATCTGTTGTTGACACCGCGCCCTTGATTGCCGCAATAGTTCCTACATTCATAAATACAGGGGTCTCAATGACCCCATGTACTGTATGTAATCTTCCTCTTTTGGCAAGACCATCTGTCTTTAATAATTCATACATGATCTTTCCCTCTCTTTTTCTTTTTTAATAATGACATACTACCGGGCATCCATCCGGAATCAGGTCATAAAGTGCCGCCGCTTTATCTTTCGGCATATTAACACAGCCATGTGAACCGTGACTTAAATATCTGTTGCCTCCAAATGAAGACTGCCATGTTGCATCGTGGAATCCGATACCTCCATTAAATGGCATCCAGTAAGCAACCGGTGTCTCGTACTCGTAAGTTCCATCTGGTTTCTTTGTTCCGCGAAGTGTCTTATTTCTTGACTTGTATGCCAAAGAATAGGTTCCCTGCGGTGTCGCATTTCCCTTGTTCGGATTACCTGTTACAATATCTGTCTCCAGCGCAATCTGTCCGTCTTTAATAAACCACATATGCTGCGTGGTAAGATCGACTTCTGCATATGTATTTCCCATATCCATTGCAGTATGGTTGGCTGCACGACTGGAATATTCCGGCTCTCTTGTTACAGTCTCAGCATTCTGGATATTGGCGATCAATGCATCATACTCTGCATCCTGATTGATTTTCCATCCATAACCGCCACCTTCAACTGTGACAGTATTGCCTGTTGCAGTTGTAAACTGACGCGGTTTTCCTTTCGTATTATATTTTGTTGCAAGAGCAGCAATATACTCTTTTACTGCTTCCTGATTAAATGTAACGTTCATATCTGCATCCACAATCACCCACTGTGAAATGACAGATGCATCTACCACTTCTGTATTCGGATTAAAGTCATATGTAACATTCGCTCCAAGATAGCTGTTCATGGTATCCTTTGCTGCCACTACTTCCTGGGAATCTGATAAAAATCTCGGTTTGATATAGCAGTTCGTATCTGTCAGATTCAAGGTATCTTGGAATCCTTCTATCGACTCTCTGATATCTTTATTAAATGTCTCTGTATCAATCTGCGTACCAATGACCTCTGGCACGACCACAAACTCTGTATTCTGGAATTCTGGATGCGCATCTACAGAAGCCACCTGATTCTCTTCTTTCAGGCAATTCAAACTCTCAATACGCCTTGCAAGTGCATTCTCATCATACTTCACTCCAATCTTTGCCTCAATCACCGGCTTCTCCCACAGAGATGTAATCCAAAGAAACTTGTTCTGCTTCTTTGCCAGCTCTTTAACTTCATCTCCCGGCACATATTCCAAAGAAATCTCGCTTCCTGTAATCTGTTCACTGTCGCCGTCAGATTCCTGAAGTGTCAAAGTATAATCCGCAACCTGTTGTTCCATATATTTTTCCACCTGTGCAACACTCTTCAATGCAAAATTATTACCATTGATCGTTGTGTTGAACATAAAATGACTGTCAAAGTAAAACGCCATGCCAACATAAGCAACTACCAGAACTGCTAAGATCACACCAAACGTGATACCTACCTTCTTGCCAATGCCGCCTCTCTTTGGTTTCTCATCTTCATCTTCGTCCAGAGATACAAAGTCTGTCTCGAAATCTTCATCGTCATTATAATCTACGTCAAACTCGTCTCTGCCTTCTTCTACTACTTCTTCTTCGTACTCGTTTTTCTTCTTTTTTCCAAACATGTTCGTCAAACTCCCCTTTTCTAGTTCACACGCTATCATTATAATATGCACTCTTCTAAAAGTACAGAGCTAATTCACGAAAAATTCTTGAAGAATTTATTAAGATTGTTTTATAATAAAAAGAAATCTATAACAAAACCTATGACATCAAAGGAGAAATTGACATTATGGCTGGATCAACTTATGGAACATTGTTCCGTATCACCACATGGGGAGAATCTCACGGACCTGCAATCGGTGTTGTGATCGACGGGTGTCCTTCGGGACTTTCCTTAAGTGAAGAAGATATACAAAAACAGCTCGACCGAAGGAAACCTGGCCAGAGTAAATTTACAACGAAGAGAAATGAAAGCGACACTGCCCAGATTCTCTCCGGTGTTTTCGAGGGTAAGACAACCGGCACACCAATCTCTGTCATTGTCTACAATCAGGACCAGCGTTCCAGAGATTACGGTAAAATTAAAGACTGTTACCGTCCCGGACATGCTGATTATACATTTGATGCAAAATATGGCATCCGCGATTACCGCGGTGGCGGACGTTCTTCTGCCCGTGAAACAATTGGCCGGGTCGCAGCCGGTGCAATTGCAAAAAAAATCCTGGAACAATTAGGAATCGACCTGATTGCCTTTACCCGTTCTATTGGAGATATCTGTATTCCTGAAACGGAATATCGTTATGAAGATATTGCCGAAAATATGTTATATATGCCAAATAATGCTTATGCAAAAAAAGCTTCCGATTATCTGGAATCCTGCATGAAAAATCAGGATTCTTCCGGTGGAATTGTGGAATGCCGCGTAAAAGGCATGCCGGCCGGAATCGGTGAGACAGTCTTTGATAAACTTGACGCTTCTCTCGCAAAAGCAGTCGTTTCCATTGGCGCTGTCAAAGGTGTGGAAATCGGTGATGGATTTGAAGCTTCAAAAAGCCACGGCAGCAGCAACAATGATGCATTTACATGTCAGAATGGTGCCGTTATAAAAAAGACGAACCACGCCGGCGGAATCCTCGGAGGTATGAGTGATGGTTCTGAGCTGATTTTGCGGGCTGCATTTAAACCGACTCCTTCCATCAGCAAGGAACAGCAGACCATCAATACGGCTTTCGAAGATACGACGATTGCCATTACCGGACGTCACGATCCGGTTGTTGTACCAAGGGCTGTTGTTGTTGTAGAATCTATGGCCGCAATCACAATTTTAGACCAGATGATGATAAATATGTCCGCAAAGATGGATGCCTTAGAAGCATTTTACTGTAAAGAATAATAACGTCAAAAAAAGAGAAGTCCTAAGCTTTTACCCTTACGACTTCTCTTTTCAACTCATTTATCTGTACTATAACCCTACTTTTTCCACATCGGATTTTCTTCACACATAGCAATCTGTTCCGGCATGATTGGGAGTTCCCTGAATCGGTGTCCGGTTGCATTATAAATTGCATGAGCAATTGCCGAAAGTGGTGTATTGATCACGACCTCACCGATCGATTTTGCGCCAAATGGACCAGACTTTTCATAGCTGCTCTCAAACTCTACATGAATATGACCGATATCTTCTCTTGTCGGAATCTTATATTGCATGAGAGAATTTTCATAAAGTCTTCCCTTTGCATCATAAGTGATATTCTCCGTCAGTGCCATTCCGATTCCCTGAAGGATTCCGCCCTCAGCCTGAACTCTTGCCAGGTTTGGGTTCACCGGAGTCCCACAGTCAACAGCAGTATAATAATCTATCACTTTTGCCTGTCCGGTCAGAAGATCCACTTCCACATCTGCCACGCCTGCCATAAATGGCGGTGGTGAAGTTGGCTGGCTCATGGTCACAGTCTCTTCCAGAGCAATACTGTTGCCCGCCATAGACGCTGTTGCAATATCAAACAGGGAAACTTCTGTTTTTTCCAGAGTCTTTTCGCCTCTATAGATGACTTTATCACCGTCAAATTCTACTTCTTTCTCATCACATCCAAGCATCTTAGCTCCGACAAGACAAATCTTATCTCTAAGCTTTCTCGCACACAGCTCAGTTGCCTTTCCGGTTACATAAGTCGTACTGGATGCATAAGATCCCGAATCATATGGTGATGCATCCGTATCTGCTCCAAATACAATTACTTTATCAAGCGGACACTCCAATACTTCTGCTGCAATCTGTGCAAGAATCGTATCACAACCTGTTCCCATGTCTGCTGCTGCAATTCGCATAATGTAGAAACCTTCATCATTCAGTTTCAGCGCTGCACTGCCTACATCTAATCCACTGATACAAGATCCCTGCATGGCAAGTCCCATACCAAGAGCACGGACTTTTCCATGTCCTAGTTCGCGAACCGGATAATTCTCATCCCAGTGACTCATCTCTTTCACCTTTGCAATACAACGGTCCAAGGCACAGCTTGTATTTGTCTCACCGTAAAATGCAGGCATGACCTGTCCTTCTTTTACTATGTTCATCTCACGAAGTTTCATCGGATCCATATGGAGTTTTTCTGCCAGTTCATTAACTGCTGTCTCAATGGCAAAAAGTCCCTGTGTTGCACCATATCCACGATAAGCTCCAGAAGACATAACATTCGTATAAACCACGTCGTAAACAAAGTGGAATGCCTCTGCTTTTCCGTAAAGCGGAATAGATTTATGCCCGGACAGTCCGACTGTTGTCGGTCCATGTTCTCCATAGGCACCTGTGTTAGAAATGGTGTACAGATCAATTCCACGGATAGTTCCATCTTTCATAGCTCCAAGTTTCACATGCATTTCCATCTCATGTCGCGGAGAAGAAGCTGTCATACATTCCTCACGGGTGAAAATAATCTTACTCGGCTTCTTTGTCATCCAGGTCACATATGCCGGATAGACCTCACAGACCGCTGTCTGTTTTGTTCCAAAACCTCCTCCGATACGCGGCTTGCTGACACGTACCTGTGATTTTGGAATATGAAGTGCATTTGCAATGATCCTTCTGCAGTGAAACACAATCTGGGTAGAGCTAAATACATTCAGACGTCCATATGTATCAATGGAACAATATGTACGCATTGTTTCCATCATCGTCTGCTGGCACGCTTTTGTATGATATACCTGGTCGATGATAATGTCACAGTCTGACAGTACTTGATCAATATCTCCATGTTCACTCGCCTCATGTGCGCACAGATTTCTTTTATTATCTGCTCCTACCGGACAAAGCGCCTCCCAGTTATCTTCCGGGTGCACCAGAATTGGATTATCCAAAGCTTTATGATAATCAAGGATCGGTTCCAACACCTCGTACTGTACCTTGATCATGGAAATGGCTCTGTCCACCGCTTTTTCTGTCTCTCCTGCCACAATCGCAACCGGATCTCCTACAAATCTGACATGACGATCCAGAATCAGACGGTCATATGGACTGGGTTCTGGATAAGTCTGTCCTGCACATGTAAATCTTCGTCCATTCTGGTCGATATCCTTCCATGTATAGATGGCCTCAATTCCAGGAACTTTCATTGCCTTATCTGTCTGAATCTCCTGCACCACCGCATTTGCATGAGGGGATCTGAGCAGTTTCACGATCAGACAATCTTCCGGAATCATATCATCCATATATACTGGCTGACCGGTCACAAGCTGCATGGCATCTTTTTTTCTGACTGGCTGATTTACAATTTGCATGATACTTCCTCCCCTCTTTTTTCTTTCTTCCAGACAAGGAAATTCTGGATTCCACGAAGCTGTCCCTCATACCCGGAACAACGGCACAGATTCCCTGCCAGATACTCTTTTATCTCTTCCTCATTCGGAAATTCATTTTCACGGAATAATGCCAGTGCATTCATAATCATGCCCGGATTACAGAAACCACACTGCTCTGCTCCCTGGTCTGCAATGAATGCGCCAAACTCTTCTGCTTCTTCCTTAAGCCCTTCAAGCGTTGTGACTTTATGTCCATCTACTCTGGCTGCCAGAATAGAACAGGATAGTACCGGCTTATCATCTAAAAATACTGTGCAAAGTCCACAACCTGAAGTCTCACATCCACGTTTTACACTTTTACATCCATGCTTTCTTACAAAATCTATAAGAAGCAGGTCCGGTTCGATCTCTTCCTGAATTTTCTTTCCATTAAGTACGATACTAATCTGCATTTCTGTCACCTCCCAGTATACGAAGTGCGCGAACGGTCATAACCTCTGCCAGATGGCTTCGATATTCAGCAGTTCCTCGCATATTACTTCCAGTCGGAAGCTTTTCTTTTATCTCTTTGGCAAATGTGTGTATCTCTTCTTCTGTAACACTTCCATCTGTCAGCCCCTTCAACAATCCAGCCGCGTCTTCGAACAACATAGCTTTTCCCGGTCTGGCACCGATACTAATACGCATCTTATCAGCAAAGATTGCTGCTGTCAGGTTAAGTGTCGGGAAATCTGTCACTGTATTTCTCACAGACTGATAACAAATATGAACTGGCGTCTTCTTTATTATAATGTGAACCAGAATGTCATTGTCTCTTTTAAGTTTCGCAAACTCCTGAATGGACATGATTCCTCCTTTGTAAAGCTCCACATCACAATCTAATGCAAGCAGAAGTGTCAACACATCTGAGAATCCAAATCTGCCGAACAGACTTCCTCCGACTGTTGCAAGATTACGGAACTGTACTCCTACAATATGTCGAAATGCGTCTTTCACTGCGCCTTCTGTATAATGAGACAATCCTTCATGCAATTCCATCTGACGAAGCGTGACCATGCAGCCGATTCTGAACTCCTCTTCTGTCTCTTCGATCTGATCCAGCCCAAGTCCGGACAGGTCGATTGCAGTCTGCACATTAGCATCACTCATCTTTACCCAGAGCATACCTCCAATAATCCGGTTCGTGCGCTTCTGGTTCAGCTCCCAGGCTTCTTCCAGGTTTTCTACCTTTTTATAATTCTTGATCTTAATCATAATCTCTCTTCATTCTCCCTGATTTTTCAGAAATTTTAAAATCCATTTTGCATAAATAACCAATTATATTTTACGGAAATATAGGTGATTTGTCAAAACCTGTTTTGTTCTTTTTTATCATTCTCGTTTTTTCGCCTGAGCCTTCTGTTTTTCATTCCTAAGGAGTTCTCTTTGCGCCTGACTCATCAGAACTTCCCGCAGCTCTGAAAGAAACAACGGTTTCGACACAAATGCAGTTACTCCCGCCTCTCTTGCCTCCTGTTCAACATCTGACCAGTCATAGGCAGTCAGGATAATAATCGGATACTCCTCTCCAACCACCATACGAATCCTGCGTACTGTCTCGATTCCGTTCATATCCGGCATCAGCCAGTCAATGATATACACTTTAAATTCCTGATTCTGTTCATACGCTTCTTTTGCCCGAAGTACCGCTTCTTTTCCCGAAGTTGTCCAGTCTGCCGTCATTTCAATCTCACGCAGCATTCTGCTCACACTCATACAAGTTTGTGCATCATCATCCACCACAAGCGCTCTGGCACCTTTTAGCTCTGGAACAGGTTCCCGTTTCACTGTCTCTCCTGATGTTTCGCATTCAAGCATAATTGTAAATTCTGTTCCTTTTCCGGTTTCACTTTCAACCTGAATTGTACCACCCATCATGTCCACAATGTTTTTGGTGATCGCCATTCCAAGACCGGTTCCTCCAATCCCATTCTCCGTAACAGTATGCTCTCTTGAAAAAGAATCAAACACATGCTTTCGGAACTCCCTAGACATTCCGATTCCATTATCCTTCACACTGAAAACGACCGTTATGTATCCATCTCTTCTGCATGGCTTCTCCGAAACACGAATGTTAATCATACCGCCGACCGGTGTGAATTTTACAGCATTACTGCAAATATTGAGAAGGACCTGTGTCAGACGCAGCTTGTCGGTAATGATATCTTCATGAATTACATCCTGTGTATCAATATAAAGATCCTGCTGTTTGGAATGTACAGATCCCTGAATGATCGTTCTTAAATCATGCAAAATATCCGGCAGGTGTACCGTTGTATATTCAATTCGAACAGAACCGCTCTCGATTCTGCTCATATCCAACACATCATTGATCAGGCTAAGCAAATGCTGTAAATCCGATAATCACATTCATCGGCGTACGGATATTATGGGACATATTATTCAGGAACGCTGTTTTCGCCCTGTTTGCATGTTCCGCAGCTGCGAGTGCATTTCTCAGATTCTTATCCCGCTCTATCTCTCGTTCTTTTTCCTCTGTTACATCACGGTTCGCAACCAGAACTGTACTTAGTTTCCCAGTTTTATCATATCCCTGCGGCACAATGATTATTGTCAGCCACCTTCCTTCTACTGTCTGAGCTGTAAAGCTCAACGTCTCACGTTCTTCCAGACGCTGTGTCACCGTACTCATATTGATAAATTCACGATATTTCTCCTGAAATGGCTCTGTAATAACCTGCTGTATCAGTTCTTCCAGGTGCACTTTGGAAAGAATATCCCCTTTCTGATCCGGCTTCATATTCCTTGAAGATTTTACAATTTCGATTTTCTCTGTTTTTATATTCACAAGAGAAATAGAAGAATATGCATGGCCAAGTGCATTGATCACACGAAGTCTCTTCTGATCTTGAAGGATACTTCTCTTTTCTGTTCTGTTCCTGCTCACCCAATAAAGAGAGAAAAGAAGTAAGGCAAGTAACACATAAATCACACATACAATATTTCGTGTGATGTAAACCTGGCTTTCTGGGAAAAAGATATATGCATCATAGTCTTTAATCTTCTCCTCGCGTCCATACCAGTTTCCGGCCTTTGAATAAAGGCAGACAATTCCATTCCCCCCTACCTTAAATTCATTTTTATACAATGACTTTGATTCTTCTACAGAACTCGAAAGAAGCTCCTGTTTATTGGTACTGACAACCTGGTCATTCGTATTATAGATCTCATACCTTTCAATCCTGGTTTTTGCAAAGTCAAATGTCTCATTCAACGTACTATTCAGTTTTTTATTATCACTCGCTGTCAACAGAAGAAAAATCAGGATTCCGGAAAAAATCAGAACAAACACCAATAAGCATGCATTTTTGTCAAATTTCTTTCCTTTGCTTTTACTCCACTTATCTTTTTTCTGCGTCTGCGGCATCTGCGTTCTTACCTGTTTGCTCATTTGCTTTTTCCTCCCGGCAGGATTTCATCCGCATCCAATCCGTACTTTTTGACTATTTCTTCTGTAATGCCCTCATTTCGCATCTCTTCGAGAGTTTCTGTAAGCTCTTGTGCTACTTCTTTGTGGGTTCCATTTTTAAAAGCAATTCCGAGTTCTGAAGTATAGATACTCTCGTCCAGCATACGGTATGCATCCTCTCCATCTCTCACCAGGCTGCCCAGCATTGCCTCATGACCTGCAATCGCATCTACATAATTTTTTCTAAGTGCAGCATAAAGTTCATTCGTCATAGAAAAGCAGTTTACCGGCTCCATTTGTGGAAGATCTGACGCAATCTTATGAAGGAAAAAATCCTCTGCCTTTGTGGTCGCCTGAACCGCAATCCTCTTTCCTTCCAGATCCTGAATAGTATTGATTTCACTCTCTTTTCTTACAGCCACCATCTGACGACTGTACAGATACGAACCTACCCACTGATATTTATCTTCTCTTCCATTCATGGAATAACAGCTCCACAGACAGTCGATTGTTCCTTCTGCCAGAAGTTCGTCTTTATCTTCCCAGACTATATTCTCGAACTTAGGCTGGTATCCCAGCCTCTGATATGCTTCCTTGGCAAGTTCCACATCAATACCTTTATATTCACCATTACTCACCTGATAACTGTAAGGTTCAAAATAATCCATTCCAATGACAATCTCCGGCAGTTCGTTGTCTGCCGCTTTCTCTTTCTTTACTCCACACCCTCTCAGCTGACATATTGTCAAACTAAGTTATTATAGCATTCATGATTTATCATGTCCATAAAAAACTGCCTTCATCTGCATTTTTGCTCATTTTTACATTCTGAAATTTTACATTCATTTTTCAATTATTTTCATTTAAACTGTTGATTTTTAGTATTTTTCCTGTATAATGATTTTCAGGTCGTTTGTTAACAAATACTAAACTTTGAGTTTAATTTTATTTTTGTTGGTGACGGCTTTTATCATGTTTACTTTAAATCAACACAAGGAATCCATAATGATTCTTTCAGAAAGGTGGATTTTTGATGGATATCGGCAAAAAGATTAAGGAACTCCGCGTCGCCAAGGGGCTCACCCAGGAAGAGCTGGCAGACCGTAGTGAACTGTCCAAGGGATTTATTTCCCAGCTGGAACGGGATCTCACCTCCCCGTCCATTGCGACATTGATGGACATTTTGCAGTGCCTGGGCACAACCGTCTCAGAATTTTTTCAGGAAGAGCCGGAAGATCAGATCGTATTTCGAAATGAAGACTATTTTGAGAAAATTGATTCTGAACTTGGCAGCAAGACCGAATGGATCATACCGAACGCTCAGAAAAATATGATGGAACCGATCCGTCTGACTCTAAAGCCTGGCGGATTAACTTACCGGGATCTTCCACATGAAGGTGAAGAATTTGGTTATGTATTAAAAGGAAGTATCAAGATTCATATCGGACATAAAAGTTACACTGCGAAAAAAGGAGAATCTTTTTATTTCACACCTCACTCTGAACATTATATAGAAGCTTTTGGCACATCCGGTGCCGTTATTTTATGGGTCAGCACCCCGCCGAACTTTTAGGCTGAGCAGACTTCTTATCTATCAGGACTTCCTTGATAGCCGGCCTTAAGTTCTAAATTATAATTACATTTTTGGAGGACAATGAACATGTCTAATAAATTAATCGATATTGTAAATATATCCAAAGCATTTGATGAAAATGTCGTACTAGACGAACTGAATCTTTATATCCGGGAAAATGAATTTTTAACTCTTCTGGGACCAAGCGGTTGCGGAAAAACAACACTGCTTCGTATTCTTGGTGGATTCGAGACTCCTGACTCTGGAAAAATCATCTTCGATGGTCAGGATATCACGAACCTGGCTCCAAACAAACGACAGTTAAATACCGTATTCCAGAAATATGCACTTTTTACCCATATGACCATTGCAGAAAATATTGCATTCGGGCTAAAGATTAAAGGAAAATCTCAGAATTACATCAATGATAAGATTCGTTATGCGTTAAAACTTGTTAATCTTGAAGGCTTCGAAAACCGTACTCCTGCTTCCTTAAGCGGCGGACAACAGCAGCGTATCGCTATTGCAAGAGCCATTGTAAATGAACCGAAAGTCCTGCTTCTTGACGAACCTCTTGGTGCTCTTGACTTAAAGCTGCGTCAGGATATGCAGTACGAACTGATCCGCTTAAAAAATGAGCTTGGCATTACATTTATTTACGTCACTCATGATCAGGAGGAAGCCCTGACTATGTCCGATACGATCGTCGTTATGAACCAGGGATATATCCAGCAGGTAGGAACACCGGAAGATATTTATAATGAACCGAAGAATGCGTTCGTTGCAGACTTTATCGGTGACAGTAACATTCTTTCTGCCACGATGGTACATGACCGGCTCGTCAATATCCTCGGCGCCAACTTTCCGTGTGTCGATGAAGGATTCGGTCAGAAGAAGCCTGTTGATGCAGTGATCCGCCCGGAAGACATCGACCTTGTAAAACCAGAAGACGGAATTATCCGAGGCGTTGTTACACATGTTATTTTCAAAGGTGTTCACTATGAGATGGAAGTCATGGCAAATAATTACGAATGGCTCGTGCACAGCACCGATATGTTCCCAGTCGGAGCAGAAGTCGGACTGCGCGTAGACCCATTTGATATTCAGATCATGAAAAAACCAGAATCTGAAGATGAGGAGGCGGTACCAATTGAAGAATAGTAAATTATTAAAACAGATGCTTGCCGGTCCGTATCTTCTCTGGTCAGCAGCATTTATCATCATTCCTCTTATCATGGTCTTCTACTATGGTCTGACGAATAATGACGGTGGATTCACCCTGATGAATCTTGCCAGGATCACAGAACCTGAGAATTTAAAGGCATTGGGACTGGCACTTTTGTTATCCCTTGTCAGTACGATTATCTGCCTGATTCTCGCATACCCTCTGGCTATGATCCTGACTGGACTTGGCGTCAATCAGTCCAGCTTTATCGTACTGATTTTCATCCTGCCAATGTGGATGAATTCTTTGCTTCGGATCATTGCATGGCAGAATCTGTTGGAAAAGAACGGAGTTATCAACAGTCTCCTTCATTTTTTCCATTTACCGGCACTGGAAATCATCAACACTCCATATGCCATCGTACTTGGTATGGTCTATGATTTTCTGCCATTTATGATCTTACCAATTTACAATGTACTGTCCAAAATTGACACAAATGTGATCGAAGCAGCCAGAGATCTTGGTGCAAACAGTGTGCAGACATTTACAAAAATCCTGCTGCCACTGAGCGTTCCAGGGATCATCAGCGGAATTACCATGGTCTTTGTACCGTCACTGACAACTTTTGTCATCTCCGACCTCTTAGGTGGAAGTAAGATTCTCCTGATCGGTAATGTTATTGAGCAGGAATTTAAACAAGGAAGTAACTGGCACTCTGGCAGCGGTATGTCCCTTGTACTGATGATCTTCATTTTGATCAGTATGGCATTGATTGCAAAATACGATAAAGACGGGGAGGGAACTACATTTTGATCAAGAATTTTTTTAAACGGTTTTATCTGGTGCTGATATGCGTCATTTTGTACGCGCCGATCATCACCCTTATGGTATTATCCTTTAACTCCTCAAAATCCCGTTCCAAATGGGGAGGTTTTACAACAAAATGGTATGTGGAATTATTTAAAAATAATTCCATTATGAACGCACTTTATACGACACTGATCATCGCATTGTTATCTGCGCTGATTGCTACGATTCTCGGTACTGCTGCCGCTATCGGTATTCAGGCAATGCGAAAGAAAATGCGTACTGTCGTGACTGGTGTAACCAATATTCCTATGTTAAATGCCGATATTGTGACAGGAATCTCTCTTATGCTGTTATTCATCGCATGTAGATTTTCCCTTGGATTTAAGACAATCCTGATTGCACATATTACCTTTAACATTCCCTATGTAATCCTGAGTGTTCTGCCAAAGCTGCGGCAAACGAACGTCAGCACTTATGAGGCCGCCCTGGATCTTGGCGCTTCTCCGTTATACGCTTTTTTCAAAGTCGTATTCCCGGACATTCTGCCAGGTGTGTCCTCCGGTTTCCTACTGGCATTTACTATGTCCTTAGATGACTTTATCATCACGCATTTTACAAAAGGACCTGGTGTCGACACTCTGTCCACCAAGATTTACAGTGAGGTGCGAAAAGGAATCAATCCTTCCATGTATGCACTGTCCACATTGATGTTCCTGGTTGTCATGATTCTTTTGTTATTGATCAACATGAAACCAGATGAAAAAGCTGCCGGTGCAAAAAATGCTAAAATTTCCAAAGTTGCCAGTCAGCATCCAAAGCTTCGCAAATTCCGCAAAGTTATGATGTCGAGAGTGGTTCCGGTCTGTATGGTCGTTCTCATTCTGGCAGGTGGAATTTTCTATGGCATCCGCTCAAAAAGTTCCAGTGACAAACAGGTCATTGTGTACAACTGGGGAGAATATATCGATCCGGAAACTTTAGATATGTTTGAAGAAGAAACCGGCATTGATGTCGTTTACGAAGAATATGAAACAAACGAGATCATGTATCCAAAAATACAGTCAGGCGCCATTGCCTACGATGTCGTATGCCCGTCCGACTACATGATCCAGCGTATGATTGAAAATGATCTGCTGGCTGAACTGAATTTTGACAATATTCCGAACATCAAGAATATTGGAAGCACTTATATGGAGCATTCCAAAGAGTTTGACCCGGAGAATAAATACTCTGTTCCTCACCTTTGGGGAACTGTAGGAATCCTTTACAATAAAACTATGGTCGACGATCCTGTAGATAGTTGGGGAATTCTGTGGAACGAAAAATACAAAGATAGTATCCTCATGCAGGATAGTGTCCGTGATGCATTTGGCATCACATTAAAATACCTTGGCTACTCACTGAACTCAACCGATCTGGATGAACTGACTGAAGCTAAGAATAAACTGATCGAACAAAAGCCACTTGTCCAGGCCTATGTTGTCGATCAGGCCCGTGATAAAATGATTGGAAATGAGGCTGCTCTCGCTGTCATCTACTCCGGAGAAGCTATCACCTGTCAGCTTGAAAATCCGGACCTGGAATATGTCATTCCAAAAGAAGGAAGTAACATGTGGATTGACTCCTGGGTCATCCCGAAAAACGCAAAGAATAAAGAAAACGCAGAAGCTTTTATCAATTTCATGTGCCGTCCGGACATTGCTAAGATGAACTTCGACTATATCACCTATTCCATCCCGAATGAGGAAGGAAGAAAACTCCTCGATCCGGAATACCGTAATAATCCAATTGTATTTCCAGATGATAAAGCACTGGAAAATTGCGAAACATTCAAATTCCTGGGAGATGAAAATGATGCCATATACAATGAATTATGGCGTCAGGTAAAATCCAAATAAATTAATAAATCCAAACGATATCTTGAATCGTTTGGATTTATTTTTATATAACAGGAAATTGCATTTCCTTTTCTACGGCGTATTCCGGCACCATTTATCAAACCCGGAAGCAGCCGCCACCGATAAATTCTCGAAGCAATGAGTTCGTCGGCACTTTTTCGCTTCCGATTCCAACAAAGTAATCCAGGAATTTAAGCAGTCTCTTTGCCTCGATATATTCCGGGCACTCTCTTTCAACTCCGAATAACTGAGCTTCTACATATGGTTTCAATACTGCCAGTTCATAGATCAGAGCAGAATTGAACATGACATCTGCTTCCTCCTGGAATGGGAAAATATTCTCTTCCTCGCCTTTCCGTACAGAAGGCCACATCTGAATTGTCTTTTTTGCAGAAGCACCTCTTGTTCTTGCATCTCGCACAATTCTTCGAAGAAGCCGGCCATCTGTGGTTGGAATCCGGTTATGCTCATCAATGTTAAGCTGTGTCAGTGCACTGATATAAATTTTAAACTTATTCTCATCTGCCAATGCTTTTGTCAGCTTTGGATTCAGGCAGTGAATGCCTTCAATAACCAGAATATCGTGTTCTCCAAGTTTCAATGGACTTCCTACAAATTCTTTATGTCCCTTCACAAAATCAAAATTTGGAATTATCACTTCTTTTCCATCCATCAGTTCCTGCATTTGTTTCTCGAACAGATCAATATCCACTGCACAAAGTCCTTCAAAATTATAATTTCCCTTCTCGTCTTTCGGAGTCTCTTCTCTTTCTTTAAAGTAATTATCTACTGCGATCGGATGAGGACGCATTCCATTTGCACGAAGCTGTACAGACAGTCTGTGTGAAAATGTAGTCTTTCCGGAAGACGACGGTCCCGCAATCAATACGAATCTGATTTCCGGTCTGGAAGCAATCATCTGTGCAATTTCTGCAATTCTTCTTTCCTGCATTGCTTCCTGCACAAGCACAGTCTCCTGAACATCTCCACTGGTAATATTGCGATTCAATCCGCCAACCGTCTCAATCTCCTGAATATCTCCCCATTTCACAGATTCTTTCATGACCTGAAAGAACTTTGTTCTCGCCTGAAAATGTGGCACAATCTCCGGCTTATCAATCTCTGGCATCTGAAGTACAAATCCTTCATCATACCGATATAATTTAAAATATTTCAGATACCCTGTACTGTAAAGCATATATCCATAATAATAATCTTCAAACTCATTGATGCTGTAAAGGTTTACTTTGGATACACGGCGGTAACGGAACAATTCTTCTTTATCATACATTCCATACTGTCCAAAAAGTCCGATTGCCTCATCTGTATGAACCGTTCTTTTCTTGATTGATAGATCTGCCTCCACAAGTTCGTGCATCCTCGACTCGACACTCTCAAGAAAATCATCATCGACTCTTGTTTCGCCGGTAATCGTACAATAATATCCCGGTCCTATTGCAAAATGCATCCGAACCTTGTCAATATTCTTATGTCCTGCCACGTCATAAACTGCTTTTACAAGAAGGAAACTCATGCTTCGTTTGTATGCCTCATGTCCAATGGGATCCGCTGTTGTAACAAAACTGATTTCACAATCTTTTTTCAGACGCTTGTGCAGTTCCTGAAGTTTTCCATCTACAAACACCAGAACAATCTCATGCTCATAATCTTTCTGGTATTCTTTTGCAATGTCGTGATATGTGATACCAGCTTCATATTCTTTCACTTCATTTTTAATTTTTACATGATACATTCTTTTCTCTCCCATCTTCCGATCCTCCCTATATCATGACTGCTTCTGTAAAGCTTTCCCTATATTACTGTAAACGGATGGCTCACTGGGGCTTCTATGACCTCGACTCCCAAAAGGTGTGCTCGTAAATAATTCCCCATATCGCCGATAAATATGTGCTCCACCCCATAATGTCCTGCGTCGATGATATTAAGTCCTCTTGCCAGTGCGTCAATCCCTTCATGATGACCGATATCTCCGGTCACATAGACATCAGCCCCTGCTGCAATCGCCTGATCAATATCACTTTTACCAGACCCCGGACAGATTGCTACTCGGTGAACCTTTTGCTTCAGATCGCCGAATACTTTCACTGTATCAAGGGCAAATGCTTTCTTGACTTCTTCACAATAATCTGCCAGTGAAATTTCATTTCTCTGTTCATCATTATCAGAAGCAGATGGTATCTCTCCGACACGGCCAATACCTTCCGGTTCTCCCGATTCATTTTCTCCGGTGACATCCAGTATCTGACAATTCTCAAGTTTCAGATAATCTGCTGCCAGATCTGCCATACCTTTGACATCATAATTCGTGTGCATAGCATAATAAGAAATGTCATGCTGAATCAGTTTTACTAATCTTCTGCCGATGAAATTCTGATTATTCACTTGTTTCATACCGCTAAAAATCAAAGGATGATGTGTCACCAGCATATCTGCACCTGCCAAAATTGCCTCATCTACCACTTCATCTGTAGCATCCAGTGCCACATATATATTTGCAACTTCTTTATCATCTCTTCCTGCCAGCAGTCCGACATTATCCCAGGAAAGAGCATATCTTGGTGAATAGTCCTGTTCTATTATTTTGATAATATCTTTACATAGCATGCAATCATTCCTCTCTAATATTCACATAGTATTCAACAATGTTTTTCTTACAATGCTTTTCTTACTCTTCATAATAAGACATTGCTTTTTTTGCTACTTCCAGTTCATGTTCAATTTCTGTCATACGCTCTTTTATCCGCTCACCATCTTTTCCGGCAAGACCGAGAAGTATATCTTCACGAATACGGATTTCACGCTTCAGATATTCATATAATATCGGATTTTTGTTTTTTAAAAGTAGTGGTCCATAAAGGTACTCCCATTCCTCTTTTTTACAATCTTCCTGCCGGTCGGCCGTCTTATGTTCACAATATTCTGGTGGTACCACCCGCATCATAGGATAATATTTCCCGTCTTCCTCTACCATATCTTCTGCTTCGAACCGAAACCCATGTTCTACAAGATATTCCCGTACTTTCTGTATCTCAGACTGAGGCTGTAAGATGCAGCCTTTTAATGTGCTGACGATTTGTTTTCCTTCTTCCAGAATGTGAATCACAAGACCGCCGCCCATTCCGGCAACGATCATCTCCTCCACTTCTTTCGGCTTTACTGCTGCCAGTCCATCCGACAGCCTTGTCTCAATCCGGTCACTCATTCCATAGCCTGCTATGTGAATTCTCGCACGTTCCAGCGGTCCCTTATTGATATCCATCGCTATCACTTTCGGTGATAAATTCTGTTCTATCAAATGAATCGGTATATATCCGTGATCTGTTCCTATATCTGCGACAGAGGCGCCCTCTGTCACAAGACCTGCTACTGCAGTAAGTCTCTTTGATAGTTCCATAGGCGCCTCTTTCTTAATCCAGATAATCTCTTAATTTTCTACTGCGGCTCGGATGACGAAGCTTTCTAAGTGCTTTTGCCTCGATCTGACGAATACGCTCACGCGTTACATCAAACTCCTTACCAACCTCTTCCAGTGTACGTGCACGTCCATCATCCATACCAAAACGAAGTCTTAAAACTTTCTGCTCTCTCTCTGTCAGAGTATCTAACACTTCATCTAACTGCTCTTTTAAAAGTGTCTGAGCTGCGGCTTCAGCAGGTACCGGAACATTGTCGTCCTGAATAAAATCTCCCAGGTGACTGTCTTCCTCTTCACCGATTGGTGTCTCCAGTGATACCGGTTCCTGAGAAATCTTTAAGATTTCACGGACACGTTCCACTGGCATATCTAATTCTGCTGCAATTTCCTCCGGCGTAGGTTCACGTCCTAACTCCTGCAGTAATTGTCTGGAAACACGAATCAGTTTATTGATCGTCTCTACCATATGGACCGGAATACGGATAGTTCTGGCCTGATCAGCAATTGCTCTTGTAATTGCCTGGCGGATCCACCATGTTGCATAAGTACTGAATTTGAATCCTTTATGATAGTCAAACTTCTCAACCGCTTTGATTAGACCCAAATTGCCTTCCTGAATCAGATCCAGAAACAGCATTCCACGTCCCACATATCTCTTAGCAATACTGACAACAAGACGAAGGTTTGCTTCTGCCAGACGCTTCTTAGCATCCTCGTCTCCCTCTGCCATACGCTTTGCAAGCTCTACTTCTTCATCTGCTGAAAGAAGCGGTACCTTTCCAATCTCTTTCAGATACATACGGACCGGATCCTCTATACTGATTCCATCCGGCACAGACAAGTCGATTTTCTCCATATCAACATCGTCTTCATCTGTCAGAACAATATCAGAATCATCAACATCATCTAATTCCTCAATTCCATCCCCATCTCCGCTTACACGAAGCACATCAATATGATTGGCCTCCAGATACTCATAAACTTTCTCCATCTGTTCTGCATCAAGCTCCATATCTGAGAAAAAATCATTGATTTCCTGAAGTTCCAGGATACTCTTATTCTTCTTTCCATGAGCAACCAGTTGTTTTAACTTTTCCCCAAATTTCGCTATGTTTTCTTCCATGTGGTGTCCATCCTCCATTATATGTTTTTATTTTATCCTTAATTAATAGAAATATGCAATTTTTCAAGGTCCTGCAACGCCCGTTTTGCTTCCATCAGCTTCTGCAATCCCTGTATATCGGTCGGATCAAGCTTTGCTGAGTGTTCTTCAATACTATTCTTCTTTACCCGGATAATTGTCTCTTTTAATGCCTTTTCCTGTTCATATGCTGTTTTAATTTCCCGGATTCTTGTATTAAAAAGCGCTGCCACCTCACGATGTTCCTCTTCATCTGTAAAATGATTCATGATCTGCGCCGGATTGAGCTTTCCCTGTTCGTGCTGCGCATATAAAAGCTCAGCTACAGTCCGATATATCCCTTCCTGAAAATCTTCCGGATGAATATACTTCTGGATCTGTGCAAATACATTCTCATCCGATGCCATCCATGTCAGCAGAATCTTCTGTGACTTTCGTGTACCATCTTCCTTATCCAGGTTCTGACTCCTTGTAGATCTCGGTCTTTCCACCGGCTTTGCAAGTCCGGTCTGAACTGCCATTCGTCCGACCAGTTTTTTCAGATCTTCACTGCTGACATGATAAGTTCCTGCAACTGCATCAATGTAGTTATTGCGCTCTATCTCTTCATCAAACTCTGTAAGCTTTCTCGCAGCTTCCTTCATAAAGTCCGTTCTGCCTTCCGGCGACGTCATATCATAATCCCGTTCCAGAATTTCAAGACTGAACATAAATCCATTCCTTGCCTTCTGGATCCGTTCTTCAAAGGCTTCTGCACCGAGATTTTTAATAAATTCATCTGGATCTTTATACGGTTCCATCCGAATGATTTTTGCCGTAATCCCAACTTCACGCAGAATCGGTCCTGCCCTCAGAGCTGCTTTCGTTCCTGCCTCGTCACTGTCATACGTCAGGTAGACTTCATTGACATACCGTTTGATAAGCGCTGCATGTCCCGGTGTTAGGGCTGTTCCAAGTGACGCTACTGCATTGGTAAATCCCGCCTGATGCAGGGAAATCACATCCATATAGCCCTCACAAAGCAGAAAATAAGGCTTTCTCGACTTTCTTGCTCGATTCAGTCCATACAGGTTCCGGCTTTTGTCAAAAATGATCGTCTCCGGTGAGTTCAGATATTTTGGCTTTGCATCACCCATGACACGGCCGCCAAATCCAATAACACGGCTGTTTACATCCATAATCGGAAACATGACCCTGTTCCAGAACTTATCGTGAACTCCGTATTTTTCATCAATACTGATCAGACCTGCCTGTGAGATCATATCGTCTTTGTAGCCTTTTGATTTCAGATACTTGTACAGATCATCACTGTACTTGTTCGAATATCCCAGACCAAATGCTTTGATCGTATCGTCACTTAGCTTTCGATCTTTTAAGTATGTAAGGGCATGTCCCCCTTGCGGCCTTAGAAGCTGTACATAAAAGTACTGTGCTGCTGCCTTATTAATCTCCAGTAATATAGCTTTTGTATCTGCGCGCTTTTTCGCCTCCCCAGAGTACTCCGGTTCCGGAAGCTCTACGCCTGCACGATCCGCCAGATATTTCAGTGCCTCTACAAAAGAATAATTTTCATATTCCATCAGAAATGTGAATACATTTCCTCCGGCACCACAGCCAAAGCAATAATACATCTGCTTCTGTCTGCTGACTGAAAATGACGGGGATTTTTCATTATGAAATGGACATAATCCAAAGTAGGAGCTTCCTTTTTTCTGAAGTCTCACATAACTGGAAATTACATCTACGATATCATTTTTTGACCGGATTTCTTCCACTAATTCCTCTGGATAATACATATCTGCGTCCTTTCATTTTTCATCATCTCTTCCTCAAATCCAGAAGAAGAAACGTCCCTATTAATAATATTCGACACAAACTTTATATTTCCTTTAATTTTTCCAAGATTCTGGGATAAAAAATTCCGTAAATTTCTTCACTGCATAAGTATCCGTCATTCCTGCGATATAATCGCACACGACCCGTGACAGCTCTTCTCCCTTTTTTAACATATTCTGTGATTGTTCCGGAAGAAACTCCGGATTCTTTATATAGAATTCATATAGATTGGTAATCATATGGATTGCTTTGCCCTCTTCCTTCTTGGCAACCGGGTTACGGTAAACATTTTCAAACATAAATACACGAAGACCCTGCATAGCCTCATGAACTTCCTCAGACATCTGAATCACCGGACGATCCACACTGTTGATAATAACATTATGTACGAGTGTGTTCAGGCGTCCTTTCACCGAAGTTCCCAAAACATCCGTATATTTCTTCGGAATATCTTTTTCTCTTAAAATACCGCCACGGATTGCATCATCAATATCATGATTAATATAGGCGATCTTATCTGACAGGCGCACGATCTGTCCTTCCAGTGTTGCCGGGCATCCGCTTGTTTTGTGATTCCTGATCCCGTCAATGACTTCCCATGTAAGATTCAGTCCCCGTCCTTCCTTTTCTATAGATTCCACCACTCGCACACTCTGCTCATTGTGTTTGAAACCTCCCGGGCAAAGTTCATTGAGCGCACGCTCCCCTGCATGCCCAAAAGGTGTATGTCCCAGATCATGCCCCAGGGCAATTGCTTCTACCAGTTCCTCATTAAGCCGGAGTGCTTTCGCAATTGTTCTTGCATTTTGTGACACCTCCAGTGTATGTGTCAGCCTTGTACGGTAATGATCTCCTTTCGGAAGAAGAAACACCTGGGTCTTCTGCTTCAGTCTGCGGAAGGCCTTGCAGTGTACGATTCGGTCACGATCACGCTGAAAGACCGGACGAATATCACATTCCTCTTCCTTAATCTTTCTGCCTTTTGAATTCTTACTCAATGTCGCATAAGGACTTAAATACTCCAATTCTCTTTCTTCCATCTGCTCCCGAATCGTCATAGAATCACGCTCCCGTTACTGAAAACTTATAAAAAGTTACAAACTTCTATGTTTCATTCCTACTTCA
>NZ_JAJCNB010000021.1:0-46703 GCF_020560825.1 Dorea sp. 210702-DFI.3.17
ATAATCTGTATGGACGGAAGTTAATTAAGATTCCCGAACCGAGATTTGTGGTATTCTATAATGGAAGGGACAAGATGCCGGAACAAAGTGTTTTACGTTTATCCGATGCTTATGAAAGTAAATCTGAAGAATTAGATTTAGAGTTGAAGATTCGGTTTGTAAATATAAATCCTGGATATAATGAGGAAATGATAGAAAAAAGTCCGACATTATATCAATATGTGAAATTTGTAGATACAGTCCGCAAATATCAGCAGGAAATGCCATTTCCGGAAGCAGTGGAAAAGGCAATTGATGAATGTATAAAAAAGGGTATTCTTGCGGAGTTTTTAAGGAAGAACAGAGCAGAGGTGTTAAGAGTGAGCATATTTGAATATGATGAAGAAGAACATATGAGGCAGGAACGAGAAGAAAGCAGGCAGGAAGGTATAGAACAAGTGAATGATTTGTATGATAAATTGCATGACTTAAATCGAGAAGAAGATATTTGGAAAGCTATAAAAGATGTTGAATACAGAAAGAAATTGCTGGAAGAATTTCATCTTGATTAAAAATTTTACAAGACCAGATGCTGTGTTAATGTCCAGCATCTGGTTTTTCTTTACATTTGCAATATATTATGGCCACTAATGTGCTTATAGCGGTCGCCAGTATGCCGGGACCGACGATGGCAGCAGGATTGATACTGCCGTACTGGCTGCGGTAGGCAATGACATTTACAGGAATGAGCTGCAGGGATGATATATTAATGATAAGAAATGTGCACATTTCATTGCTGGCAGTTCCTGGAGCGCGCACTTTTCCCGGGAGGTGGTATTTGCGGCGGTCGTCTTCCAGATTTTTCAGTTCTTCCATTGCGTTCAGTCCGGCAGGTGTCGCAGCCCAGCCAAGTCCCAGAATGTTAGCAATGATATTCGTGGTGATGTGGGTGGCAGCAGGGTGATTGTCCGGAAGATTTGGGAACAGGAAATGAATCAGTGGCTTCAACTTTCGAGAAAGCTGTTCGATGATGCCGGCTTTTGTTGCAATTTCCATAAGCCCTACCCAGAAGGACATGATACCGATCATAGTAATGCATAGCGTGATTGCTTCCTTGGAAGAATCCAGTGCGGCATTGGTGATGTCGGGCATGCGTCCGGTAAATGCGGCGTAGATAATCCCAAGCATCATCATACCGGCCCAGAGATAATTGAGCATAAGAAAACCTCATAGTTTTCGCTTTATAAAAACTATGAGGTTTGTGTAATAAGTATGTCATATTATTTTAGAGAATCATCCAGTTTTCTCCATACGGTAAAAATCATCGTGACAAAGCAGGCGGTTCCGCCGATGAAGTTGGAAACCGGCTCGGCAAGAAAGACTCCATTTGTTCCAAGTCCGCCTACAGTCGGAAACCACAGTGTCAGTGGAATGACGATGATTGCCTTTCGCAGCAGGGAGAAGAATACGGCTTGTTTTGCTTTTCCCAGTGCAGTAAATGTGGACTGTCCGGCAAACTGCAGCGACATCATAAAGATTCCAAAGAAATATAAATGCATCGCAGGTACGCCTTCGGCTAACAATTCCGGTTCGCTATTGAACATGTGAATGAAGAAGCGTGGGAAGGCGAGCAGTAATGCCCACATAAAACAGGAAAATAAGATACAGACAATCGTTGTAAATTTGATTGCTGATTTTACACGCGCATGTCTTCTGGCACCGTAGTTAAAGCTCATGACAGGCTGCGCACCACTTGTAAGACCGGTGACCGGCATGGTAATGATTTCCCGGACGGAGTTAATAACGGTCATGATTCCAACATACAGGTCACCACCGTATCTGGAAAGAGTTGCGTTACAGACAATCTGTACCGATCCATTTGTAATCGCCATAATAAATCCGGCAAGTCCAAGAGCACAGATTTCCTTTACTAATCGGAAGTCCAGTTTCATATAAGCAAGTGAGAGTGTAAGGATTGCTTTCTTTCCGGTTAGAAAATGTAATACCCAGATTGCAGAGATTCCTTGCGAAATGATGGTCGCAAGAGCGGCTCCGCGGACTCCCATATGGAGAACGAAGATAAAAAGAGGGTCAAGGATCAGGTTCAGGACAGCACCGATGGAGACGGTGAGCATTCCGGTCATTCCAAATCCCTGGGCGTTGATAAAATTGTTCATGCCAAGACTGATCATGACAAAAAGTGTGCCGATAAGGTAGAGACTGATGTATGCATTTGCATAAGGATAAGTAATATCACTGGCGCCGAACAGGTAAAGCAATGGGCGCTTGGACAGGTAGCATAAAATCATGAGAATGCCGCCGGAAATCAGGAGCATGGAAAAGGAGTTGCCGAGAATTTTCCGGGCGCGCGCAGGTTCACCGGCACCTCTTGCCATAGAAAAAAGCGGTGCGCCGCCCATACCGAACAGATTGGTAAAAGCGGTGATGATTGTAATGACCGGCAGAGTCAGACCGATTCCGGTCAGCGCCTGGGTGGACACGTCTGGGAGATGACCGATGTAAATGCGGTCAATAATGTTGTAAAGGACATTAATGAGCTGCGCAAGCGTCATAGGAATTGCAAGACGCAGAATATTTCCAGAGATGCTGCCCTTACCAAAGTCATGAGTGTCTGTAGATTTTGCTTTTGGTAAAGCATTTGTATTATTTTTATGTAAAAGATTCAATTTCGGAAACTTCCTTTCTGATGACGGTATGGATTTCTTTACACTGGCATAATATACAACAGATAGTATAGGGCAAGCAAAAGGAGAATTCAAGAATTGAAACTATTTCTTTACCTGTCGGATTTTATTGTACCACTCATGATATTTGGGATTATCTGTTACGGAATTACAATGAAAATTCCAGTTTATGACACATTTGTAAAAGGAGCGAAGGACGGATTTTTGACCGTTATCAAAATTATGCCGACTATGGTAGGGCTTATGGTAGCAGTCGGAGTACTAAGAGCATCCGGATTTCTGGAATTTCTGGCGCAAATGATTGGAAAAGTTACACAATATATCGGATTCCCGGGCGAATTAGTTCCACTCACGATAATAAAGATGTTCTCCTCGTCCGCAGCGACAGGATTACTCCTTGATGTCTACAAAGAGTACGGGACAGATTCCTATCTGGGACTAGTGGCATCCATCAGCATGTCCTGCACAGAGACAATATTCTACACCATGAGCGTTTACTACATGACCGCAAAAGTAACAAAAACAAGATACACACTGCCAGGGGCATTACTGGCAACACTCGCCGGATTGGCGGCCAGCGTAGTACTAGGGGGCGTAGTAAAATAGAAAAGTTACGGTAGAAAACGCAGAATAACTACGTCCCCAAAAGGTTGCTCTTAGGGGCAAAATTCGGTATACTGATAGGAGCAAATCCCGTGTGTTTGTGGGTGAAGGAGGAACGAATGAATCTGATCAGTCGGATTCCGAAGGATTTTTACAAGGTATTCGGAAGTAAATATATGGAATTCTATATGCAGTTTCTTGTGGCGGTTTACGAGGAGAGCAGCCAGTCGTATTCGCTTTTGGGGTTGACTGAGGGCGAGTGTCAGGCGATTATGAATGAGCAGCTTGCCCGTATGACGTTAGACTGGAGTGAGGAGCGTTTTGATGAGGAAGGGGAGCTTTTGACGCGGTCGAACATGGCGATGATAAGTTTACGGCATTTTGAAGACTGGGGATGGCTTAGACGTGACTATGACGAAACACTAAACAGCTATGTAGTATCTTTCCCGGAGTATAGTCAGTTGTATGTGGAGTTGTTCCGTAATCTTTATAGTGATGAGGACAGCAAGGAGCGCGAGAGTGTGCTGGCAGTGTACAGTCACCTTTATACATATAGTTCGGATCGGGAGAAGAATAATGACATTCTGAAAAGTGCACTGCATACGTCAAGATCCCTGCTTCAGATGCTGGCAAATATGCAGGAAGGGATGCGTGGATATTTTGATGAATTATCGAGCCAGCGAAGTTTTTTAGGAATCCAGGAAGTTCTTGTAAAGGAAATCAACAATAGTGACAGCCAGAAATATGCGATTTTAACGACAACCGACAGCTTTTATCGTTACAAGGAAGCGGTCAAAGAGCTGATAGAGAAGAATCTTGGGGAAAATGAGACAAGGCGCGAAGGTTTTGTGGAAAAGCTCCGGGATATTCAAGTTCAGCTGGCGCGAGAGGAGCAGGAGAAGTCTGAAGAACGAAATGTGCAGAATAAGCTGAGCATTCAGCGTTACCGCCTGGAGCGGGCAGTGAAGCTCTGTGACGAAGCGAATGAAATGTTGTACCGCATTTCCAGAGAGTTCGATGCCATTGAGCGAAGATACAATATGCTGATTGAGCAGAAGACTGTATTTGCAAGCCGGGCTGCTGCGAGAATCCGGTACATTTTGATGGAAGGCGCGGTCGAGGAAGATCAGACAATTGCCTTTGTAAATCTTCTGACTCAGAGTGAAAAATGTGATGAAATTTTGGACAAGCTGTCTCAGAAAATGAAGCTGACTGAACCATACCGTGTGATGAACGAAAAGAGTCTGTATCAGAGACGTGACCGGAAAAAAGAAGCATTTGTACCGCAGGCGGTGACAGAGGTAACAGAACAGGCAGATTCGGAAGAAATGAATGAGTATGTTCTGAAGCCGCTTTACACGCAGAAGGAAATCCGAGAGTTCCGGAAACAAAACGAGCAGGATGGAAACTTTATTGTGACGAAAGACACAGTAAAATCCATGGAAGATCTGGAAAAGCTGTTTCTTGTTTGGCAGGATGCTACGGAAGTTGCGGAAGGAACAGAAGAGATTGAGGTCGGAGAAGAACTTGAGAACGAGAATGGTCTGAGATTCTCTAAGCTTGTGATTAAAAAATCTCAGTAATCATCAGGTGTAAATATCATAGATGGGGGCTTGTGCCCCAACATCATAATAAGAAAGACAAGGATAAGGGAAAACATATGGTAAATTATATGGAAGAATTGTCTGTGACAGAGGCGGAGAATCTGAAGAAAACCATTTCCGCGCTGTTTCGGCAGACATGCATTTTACAAGTAAAATACGATCCGGTCACATTAACGCCGAGGGATAACCTTCACTATGAAATCTGTGTGAGACACCGGAAATTTATAGAAGACTATCTGTCCGTACTTGGGTGCGAACTGGTACACGACCCACAGGAACACATTTTCAGGCTGACCGGGGAAGGCGTGGCTGTGGAACGTTTGAATGTGACGGCTACGAAGATCATTCTTCTTATTAAAATAATCTATCGGGATAAGATTCTCGGTGAAGGTCTGAATGCGACTGTGACGAATCTGGCGGAGATCCGTGAGTATGGAAAGAACACGAATCTGATCAATGAGAAGCTGACTATGGCAGAGTGGAAAGATGCGCTGTATGTTATGAGCAAGCATCAGATTATCGAGGTGCCGGGCGCAATCCAGAACGTAGAAGATCAGACAAAGATTTACATTTACAGCACAATTAATCTGTATTGCAGTGGTGTAGATATTCAGGCATTGATGAAAGAATATGTTGATGAGGAAGGCGGTGCAGAAGTTGAAGCAGGCGAAGAAGATATTTACAAGAATGCTGATGAATAACTGGGGCGGTGTCAGCCACAAGATCATGGAGTTCCATGAGTATGTGAATCTGTTCAGTGGTAAGAGTGGCTCTGGAAAATCAACAGTTATGGATGCCATTCAAGTCGTTCTGTACGGAAGTATTTCCGCTACATTTTTAAATAAGGCGGCGGACGATGCGAAGAACCGCCGAAGTGTGCTCAGTTACCTGCGAGGTGCGCAGAAAGACGGCTCTTACAATCGTGATGGACAGGACTTCTGCTCTCAGATCGTACTGGAGATATTTGACACCGGAACGAAGGTGAGCACTTGTATCGGTGTTGCATTCGAAGTTGGAAAAAATGATACTGATATCCGAAAGTATACATTTTTCAGCCATTCCGGGAAAATTCCGGAGGACGAGTATCTGACGGAGAAAGGTGTGCCATATACAATTGCAGGACTCAGAAAGCTTGTAGAAAAGCGGGTGGAATCTTCGGACAATCGTGGACGAGGTGATGTGAATCGCCTTTATCCGTCAAAAGAGGCATATCTGAAAACGGTTTATGATGTGATCTTTGGATATGTGGAGCCGGGGCGCATGATGACCATGGAAAAGAGTGCGATTGCCCTTCGCATGACAAATGGAACGGGTCAGTTTATCCGTGATTATATGTTCCCGAAGAGTAAGGAGGACACGGTTTCGACCATCAGTGACCAGCTTGGTGCGTACCGTGAGATCAAAGAGCGTGTGGAAGACCTGGAGAATCGGATCCATCTTCTGGATGAGATCAGCCGGCAGAATCTGGCACTTCAGACGACGCGTGCGGATAAGCTCCATGTGGAACAGGTGTTAAAATATATTGATATTGAAAGCTTCAAGACGAAGATTGAGGCGAGAAGTCAGGATCTTATGGATATCAATGAGAAGATTCGTGCCAGAGAAAAACAGCAGAATGAGAATAATGAGAAAAAGACACAGCTTACGAACGCACTTGTTGAGGTAGAAGCGGAACTAAAATCCAGTGATTATGGTCAGAAGGAGAAGGAGCTGAAGAGTCTTAAGGAGACCATTAAGCTTCTGGCCCGCAACAGTGAGCAGTGGCGCGAGGTTGTAAAAGGACTTGCCCGCTGGGAGGAAGATGAAGAAATCAGTGCCTATGTGAGCAATCCGGCACTTCAGAGGATTGATGAGATCAAGTCGGGAAATGTTTCAAAGGAAGCAATTGAGAAGCTAAAGAAACAACTAAGTGACGCGCTGGAGAGCATTAATGAAGAAGTTGATGAAATCGGTACAAGAATCAGTCAGAACCGCAAGGATTTGAAAGAGAAAAAGGAAATGGTGGAGGATCTGAAAAACGACCGCAAACCGTACCGAAAAGAGTTAAAACAGGCAAGGCAGGAGTTACAGAACCGTCTGAGCACACAATATGGAAGAACCATTCACGTCAACATTTTCGCAGACCTTTTTGATATTACAGATGAGAAGTGGAAAAATGCGATTGAAGGTCGTATGGGGCGTGTGAAACACAGTCTTGTGACCGCACCGGAGTACGCCCTTGATGCAGCGAAAGTATTTCGTAAGCTTCAATATCTTGGTGGGATTGATGAAGTAGATCTGTTAGATACGACCGCAATTGTGAAGTCCGAGCCAAAAGTTCATGACAATTCGATCTATGAGGCTGTTCATGCAGAAGAACCATACGTGGACCAGTGCCTGCGCCGTTATCTCGGAAGAATTGCCAAATGCGAGACAGAGGAAGAACTCCGTGCCTCCGGAAATGGTGTGACAGCCGACTGCTATTCCTATAATAATTACATTTTCCGTCATCTGAAGAAAAATGATTACGAAAAATATGCCTGTATTGGAACGAAGGTTTCTAAGGCAAAGCTTCGTGAAATGGAAGATGAGGTTCTGAAGCTAAGTGAAGAAGTATTGCAAGATCAGCAGATGCAGCAAAGCCTGAAAGCAGCCCAGGGATTTGAGCGGCTGAACCAAAGCACAGATCAGATCCTGCATCTGGCCGGGGCAGGAGAAGAACTGCAGGCATTTTACGAGAAACAGGATCAGCTGGAGAAGGAACTGCGAGAGCTTCGCGAAGGAAGCAGAACTGCGGAACTCAATCAGCAGAAGACAGAATTAGAAGTAAAAATCCAGGAAATTGAGAAGATATCTGAACAGCTTCAGAAAGAAATACTGGGTTATGCCAAGACACAGGGACAGGCAGAGCAGGATATCGTGAATTTCCAGAATCGTATGGATTTCCTGATGCAGGGATTTGTACTGAATGAAGAACTGCAGACTGAAGTCCAGGAAGCATTAAAGATACAATCTGAGCAGACATACCGACGTAAGAAAAGTAAAGAATCTGAAGAGCTGATGAAGCAGGAAGAGGAAGTACGTGATCTTCTGACCCGTGCGAGAAATCAGTTCAATCAGGCATATCCATCCTATGGTCTGACGGGCGTAGAACACGAAAATGTTTCTTATGACAGGATTTTGAATCAATGCAGACAGGACTTTGAGCCGAAGTATAAAGATGAATTTCAGAAACAGTATGATCTGATCTATCATACGCTTCGTGAAAATGTAATCGCGACGATCCACGGTGAAATCAAAGCGGCATACCGTCACAGGAAAGAAATCAACCGTATGCTGGCAAAGATTAAATTCTCTGACAGTATTTACCAGATTGATATTCTTCCGGCAGAAAATGAAAATGGACAGTTTTATGAGATGCTGATGGCACCGGAATTGGACAGCAAAGTGCTGGACGATGATGGTTTCGACGGACAGATCACGCTTGGCGAAGACACATTTTATCAGAAATACGAGCAACAGATCTTGCGCTTGACGGAGAAATTCATGCCTCCGAAAGATGAAGATGCCAAGTCCTTAAGCCAGCACCGTCAGCAGATGGAGCAGTACGTGGATTACCGGAATTATCTGACCTTCAGTATGTATGAACGAGTAGAAGATGAAGATGGAAATGTGAAGAAAAATGCGGTCGATGACATGGCAGGGCGTGATTCCGGAGGAGAAGGACAGAATCCGAAATATGTGGCACTTCTGGCTGGATTTGCAATGCTTTATATGCAGCAGACAAACCGCGATTCCAAGATAAGACTGGTACTTTTGGATGAAGCATTTTCCAAAATGGACAAAGAACGAAGTGAAGTCTGCCTGCACTACGCAAGAGAACTGGAATTACAGTTGATTGTGTGCGTACCGGACGAGCGGCTGCAGTCCTTGATCCGAAATGTGGACAGTGTGTACGGATTTAGAAGATATCAGAATCAGGTAAGTATGATGCATATCGATAAAGGAGAATATCTGGATATGATTGAGGGGAAGATTTGACTCGCATGAGTCAAATCTTCCCTTGAAACTTTTCCGCTAATACGCATTTTTAATTTGCTTCTGTAGAATTTCAAATGGCGCCGGTCCGGTATCGAGGATGCATTGGTGGAACTGATTCTGGGTAAAATCATCTCCCCAGGTTTTTATTGCCAGTTTCTTTAATTCCAGAAATTCCACGTATCCGATGTAATATTTGAGATAATTGCCGGGATCTGCGACAATCAGATCAAAAATGTCCTCGATTGTCTTTTCATTCGTGATTCCATAGGTTCGGAAAAAGACAACTGTTTCAGCAAGAGTCCAGCCGTCATAGTGGATGCCCATATCGGCGAGGGCGTAAAGTCCGAGAATGACGGAGGCATTATGTTGGAGAAGTGTTGCCATATCATGAGAAAGCGGGGAATAGTAATAACTCAGCATTTCACAATATGTAGCCCAACCTTCGGTATATCCGCCAAATGACAGAAGATCTCGAATCGGAGGGTGTTTGGTGGCGGAGTAGTAGACCGTCTGATATAAATGCCCCGGATAACCTTCGTGTGCCAGAGTTGTAAAGAGAGTCAGGTCATCAGAAATGTGTCCGGGATTAATATAGATGACATTTTCGCCACTGTTATCAATTGGCGGAATCATGTAAAAAGCAGGACTTAAATATTCTTCCATAGCTTCCTGAACATATTTTATTTCGAAAGAAACTTTTGGAGGTTCTGGGAATGAGCCGGATATTTTATCTTGCAGCGTATTTAAAATGTTGACCGGATCATCGGAAGAAAATTCGGTACCGTGACCTTTGAATAAATCAGAAGCTGCTCCCGGCGTGGTACCTTGTACAGAGCCAGAATGAGCTTCAGAGTTCTTATGGAAACTGGAATTGTTTAATAATTTCTGCATCGTTAGCAGGTCACTTTGAATTTGTCTTTGTGCAAGTTTCTGAAGCTGTGGAATGGTTCTGGCAGAACCGGTCTGTTCTTTTACTGAGAGTTCATAATATTTTTTCCCATCAGGAAGATAACAGAGTCCCCGTTCGTTGTTTCCGGTATCACGAAGATTTTGGAGTCCGTCACTAAGAGAAGTGTAGGCCGGAAGAACGTAATTTAAGACGGCGTCACGATTTTGTTTCTTATAATCTTCAGAAGTTACAGCAGGCAAATTCAAAGCGTCAATTTTAGAATCAAATGTGGCATAAAGATAGTTATTTTTCATGGTGGCAAATGTCTGACATTCCGTGATAATGTCGTCGGCGACGTAGGAAGCCATGAAAAGTCCGGCGCTGCTTTTTGCTTTCTCAAATGTGAGAATAGATTGGAAATAATCGGGAATGGTAGTCAGAAGTTTCAGGTAAGTGTCAATATCGTCAGTATTATAAAAACGATATTCTGACAGAAGAATAGGAAGCTGTGCCTGAGTACCGGTAAGTGGTGTGAGAGGTTCTTCATATAAAAGATACGGCCCCATTTCCAAAGAAGAGGTGTAAGAGTGTTCAAGAATGTCGTAAGTCAGCTTATTATAATCAGACAGCTTGTTCCGTTTGAACTGATGAAGGCTTGCAAGAGCATTTTCCGCAGAAGCACATATAAGCGCCGAGTCTGTTCCGGCGTATCCACAAGAGACAGGTGGATTTTGAATTCCATAAGATTCCGGATCTTTTACTGTGTAATGAAGCGTGATCGTATTCGCAGACACCTCCTGCCTAAATAGTTCCTCCACGTATCGGTCGAAGCGGGAATTCATATCCAAAGCTGAAGTTCCACCAACAATCGCACTTAGAAGCAGCGCAAAAATCAGCAGACCGGACATAAAACCAACCAACAGAAAGTGCCGTTTTTTATAAAGAGACATACAAAGAATCCTTTCAGTGCCTTTCTATAATATTTATGAACAGAGTTCGGAGAAAATGTGTTATCATGGAATACATGACATAGAAAAAATGCCGAGGCATTCTTGAAAAAAAGTGATTTTTGTAAAATGTGTAGTGAATTTACAGAAAATCACATTTGAAAGGAGTTAGAAAATGCAGCTAACACATTTTGATGAAAATGGAAAAGCAATCATGGTCGATGTTACGGAGAAAAATGACACAGTCCGGGAGGCTACGGCAAAAGGACGTATCCTGGTGAGCAAGGAAGTCTACGATGCGATTGAAGCCGGAACAGTCGGAAAGGGGGACGTGCTCGGAGTGGCAACAACTGCCGGAATTATGGGTGCAAAGAGAACTTCCGAACTGATTCCGATGTGCCATATTCTTCCAATCACAAAATGCCGTGTGAATTTCGAGATGAAACCAGAGGAATGTGCAATTGACTGTTATTGTACAGTAAAAGTGACCGGGAAGACAGGCGTGGAGATGGAAGCCCTCACAGGTGTCAGTGTGGCACTTCTTACTGTATATGATATGTGTAAAGCCATCGATAAATCTATGGAAATCGGAGAGATTTATCTTTGTCATAAAAGTGGCGGAAAAAGTGGTGAGATCAGAAACGAAAAGATTGACGGTCAGAAAGCAAGGCCTTGCCAGAACTAAGGGAGCGCTAAATCCGTTGACAAATAAGAGGTTATTGCTATAATAATTTTATTATATATTAGAAATGGTGGGACAGATGAAGTTAGGCGCAGTAATATTGGTGGCCGGAGTCGGGATACCAGATGAGGAGATGGAAAAGTTTCTTGAGATGAAGAGACCGACCATTTTCGAACAGATGATTGTAAGCTATCAACGTGCGGGTGTGGCAGACATTGCTCTGGTCACACGGGATGGAATGGCAGATAAGATAGAGCAGACATTGCATCGTCGCGGGGTTACATTTTTGGATATAGAGTCAGATTCCTTTGAATTAGCAGTTCTGAAGGGACTTTCTTATCTATCGGATACATGCGAACGTATTTTTGTCGGAGATATTCGTTTTCCTTTTTTTCAACCGGATATATTGTTAATGATGCAGAAGCGTCAGGCAGAATTGCTTGGTGCAGTATATGGAGGTATGTTTGGCGACTTAATCTGTACCAGTCAGGCCTGCGCAAGAAATATCTGCAAAAAACTGGAACAACAGATTGAAGAGAGTGCAGAGATAGCAGAAGGAACCGTCAGAAGTACCGGTGTGGCGGCTTTCTGGAAGCAGTTCGGTTATCGAATCGCGCATATAGAGGTTGAGAATGAAGGGATTCTTGTGAAGGTGACATCTGCACGGGAATATGAAGAAAGACGGCAGATATTTGCAGAGAAGCAGATACGAGGTCATGTGAAAGTAAGTCTTGCAGTGAATCGTTCTTTTTTTGGACCGGGTGCTGTAACACTTCTGACTCAGATCGATCGTCTGGGTTCTGTGCGGGAGGCCTGCGCAAAGACCGGTATGTCTTACAGTAAAGGCTGGAAGCTCATCCATACAGCGGAGGAAGAGACAGGCTGGAAGATTGTGGAGCGCATGAGCGGTGGAAAGAATGGTGGCGAAGCCTATATAACTGAGCGTGGGCATATGCTTCTTAAAAAATATGAACTTTACAGGGAACGCGTTGAAGCGGCAGCCCAGGACATTTATAAAGATGTTTTTCAAGACGGTGAATTATTTTAATTAAATTCTTGAATTAAATTAAAAGCACTTCTACAGGGGACGAGCAGCTAATAACAAAAAGGGAAAGAAGACTGGCGCATGAGAATTTTAATAAGAGGAGCAGGAGATCTGGCTACAGGAATTGCATATCGCCTATATAAATGCGGATTTGAAATTATTATGACAGAGACGAAAGTTCCATTGACTGTACGACGGACAATTGCATTTTCTAGAGCAGTGTATGAAGGAAATGCAGAAGTAGAACATGTTACTGCGAAACTGACTGACGGACCGGAACAGATAGATGATAGAATAAAAAAGGGGTATATACCGCTTCTTGTGGATCCAGGACTTAAGTATCTGAAAGAGTATAAGGCAGATGTAGTTGTAGATGCAATACTGGCAAAAAAAAATCTGGGAACAACGATAGACGCTGCTGAATTTGTAATTGGGGTCGGACCTGGATTTACCGCTGGAAAAGACTGCCACGTAGTAGTGGAGACTATGAGAGGACATAATCTTGGTAAAGTGATCCATGAAGGCTGTGCAATTCCGAATACAGGAATCCCGGCAGAAATAGGAGGATATTCTATTGAAAGGATCATCCGTGCATCGGCAGACGGACTTTATGAGCCTGTGGTTAAAATCGGTGATCATGTGGAAAAAGATCAGATTGTTGCTTATAGCGGTGGAAAATCTGTCCGAGCGTTGATGAGTGGTATTGTCCGGGGAATGCTGCAGCCAGGGGTAAATGTTACAATTGGCATGAAGTGTGGAGATATTGATGCCAGATGTAAGGAAGAATATTGCTATACAATTTCGGATAAAGCCAGAGCAATCGGTGGCGGGGTGCTGGAAGCAATCATGGAGCATTTCAATGGAGAAAAACATATCCTATAAGAAATGATGCGAGGGACAGGATAAAAGAATTTGTGAATTTTGAATGACTGAAGAATATGACGAATTGGTTGACAAAAAAACCTGTTTTGTTATAATATATTATATAAATTTGAGCGAAATTATAGGGGATTTTGTTTACCTTAGATAAAAGGTGAAAAATCCCTATTTTAATATCAAAAAAATTGATATTAAAATAACTGAGAAATGTTATAAAAATATTTTTTTAAACTGCGAATAGTTTTGAAAAAATATTCGAAGGGAATGGATACAATGAAATTAATGCGAACGGAAGATGCAGTGGGGCAGGTATTGTGCCATGACATCACACAAATTATCAAAGGCGTTACGAAGGATGCCGTATTTCGAAAAGGCCATATTATTACAGAGGAAGACATACCTGTACTTTTAAGTGTGGGAAAAGATCACATTTACATTTGGGAGAATAATGAGAATATGCTTCATGAAAATGATGCGGCTAAGATCTTGTATGATATGTGTGCAAATGAGCACATGATCCCATCGGAAATCAAAGAAGGAAAAATTGAACTGATCGCGGAGTGTGACGGTCTTTTAAAGGTTGATACAGAGCGATTGAATGCAGTAAATGCGCTGGGTGAAATGATGATTGCCTGTCGTCATGGAAACTTTCCGGTAAAAAAGGGCGATAAGATTGCCGGGACAAGGATTATTCCTCTTGTTATTGAAAAAGAAAAAATGGAGCGTGCAAAAAAAGCAGCTGGTGAAGAACCGATTTTTGAGCTGATTCCATTTAAAAAGATGAAAGCTGCAATTGTAAATACTGGAAACGAAGTATTTTACGGAAGGATCAAAGATACATTCACACCGGTCATTATCGAAAAATTGAAAGAATATGGAGCAGAGGTCGTCGGGCATGTAGTAAGTGATGATAACCATGAACATATTACAGCGGCTATTCAGAAATTTTTGGATGAAGGGGTGGATATGGTACTTTGTACAGGCGGAATGAGTGTGGATCCAGATGACCGTACTCCGCTTGCGATTAAGAATACAGGTGCTGAGATCGTAACTTACGGAGCACCTGTACTTCCGGGAGCCATGTTCTTGCTGTCCTACTATGGAGAGAAAAAAAGACCAGTCATTGGTCTTCCGGGATGCGTTATGTATGCGAAACGGACTATTTTTGATTTGGTTCTGCCACGGATCGTGGCTGGAGAGATTCTGAAAAAAGCAGATGTTGATACACTGGGAGAAGGCGGCTTATGCTTGAATTGTCCGGTCTGTACTTTCCCGAATTGCGGATTTGGAAAGTAGGTGAGTGCAGATGTGGGAATTCTTACAAAAATTAAAACAACTGCAGCCGGAGAGTAAAAATATCGTTTTGACAGGACTGACAGGAGAGGCATTTGGGGAAAAAGCGCTTGTATCGAATGGAAAGCTGGTATGGGCATCTGTTGCAGGGGGATTTTTAGAACAGCATGACCAGCAGATAGAGCAGTTAGAAGTAAATGGTATAGCGCTTGTTGATGGCGAAAAAATATTTGGTGAAGTTATAGGTGGACAGAAGAAAATCGTGATCTGTGGTGGGGGACATGTTTCCATGCCGATTATTCAGCTTGGAAGACAGATTGGATGTTATGTAACAGTACTGGAAGACAGACCGAAATTTGCAGATAACGCCAGAAGAGCAGGAGCAGACAAAGTTATTTGTGATACATTTGAAGCGGGACTGGAACAGATTCCCGGTGATTCAGATACGTTTTTTGTAATCGTTACCCGCGGACATGTGTATGATCGGATCTGTCTGGAAAGTATTGTAAGAAAACCACATGCGTACATTGGAATGATGGGAAGCCGCAGAAGAGTGGCACAGGTAAAACATAGTGTCCTTGAAAATGGAGCCGATCCACAGGTGATCAGTCAGTTACATTCTCCGATTGGCCTGGATATAAAGGCGGAGACACCGGAAGAAATCGCAATATCCATTATGGCAGAAATTATACAGGTCAAGAATCAGGATAAACGAGGAGCCGGTTATTCGAATGAAATCCGGGATGCAATCGTGAAATGTGAGGATCAGAAAAAGATATTGGCGACGATAGTCGAACGAAAAGGAAGTGCGCCAAGAAGTATTGGAACGAAGATGTTGATAATGGAAGACGGACGATGTGTAGACACTATTGGGGGCGGCTGTATTGAAGCCGCGATTGTCAGCAAAGCGTTATTAATACTGCGAGGATGCGCAAAAGCGCCACAAATCGTGCATGTGGATATGACTGGTGAAGATGCCGAGGAAGAAGGCATGGTGTGTGGTGGTAAAGTAAAGGTATTGTTGGAGGAAGTTTAAAGATTTATGAAGGATCAGTATGGAAGAATAATAGATTATATGAGAATTTCCATTACGGATCGGTGTAATCTCCGGTGTCGGTATTGTATGCCGGAAGGAGTAGAATTAGTTTCGATGAAGAACATTCTTTCTTACGAAGAAATTGAGATGGTCTGTCAGGCGGCTGCAAAGGCCGGAATCCGTAAATTCAAAATTACAGGAGGAGAACCGCTGGTAAGACTGGGGTGTCCGGAATTGATTGGAAAGATTAAGAAGATTCCGGGAGTAGAGCAGGTAACAATGACTACGAATGGTGTCCTGCTGTTCAAATATTTGCCAGAACTATTGAAAAATGGGCTGGATGCGGTGAATATTAGTCTGGATACACTGGACCGGGAACGTTATCAGGTAATTACCGGACGGGACGAACTTTTCAGGGTGCTGGAAAGTGTGGATCAGGCAGTAGATGCCGGAATCCCGGTGAAAATCAACAGTGTACTTCAAAAAGGCATGAATGAGGATGAATTTCTGGCACTTGCAAGATTGACGCTGGAGAAAAAGCTGGATGTACGTTTTATTGAGATGATGCCGATTGGGCTTGGAAAAAAGTTTGAGACGATTTACAATGAAGACATTTTGGAAGAGTTAAAGAAACAATATCCTGATATTCAGGAAGATCGACAGATTCATGGAAATGGACCGGCAGTTTATGTGAAGCTTCCGGGAGGTCAGGGAAGTGTAGGATTTATCAGTGCACTTCATGGAAAATTCTGTCAGTATTGTAACCGGATACGCATGACGGCGCAAGGGTGTTTAAAACCTTGTCTGTGCTATGGAAAAGGCGTGGAGCTGAAGGATATTATTGACAGGCATGAAAAGTCGCAGAGATGCGGGACGACAATGGCAGATCAAGAAATATTGGAATATTTGTATCAGGCAATCACGGAGGCAATTCAGTTAAAGCCAAAAAGCCACCGTTTTGAAAATTTAAGTGAAATTACGGAAGATAAGAAAATGAGTCAAATTGGGGGATAGAGCTGTGGGAAAGATATTAGCAATTTGTATTAGTGAGAAAAAAGGAACCCAGAAAAAACCAATTGAGTCTGCAAGACTTGTGGAAGAATGGGGAATTGAGGGAGATGCCCATGTGGGGAAATGGCACCGTCAGGTGAGTATGCTTTCATTTGAAAAGATTGAAGCATTTCGAGAGAAAGGTGCGGACGTAGACTTTGGGGCATTCGGAGAGAATCTTGTTGTGGAAGGGTTTGATCTGAGTAAAGTCCCGGTAGGAACGAAATTTCAGATTGGAGAAGCAATTTTGGAATTGACGCAGATTGGAAAAGAATGCCATAGCCACTGTGCGATCTACAAGGTTATGGGTGATTGTATCATGCCAAGAGAAGGTGTGTTCACAAGGGTTCTGAAAGGTGGCGAGATTAAGGCTGGTGATGAGATCACAATGCTTCCATTAGAAAAAGATCGTCCGTTTACGGCGGCGATTATTACTTTGAGTGATAAAGGTGCTGCAGGAGAGCGAGAGGATAAGAGTGGTCCATTGATTCAGGAGATGCTTGTGAAGGAAGGATATGATGTGATAGAGACCTTACTGCTTCCGGACGGAGAGCAGCCTTTGAAGCATCAGCTTATGAGACTGGCAGACCAGAGACAGGTCAATGTGATCTTTACGACAGGTGGGACCGGATTTGCAGAAAGAGATGTGACACCAGAGGCAACACAGGCAGTCTGTGACCGCATGGCGATGGGAATTGCAGATGCGATCCGTCAGTATTCACTTTCTATTACCGGACGAGCAATGCTTAGCCGGGCTGTATCCGGAATTCGAAAAAAGACGTTGATCGTTAATCTTCCGGGAAGCCCGAAGGCTGTAAAAGAGAGTCTGGAGTATGTATTGCCACATCTGGGACATGGACTTGGAATTTTGCGTGGCACAGATGGTGAATGTGGAAATAGCTGATAATTCATGATATCAGAGAGGATAATAATAGCGGTTGCATGTGAGAGCAGACATGAAAATGTGTAAACACGTATAAACGACCGCTATATTATTTATACACCGATTGCTTTTGTAAAACGAATCGCATTTTCAAAAACAGTCATTATGCTAATCCAAAAGAGGGAGAAACGAGATGAAAAAAAGAGTATTAGCAACATTACTTGCAATGTCTATGGTATTAGGACTTGTAGCATGCGGAAGTAAATCCGACAGCAAAGATGACAAAAAAGAGGAGACAAAAACAGAGGCGAAGGCTGATGATGCAGAGGATGTAGAGCTTCAGGTATTTATTGCCGCCAGCTTGAGCAAAGTTATGGATGAAGTCGCAACAGAGTATCAGAAAGACCATCCAAATGTGAAGATTACATTTAATGCAGATAGTTCAGGAACACTGCTTACACAGATCGAGGAAGGATATGCGTGTGATGTATTCTTTTCAGCAGCTCAGAAACAGATGGATCAGCTGGAGAAGACAGACGGACTTGTAGTTGACGGAACACGTAAGAATGTTGTAAACAACCAGGTCGTAGTTGTAACACGTAAAGACAGTGGAACAAAGGTTATCGGACTTGAGACTTTAAAAGATGCTTCCAGCATCGCTCTTGCAGGTGGAAGCGTACCGGTTGGAAAATATTCAAGACAGGCACTTGTAAACCTTGGAATCCTTGATAAAGTTGATGATGTATCCACAATTCCTACAGAGACAGTATCTGAGGCACTTGGCGGAGTTGAAATCAGCGAGCAGGATAACGTAAGTAAAGTATTGGCAGCAGTTGTAGAGGGATCTTGTGAAGTTGGTACAACATACTATTCTGATACATATGGATATGAGGATGAGCTTAATATCCTTCAGACAGTAAGCTATGATCTTACAGGAAATGTAATCTACCCGATCGCTCAGGTTAAAAATGACGAAGCAAGTGATGCAGAAGTCTCAGCAGCAAAAGATTTCATCGATTTTGTAACATCTGATAAAGCAAAAACAATTTTCCAGAAATACTACTTCGATACAGATGTAGAGTAAGGAATATCTTTCCTAAGCCAGCAAAAAGTTGACTGGGAATTAAAAAAGCAAAAAAAGTCCCGTTCCTGTCTCAAAACAGGGCAGGGACATTCTTGAAGTCGGAGGAGGAATATAGATGGATGCAATGGAATCGATTATTAAAAATCTGGACTGGAGCCCGCTTTTTATATCATTAAAAACAGGAATCATGGCGACTTTTATATCATTCTTTTTAGGAATTTATGCGGCGAGAAAAGTGGTAAAGACAACACCGGGCAAGAAGGCGGTCATTGATGGAATACTGACACTGCCGATGGTACTGCCACCGACTGTCGCAGGTTTCTTCCTGCTTTTGATCTTTAGTAAAAGAAGACCATTTGGAATTTTTTTGTATGAGACATTTGATATTAAGGTCGTGCAGTCATGGCTTGGTTGTATTATTGCAGCAACCGTTATCGCATTTCCGCTAATGTATCGTAATGCAAGAGCTGCTTTTGAACAGTTAGATGTCAATCTGATTTATGCAGGGCGCACACTTGGTATGTCTGACATCCGGATTTTCTGGAAAGTTGTGATTCCAAGTGCAGGACCTGGAATTGCATCCGGAACTATTCTTACATTTGCAAGAGCCCTTGGAGAGTACGGAGCAACATCTATGCTGGCTGGAAATATTCCCGGAAAGACGGGAACGATTTCTCAGAAAATTGCTATGGTCATTCAGGATGGGGATTATGCAACAGCGGGAGTATGGGTAGCGATCGTTATGCTCATCGCATTTCTTGTAATCTTTTCCATGAATTTTATATCCGGCACAAAGATGAAGAATATCAAACGCTGGTAGATCCGGTTAAACAACATACTGCATCTTCAGTATGTTGTTTGAGTTGCCAAGCATACGACAAAAAGAAATTGTGGATGGTGAATGCATGGGATTGTACGGGAAATTGTGGAAAGATGCGGGAAGGATAAAGAATGGGAATTAAAGTAGATATTAAGAGAAAACTGGGAGAATTCAGTCTTGATATACATTTTCAGACAGAATCGAAACGAATCGGGATTCTGGGAGCATCTGGTTGTGGAAAAAGCATGACGCTTAAGAGTATCGCGGGGATTGAGACACCGGATTTTGGAATGATACAGATTGATGATAAGGTGCTGCTTGATTCGGCCAATAAAGTGGATTTAAAACCACAGAAAAGAAATGTCGGCTACCTCTTTCAGAATTATGCGTTGTTTCCAACTATGACAGTTGAAAAAAATATTGCGGCAGGTCTGAAAGGCAGCAAGGAAGAAAAGCAAAAAAAAGTACAGGAAATGATTGAAAAATTTGAGCTGACAGGACTTGCTGACCGGTTGCCGGGACAGCTTTCCGGTGGGCAGCAGCAAAGAGTTGCACTGGCGAGGATCATGGCGTATGAGCCGGATGTCATTCTGTTGGATGAGCCATTTTCCGCATTGGACGTATTTTTAAAAGACCGGCTTCAGCAGGAACTGATCGAGATGCTGAAAGATTATGAAGGAACTGTTATTATGGTATCGCACAGCAGAGACGAAATTTATCGTTTCAGCGAGGAACTGTTGATCATGGATCAGGGGAAACCGGTCATTTATGGAGAAACGAAAGAAATATTTGCGAAGCCTGTATATAAAGAGGCTGCAAAACTGACCGGCTGTAAGAACTTTTCCAGAATAAAACGTGTAGATGTACATACGGCAGAGATCCTTGACTGGGGAATTACATTACATACGAATCAGGAGATTGATGAACAGGCAACCTGGTTTGGGTATCGGGCTCATGATTTTGTGCCAGTGTGGGGAAAGCGAAAGGAGAACTGTCTGAAGATAAATGTTGAAAGTGAGGCAGCACTTCCTTTCGAAAGAAATTATTACCTTTACCCGGAGGGGGAAGAAAATCAGAATAAACAGACGATCTGCTGGTTTCTTCAGAGAGAAAAGCTGGAAAAAATCGGAGAGAAAGGAATGCCGGATTATCTGGAACTTACGGAAGAGAGCATGATGTTCCTGAGAGGATAAAAGAGAGGTTTAAGTAGTGAGAGGATAAAAAAGAGGTTCATATGAGAGGATAAAAAAGAGGTTTAAGTAGTTGCGGGTTTTATAGGGGTATGTTAGACTGAGCATAGAGTAGATTTGAAAAAAATCAAAACGAGGAGGAAAAAGGTATGAAGAGAATGAAAAGAGTATTGGCTTTGGGGATGGCGGTACTGATGTGTATGGGGCTGACTGCATGTGGCAAAGATTTTGATGCAGCAGGATACACAAAATCGGTATTAGATGCAAATTATCATGCACAGTATGATAAATATGCCGAATACCGTGGAATTTCTGAGAGTGATGCGAAAAAAGAAGTGACAGAAGGTATGAGAACTCAGATCGAGAGCGCATTTTCAGGAATGGACGTTAGTGATGAGATGATGGATAAATACATAGAGGTAGCTGATAAGGCCTATGATCTGGCAGATTTCACAGTAAAAGATGCCAAGAAACAGGATGATGACAGCTATGTAGTAACTGTAGTGATCAAGCCATCAGATGTATTCAGTAATTCTTCCAATTATGTAAATGATATTGCAACAGAGTATGCAGATCAGGGAAAAGATCCGACACAGACAGATGTGCTTATGGATATTTTAGTTGAGAGCCTGAACCGTGCGATTGAAGCAAACTCTTACGGTGATGAGACGACATTGGAAGTTCATGTAACAGCGGACAAGGATGGGGCATACGGAATCGAAGAATCGGAGATGGAGACACTGGAAGCAACTATGTTCCCAGGCGAATAAATTAGACAAAACAAAGTATTTAATAGCCGGGGTATTAATGGCAGGGTATTAATGGCAGGGTATTAATAGCTGGCCATAGGAAAGCTATATAAAAGGCTTGACATGCCAGTCCTTACTGTGCTACGATTTTTACGTTGAAATTCTTTTATATCTATATAAAAGAGATGTAAATATTCATAAGATAGCCAGGATGATTTATGGAAATTGCTGAATATTGAAAATGAAACAGAAAATGCGTGGAAAAAGAGAGTACGGTTGGAAAGATTCTACAGAGAAGCCCCGGTTAAGCTGAGAAGGGCGGATTGGAACAAGCGGAAGATGGCTTTGGAGCAGTGAGTGTGAAGAGTGGCAGACAGGTCAGGAATTTAGCACTTAATGGGATTCGCCCATTACAGCGAAAGAGTGTAGATGGCACTCGATGAGGTTCTGATCCGTGAGGATAGAGCGAAAAGAAGTGGTAACGCGGAATATCCCGCCTTCTCAGTATGAGAAGGCGGTTTTTTTGTATAGGTAGGAAATTGCATTTCCTACCTATACAAAAAGCCACCGGCAGGATGTGAAAAAAATTATCATTAAATAATGAAAAATTAAGATTATAGAAGGAGAGAAGAATATGTGTGAGAAATGCAACAAAGGAAAGTATTATATTACTACAGCGATTGCTTATGCATCAGGCAAACCGCATATTGGTAATACTTATGAGGTCGTTCTTGCAGATGCAATTGCAAGATACAAAAGAAGTCAGGGATACGATGTATTTTTCCAGACAGGAACTGACGAACATGGTCAGAAAATTGAACTGAAAGCGGACGAGGCAGGTATTACACCAAAACAGTTCGTTGACAATGCAGCGGGAGAGATTAAGAAAATCTGGGATTTAATGAATACTTCCTATGATAAATTTATCCGTACGACTGATGAGGATCATGAAGCACAGGTCAAGAAAATTTTCAAAAGACTGTATGATCAGGGAGACATTTATAAGAGTTCATACGAGGGAATGTACTGTACTCCTTGTGAGTCCTTTTGGACAGAGTCTCAGTTAGTAGACGGAAAATGTCCGGATTGTGGACGCGAATGTAAACCAGCGAAGGAAGAAGCATATTTCTTCAGAATGAGCAAATACGCTGACCGTCTGATCGATTATATCAACACGCATCCGGAATTTATTCAGCCTGTATCTCGTAAAAATGAGATGATGAACAATTTCCTTCTTCCAGGTCTTCAGGATCTGTGCGTGTCCAGAACATCCTTCACATGGGGAATTCCGGTTGACTTTGATCCAAAGCATGTTGTGTATGTATGGCTGGATGCCTTGACAAACTACATCACAGGAATCGGATATGATTGTGATGGAAACAGCACAGAGCAGTTCAAGAAAAACTGGCCTGCAGATTTACATTTGATCGGAAAGGATATTATCCGTTTCCACACTATTTACTGGCCAATCTTCCTGATGGCACTGGATCTTCCACTTCCAAAACAAGTATTTGGACATCCATGGCTTCTGCAGGGCGATGGTAAGATGAGTAAATCCAAGGGAAATGTATTGTATGCTGATGAATTGGTAGATTTCTTCGGAGTTGACGCAGTACGTTACTTCGTACTTCATGAGATGCCATTTGAGAATGACGGAGTTATTTCCTGGGAGCTTATGGTAGAGCGTATGAATTCCGATCTGGCAAATACACTTGGAAATCTGGTCAACAGAACCATTTCTATGACAAATAAATACTTTGGCGGAACGGTGACGAATAAAGGTGTTGCTGAGACAGAAGAAGACAAAGCAGTTGATGCGGATCTGAAAGCAATCACAGAGGATACGCCAAAAAGAGTGGAAGCTAAGATGGACGAGCTGCGTGTGGCAGATGCGATCACAGAGATTTTCGTACTCTTCAAACGCTGCAACAAATACATCGACGAGACAATGCCGTGGGCACTTGCAAAAGAAGAGGCTAAGAAAGACCGTCTGGAGACAGTGCTCTATAATCTGATCGAGAGCATCAAAACAGGCGCAAGACTTCTGGAGTCCTTCATGCCAGAAACATCTGAGAAGATTCTTGCACAACTTGGTGACGGAAAAGTGACAGAAAAGCCGGAAATTCTTTTCGCAAGATTAGACGTAGAAGAAGTAATGAAGAAAGTAGAAGAACTTCATCCACAGATGACAGCAGAAGAGAAAGAGAATCAGGCAGATGGTGAAGAAGAGACAGTAATCGATATTGATGCAAAACCAGAAATTACATTTGACGACTTCGGAAAAATGCAGTTCCAGGTAGGTGAGATCATCTCATGCGAGGCAGTCCCGAAATCTAAGAAATTACTGTGCTCACAGGTAAAAATCGGAAGTCAGGTAAAACAGATTGTATCCGGAATCCGCAAACACTATACACCAGAAGAAATGGTCGGCAAGAAAGTTATGGTACTTGTGAACCTGAAGCCGGCAAAACTTGCAGGAGTACTTTCAGAAGGAATGCTTCTGTGCGCAGAAGATGCAGAAGGAAATCTGGCCCTGATGACACCGGAAAAAGCAATGCCGGCAGGAGCAGAGATTTGCTAATATACAGAACTTAAAAATTTTGTGTACGATGAAGCACAATTCAAAAAGGGACAGGTTAACAATCGCTGTAAGAAGCGGAAAAAGGCAGTTTAAATAATTACACAATTTAATTGGGGACGGGGTTTTTTTGAAAAAACCCCGTCCCCAAAGGAGGAAATATGAGTAAGATTAGAATTGGTATTGTAGGTTATGGTAATATTGGCCGTGGCGTTGAGCAGGCAATTAAGAGAAATGAGGACATGGAGCTAGCGGCAGTTTTTACAAGAAGAGATCCTGCGTCTGTCAAAGTTGCGACTGAGGGTGCGAAAGTAGTGCACATGGATGATATGTTATCTATGAAGGGTGACGTGGATGTAATGGTTCTGTGCGGTGGTTCTGCAACGGATCTTCCGGTCATGGGTCCAGAGATTGCAGCGAATTTTAACACAATTGACAGTTTTGATACACATGCCAAGATCCCAGAGTATTTTGCAAATGTGGACAAAGCTGCAAAAGAGGGAAATAATATCAGTATTATTTCTGTTGGCTGGGATCCGGGAATGTTCTCTTTGAACCGTCTCTATGCGGAGTCTATTCTTGTCCAGGGAAGCACATATACATTCTGGGGCAAGGGTGTAAGCCAGGGACATTCTGATGCTATCCGCCGTATCCCGGGTGTGAAGAATGCGATCCAGTATACAGTTCCTGTTGACGAGGCTGTTGATCAGGTGAGAAGTGGAAGTGAGCCAAAGCTGACTACAAGAGACAAACATACGCGTGAGTGCTATGTTGTAGCGCAAGAGGGTGCCAACAAAGCTGAGATTGAAAATGCGATCAAGACTATGCCGAATTATTTTGATGAATACAACACGACCGTTCATTTTATTTCTGAGGAAGAGCTGAAGAGAGACCACAGCAAGATGCCTCATGGTGGATTCGTGATCCGCACAGGTGAAACTGGAGAAGAGGGCAACAAGCATGTGATTGAGTATTCTCTGAAACTGGATTCTAATCCAGAGTTCACAGCGAGCGTTCTGATTGCTTATGCAAGAGCAGCTTACCGCCTGAATCAGAAGGGCGAGAACGGAGCAAGAAGTGTATTTGATATCGCGCCTGCATTATTATCTATGAAGACACCAGAGCAGCTCAGAAAAGAGATTCTGTAATATGATTATCGATACACATGGACATTACGATGACGAACAGTTCGATGTGGACCGGGAAATGTTGCTGACGAACTTAAAGGAGCGTGGGCTGAAAGCAATTGTGACGGTGGGTGCTTCTATGCAGACAAGTGAAAATGCACTTGCGCTGGCACATCAGTATCCGGCAGTTTATGCGGCTGTCGGTGTCCATCCGGACGAGGTCGGCGAGTTGAACGATGATGCGCTGACACGTCTGGAGGAAATGTGTCACGATCCGAAGGTGGTTGCTGTCGGTGAGATTGGTCTTGATTACCACTGGGATGTGGAGCCGAGAGAGGTTCAACAGAAGTGGTTCATCAGACAGCTTGATCTGGCGAGAAAGGTCGGGCTTCCGGTAAATATCCACAGTCGTGATGCGTCGGAAGATACATTTCGTATTATAAAGGAGCACGCATCGGATCTGACCGGAATTATCCACTGTTTTTCCGGTTCAAAAGAGCTGGCGGCTGAGTATGTGAAACTGGGATATTATATCGGAGTCGGTGGTGTCGTCACTTTTAAAAATGGAAAGAAACTAAAAAGTGTCGTGGAAGCAATACCACTGACATCGATTGTACTGGAAACGGATTGCCCGTACCTGGCACCGGAGCCGAACCGCGGCAAGCGAAATGAATCTGCATATATCCAGTATGTGGCAGAGGAGATCGCCCGGCTGAAAGGAATTTCTGTGGAGGAGGTTCTTATACAGACTGAGATAAATGCGAAGCAGGTATATCAGCTGGGAGATGACTCCCAGCGGATATAGCCTCCGGCAGGGCGCACATTGTCCGGTGGACAATGGTTTTGCGCCGACCGAAACGGAGTGTAGACTTGCAGAGGTGCGCAGTAGAAGTATGTCATGCAATTGCATGACGCGCACCTCGCAGCAAGAATGCCGAGGCATTCTTGAACAGCTGCTGGCAGTATCATAAATTAAAAATATGTGAAGTGATATGTCGGAAATTTCATACAATCTTAATAACATTTTTTATCGACATAGTGTATAATATCTTTAATGGCAACAGTGCCGGTACGAGGAGGACAATCCTTCCAGTACCGGCACTTGAGCCAAATGAACATAAATTGCTGTTTGTTCATCTGGCTTATGGTTTGATGGAATGAAGGAGTAATAGAAAGAAGTATGAGTAAACCAACACTTGGAAATCCACAAAATACAATTGAAATATTGCAAAAGTATCATTTTAATTTTCAGAAGAAATTCGGACAGAATTTCCTGATTGACACGCATGTGCTTGAGAAGATCATCAGTGCGGCCGGAATTACAAAAGATGACATGGTTCTGGAGATTGGACCGGGAATCGGTACCATGACCCAATATCTGGCTGAGGCGGCAGGAAAGGTAGCTGCCGTGGAGATTGATAAGAATCTGATCCCGATTTTGGAAGATACCCTCAGCGAGTATGACAATGTCATGGTGATCAATGATGATGTTCTGAAAGTAGATATCCGTGGTCTTGTGGAGAAGGAGAACGGCGGACGTCCGGTGAAGGTGGTTGCGAATCTTCCATATTACATTACGACTCCGATCATTATGGGGCTGTTCGAAGGAAATGTTCCGGTTGAAAGTATTACGGTCATGGTGCAGAAGGAAGTTGCAGACCGTATGCAGACCGGACCGGGAAACAAGGATTACGGAGCATTGTCACTGGCTGTCCAGTACTATGCAGATCCGTATATAGTGGCAAATGTACCTCCGAACTGCTTTATGCCAAGACCGAAGGTTGGTTCCGCAGTCATTCGTCTTACAAGACATGCGGCTCCTCCGGTGAAAGTGGACAATGAGAAGTGGATGTTTGATATTATCCGAGCATCCTTCAACCAGAGAAGAAAGACACTGGCAAATGGATTGTCTAATTCTGACAAGATTGATTTGCCGAAAGATGTGATTACAGAAGCAATTGCAAAGCTTGGCAAAGGAGAAAGTGTTCGCGGTGAATCATTATCGCTGGAAGAATTTGCTGCGCTTAGCAACGACTTGTGGGAAAAGAAAGGGAGATGATTTATGGCAGGAAAGACAGTGAATAAAAGCGTAGACCGTGCATTATTTGAGATTACTCCGGAGATTCAGCATTTTGCAGGATTGTGTGAGAAGAATAATGCCATTGATAAAGAGCTGTATACTAAGTACGAAGTAAAAAGAGGGCTCCGTGACCTGAACGGAAAAGGTGTGCTTGCAGGACTGACCAATATTTCCGATGTTTGTGCCAAGAAGATTGTGAATGGCGAAGAAGTTCCATGTGCCGGCAATCTTTATTACAGGGGTTACAATATCAAAGATCTGGTTGGCGGTTTCTTGAAAGAAGATCATTTTGGATTCGAAGAGATTGCTTATCTGCTTTTATTTGGTGAACTTCCGAATAGTTCTGAACTTGAGATGTTCCATGAAACTCTGGTGGAGAGAAGAACGCTTCCGCCGAATTTTGTGCGTGACGTTATCATGAAGGCTCCGAGCGGCGACATGATGAACAGTCTGTCCAGAGAAATCCTGAATCTCTATTCCTACGATGATAAAGCAGACGATACGACCATCTCGAACGTACTGAGACAGTGTCTGAATCTGATCAGCCAGTTTCCGATGCTGATGGTCTATAGTTATCATGCATATAATTTCCGCATGGGAGAAGATTTGTACATTTATGCACCACAGCCGAATCTGTCCACAGCTGAGAATATTCTGATGATGCTCCGCGAGGATAAGAAATATACGAAGCTTGAGGCAAGGATCCTGGACATGGCACTGGTGCTCCACATGGATCACGGCGGTGGTAATAACTCAACATTTACCACTCACGTAGTTACGTCCTCAGGAACAGATACGTACTCTACAATGTCCGCAGCGATGGCATCTCTTAAGGGACCGAAGCATGGCGGTGCCAATATCAAAGTAACGCAGATGTTCGCAGACATGAAGGAAAAAATTTCCGACTGGACGGACGAAGACGAAGTACATCAGTATCTGGAAGACCTTTTGGATAAGAAAGCATTTGACCAGAAAGGGCTGATTTATGGCATGGGTCATGCGATTTATTCTGTATCCGATCCGCGTGCGGAGATTTTCAAGCAATTCGTAGAGCAGCTTGCGAAAGAAAAAGGACGGGAAGAAGAGTACGCACTGTATGCCATGGTAGAGTGCATGGCTCCACAGGTCATCGGCGAAAAGCGTAAAATTTATAAAGGTGTAAATGCAAATGTGGACTTTTACAGTGGTCTTGTGTATAGTATGCTGGATCTTCCGGCATCTCTTTACACTCCGATTTTTGCGGCGGCCCGTATTGTAGGCTGGAGCGCCCACAGACTGGAAGAGCTCAAGAATGTAGATAAGATTATCCGACCGGCTTATAAGCCGTTGTCTCCATACCGTGAGTATGTGAAGATGGAAGATCGTTAATCTCCGGTAAAAAAATAAAACCCTGCAGCGGCCCAAAGCTTGCGGGGTTTTACTTTGTTTTTGATAATAAAATTCCGTTTCTTTTACTTAGGATCATACAGCCTGAAGAACTGGTTTGTTACGGCTTAGATAGGCGACAAGGATGTCGAAAAATTCACCGGCCGTTGGACGGACATGTAATGGCCGGAACGAGTAGGACTGAAGCTGATCATAACCATTTTCCCAACAGACTCTTATAACAGTGCGGATATCACGTTCAACACTTCCGACTGTCGTCTTATACTTTCTGGCAATCTCCGGATAAAGCTGTTTACTGATGGCAAGCAGATATTCCTCGTCTGTCAGACATAATTCAATCCCATAACTTAGATAGCGATATCCCCTATATGTAGCACCTACTCCAAGGGTACGGATTACATAGTCAATGTCGTGAGTGTACATAGAAAACTCCCCCTTTACAAACTAGAAATTATGAAGTCTAAGTAAGTTTTATCTTTTGATATTTTATCAAAATTTATTGAAAATAAAGGGTCTTAGATTTCGTTTACATTATTTTAGACATTTTTCGACGTTATTCTTGAAAATATTCATCATTTCTTAAGAAATCCATTCCTATGTCTTAAATTTTATTTGCTAATCTTGTATAGTAGATATGAGAGGTGAAATGAGATGGCAAAAATATTAGTATGTGATGATGATAAAGAGATTGTAGAGGCAATCGAGATATATCTGACCCAGGATGGACATCAGGTTCTGGAAGCTTACGATGGAATCGAGGCAGTGGAGATCTTGAAAAAAGAAAGTGTAGATCTTCTGATCATGGATATCATGATGCCGAGAATGGACGGAATCAGGGCAACTTTAAAAATTCGCGAGAAGCACAATATTCCGATTATTATTCTGTCTGCGAAATCCGAGGATGCGGACAAGATATTGGGACTTAATATCGGAGCTGATGATTATATAACGAAACCATTTAATCCGCTGGAGCTGGTTGCCCGTGTGAAATCACATTTGCGCAGATATATGCAGCTTGGAAGCACGGCGATAAAGGAAAACGAGGCAATCTATACAGTCGGCGGACTGGCGATCAACGATGATCTGAAAGAAGTGACAGTAGATGGCGAGCCGGTGAAGCTTACCCCGATTGAGTACAACATTTTGCTGCTGCTTGTAAAGCATCAGGGCAAAGTATTTTCTATTGACCAGATATATGAAAATATCTGGAATGAAAATGCGGTGGGTGTTGATAATACAGTGGCAGTGCATATTCGTCATATCCGTGAGAAGATTGAGATCAACCCGAAAGAACCAAGATATCTGAAAGTCGTGTGGGGCGTAGGGTATAAGATCGAGAAGCAGTAAAAGCAGGTCAGTGTATGACCTGTAAGAAAAAAGTTAACAGAAGGGAGACGTTATGGAAAAGATATGGCATAAGAAAAAAAAGACCAGAATTTTGTTGATCATAATTGCAAATGTTATGGTTATTTCGATGATGCTCGGCGTTATGAGCATCATGTCTTACGCAGAACTTTTCGATGACCTTATAACAGGAAAACTTACGCAGAGCTATGAAGATTCCTATGACTTTGATACAGAGCTTATGAATAGTGCGTATCAAGTGATGTCCGGCATTGACAGTGAGCAGATGTTTGAGACAGATGGAAAGATTGACGAGGATAAGCTGGTCGATATTCAGGTATATAACAATAGTGAGACGATTAGTGGTCAGAATGAAAGTGGTCTTTCGTATCGACTGGGAGATTTGTTGAATTGGTATCAGAAATTGATCTACAGTGAGAGTACCAGTTATGTCGGAGATACACTTACAGATTCAGCAGAATTAGAAGGCAACGACGCAGAAGATCTGAAGGCTCCGATCGTTTGTAAATTATCAGATGGAAGTTATCATTACTATAGTCAGGATGATTTTAATGAAAAGGTGTTAAATGGTGAATTAAAATTTGTAATGACAGATGGAATAGGTGCGGAGACATCGGAGCAGATCTTAGATGAGCTGGAAAATGTGGATATATCAGATAGAAATGAAATGACGGAAGAGGAAAAGAATTTTCGGGGAATCGAAGATGCAGAGGGAACTATGCTCTATATAGATTGCTGGAAATATGATGGAGTGTTATTCCGTGAGGAGGCAGCTCCACTGGAAGCAGAAAATCTCTTGCAGATAGTGAATGAGAATTCCAACTGGAATGGCAGGCTCAATGAAGCTTATAATATGCTGGAAAGCTGTATTTATCAGATTGGAGACCGCTATGCAAATTATGAGAGCCTGACAGAGCAGTATAAAGAAGGAGATAGTAATTTTTTCTATTATTATTTAGATTTAAAGAGTGGAAAAGTTGTCACAAATCGGGAGGAGCTTGGGCAGGAAAATAATATTAATGATGTTGCTAAAAGTGTTCGTAAGATGGGGAAATATGTCATAATAAAATCAAAACTGTCAGAGTTTGAGACGAATATTCAGGAAGCAGATGCAGAACTATGGCAGTCACAGACCGTTTATCTGAGTAATGTAGATAAAGGAGAGTTTGTGTTTATGACAGGTGTGGATACGAAGTATCCTGTGAAAGATAGTTATTATAAAAATGCACATTTTTATGAAAAGTATAGTCCGTTTGTCCGAGGAGTCAGTGCAGGAATGATTTTGGCGTTTTTAATATTTTTTGCCAGTGTAGTATGGCTTGTTGTAATCGCAGGTCGAACGGAAAGAGATGGAGAACTGCATCTATATAAATTTGACAGATGTAAGACAGAAGTCGGAGCTGCAGCAGTTATATTTGCATGGTTCGTACCGTCACTATTGACTGTGCTTTTCATGGGAGCTGCGGGAATTATCTCCCAGAAAACATTTGCAGTAAGAAATGGTATTCTTTCTTACGAAACATTTTTTGGAATGATTGGATTCGGAGGACTTGCAGTCTATACATGTAATATGTTTCTCGTTGGTATTTTGAGTCTGGCCAGAAGAATAAAAGCAGGAATTGCATGGAAGAACAGTTTTCTGTACAGTGTCGTAGAGTTTGTGAAATTATTGATTCGAAATGCCAGACACATAGCAAAAATAATTGTTTTATATCTTGCGTATGCAGCAGTACATTGGGTGGCATATCTGGCATCAGGCTGGCCAAGTGCATTTTGGTCATTCGTGATTTTCATTGTGCAGACAGCAGGATTTGTAATCCTTGTCAACTGGGCAGTCGGACGACAGAAAATTAAAGAAGGTATTGAGAAAATCAGTGAAGGTGAGCTGGATTACAAGATTGATCTCGAAGATATACATGGAGAACAACGCAAGATTGCAGAACAAGTCAATTCTATCGGAAGCGGACTTGATGCGGCAGTCGAGAAGAATATGAAAAGTGAGCGGTTAAAGACAGATCTGATTACAAATGTATCTCACGATATCAAGACGCCGCTGACCTCCATTATTAATTATGTAAATCTCTTGAAACAAGAAAAATTTGATGATCCGAAGATTCAAAGATATATTGAAGTTCTGGAAGAAAAATCTCAGAGACTGAAGACTTTGACAGAAGATGTTGTAGAGGCATCGAAAGTCAGCTCAGGTAATATTTCTCTCGAGTTTATGAATATTAATATGATAGAACTCATCCAGCAGACGAGCGGAGAATTTGAAGAAAAATTCCAGGCCAGAAATCTGACACAGATCATGAATTTCCCGGAAGAAGATGCGATTGTTCGGGTAGACGGAAGAAGAATGTGGCGCGTGCTTGCAAATATTTATAATAATGCTGCAAAATATGCTATGGAAGGAACACGCATCTATGCAGATCTGCAGACACTGGACGGAAAAGTAATCTTCAGTCTGAAAAACATATCTGAGCAGCCACTTAACATTTCCTCGGCAGAAGAACTGACTGAACGATTCATCCGCGGCGACCTGTCACGAAGTACCGAAGGAAGCGGACTTGGATTGTCTATTGCGAAGACATTGACCACAATGATGGGTGGAACATTTGATTTGTATCTGGACGGTGATCTATTCAAAGTCGTGATTATATTTGATAAAATAGATTGATAAATTTTTAGTTAGGGACGTAGCATTTCGCCAAAGTACTACGTCCCTAACTTTAATTTGCCTTGTCCCCAATCAACTTTTACCCTGTCCCAAATTGACTTTTTCCCGTACCGCTAGTACAATATTACTACTATGAATGAATTAAAAAATATATTAGAACAAAATTTAAATGACAATTTTATATCGGCGGTTTTGAGTAATCCGAGAGATGAGAAGCTCTCGGCAAAGGTTAAGGTGCGCCCGGTGCTCATGAAAGATACAAGGGTCTATCAGATGGAGACGTTTCGTGGGAATCAGGCATTTCATGAGAATTTAAGTGCGGATGAGGCGTGCGAAAAGATGCTGGAGTCTATGGAGAATATGAAGCAGATGCAGCTTGTGACGGCGGATGCGGAATTTTCAGTGCTTATCAGCAAGAAGGGAAAGGTTACGATTAAGAAGAAGCAGAAGAAAGCAAAGATGCGCCCGCTGGATCTGAATCATAACCGGAAGAAACAATATATCCTGCAGGAAGGTGTACCGGTTCCGTTTTTACAGGATCTTGGTGTTATGACGGAGGAAGGAAAGATTGTGCATGCAAGGTTCGACAAGTTCCGGCAGATCAACCGGTTCCTGGAATTTATCGAGGATATTTTACCACAGCTTGATTCTGGAAGAGAGCTTACAATTCTGGATTTTGGCTGTGGAAAGTCTTATCTTACATTTGCTATGTATTATTATCTTCATGAGCTGAAATCTTATGACATCCGGATCATCGGTCTGGATCTGAAGACGGATGTAATCCGGAAATGTAACGAGCTGGCGAAGAAGTATCAGTATGATAAGCTGACGTTTCTGGAGGGAAATATTGCAGACTATACGGGCGCGGAGGAAGTAGATATGGTTGTGACACTTCATGCCTGTGATACAGCAACGGATTTTGCGCTGGCAAAAGCAATTGGCTGGAATGCGAAGGTTATTTTATCGGTGCCTTGCTGCCAGCATGAACTGAACCGGCAGATGAAGAACGATGTGCTTTCGCCGATCATGAATTATGGACTTTTGAAAGAACGTATGGCGGCGCTTGTGACAGATGGATTACGTGCGGAGTATCTAAAGAGGGAGGGATACGACGTGCAGGTTCTGGAATTTATTGACATGGAACATACACCGAAAAATATTCTGCTTCGTGCGGTGAAAACAGGTCGTCGGGCAGACAATGAAGAGAGCATCCGCGCATGCGAGACATTTCTTCGCGTGACACCGACACTGGGGAGACTGCTAGACGAAAAAGGGGAGCTTTAAATGAAATGGAAAAATCGCGTGATCCACGCAGGGGTACTGGTTCTGGTATTTCTTGCTGCGGTGGTCATATTTGGCTATGTGACAAATAAAAAGAACAGTAACATGACGACAGATATGGGGGCAGCAACACGTCCCCAGATTGCGTTTTCTTATAACGGTTATTCGCTCAATGACCTGCCCGGATATAAGAATGAGATGGATTTGACAGGCGTACGTGATTCCATCACACCGGTCAGCAATGGCCAGCTTCAGGTCACCATTAAAGCTTATGAAAATGTGATCGACAGCCTGGACTATACGGTTTATTCGATCGATGGCAAAGAAAAGCTGTTGGAACAAAAGGTGAAGAAGCCAGGAGAGAATGCAACGCTGGAAGTAGGAAATGTCGATGGTGAAAATATTTTGTCTGAGGAGCGTATGCTTCAGATCACGCTGCATATGGACAATCACGACATGTATTATTATACGAGAATCGTGGACGGAGCCAAGTTAAATGCGGCGCCAAGCCTGGATTATGTACAAAGTTTCCATGAAAATGCACTGGCGAAAGCGGAAGGTGTTGGAATTGGAACGGCGATTGAGCCCAGTGATGAAGGAGACAACACGACATTACAGCATGTGACGATCCACTCAGATTACACGCATGTAACATGGGGAGATCTGGCCCCGAAGGTTGATGGAAGTGAGCGTTGGACGATTAAAGAGTTGAACAGCACATATATGGCAGTGGAGCTGGAATATCGTGTGAACTGTACTGGTGAGGAAAATGAGCAAGACGAATACCAGGTGCGGGAATATTTCCGTGTGCGTTACATTTCCGGAAGTCAGAAGACATATCTGTTAGATTATGACCGGACGATGGACCAGATATTTGATGCGACGAAGAAGGTGTTGAATGAAAAAGGTGTACTTCTTGGCATCACAGACAAGAATCCGGTCTACATGGTAAATAAAAACGGAACCGTTGTGTCATTTGTGCAGGCGGGAGAACTATGGAATTATAATCGTGACCGAGATGAAGTTTCTCTTGTGTTCAGCTTTGCAGATGCGGAGAATACGGATATCCGGAATATGCTGATGCAGCATGATATTAAGATTTTAAATGTAGACGAAAAGGGAAATACAACATTTGCCGTATGCGGATACATGAACCGGGGCAGCCATGAAGGTGAGACTGGATCAGCAGTCTACTATTATAATATTGAACAGAATTCTGTTGAGGAAAAATTATTCGTATCCAGTGACAAGGCTTATGACCGTGCCCAGGAAGAAGTGGGCGGACTGGTCTACTATAATGTAGAAAATGGCTGTCTGTATACGATTGCAGATGACGTACTCTACAAAATGGATATGAATAAAGGTACGAAAAAGGAGCTTGCGACAGGACTGAATGAAGATCAGTATGTTGCAAGCGAAGATGGACATCTGGTAGCTTATGAGAAAGAAGATCCTTCGAAGTCCAAGTCTGTGACAGTTATGAATCTGGAGACTGATCAAGAATATGAAGTGACTTGCAAAGATGGCGAGTGTATCAAACCACTTGGCTTCATGGATGGTGATTTTGTCTACGGTGTTGCAAAAACGGAAGAAGTCGGAACAACACTGTCAGGAGCCCAGGTCATTCCGATGTATAAAGTGGAGATTACAAGTAGTAAAGATAAGGTGATCAAAACTTATGAACAGTCAGGAATCTATATGTTAAGTGCTACATTTGAGGATAATATGATCACCCTTGACCGTGCGGTAAAAGACGGCGATACTTACACCGGAACAGCACAGGATTATATTACAAGCAGCGAAGAGGCGAAAGAAAGCAATATTTATGTGCAGACATATAAAACAGATCTGAAAGAGACACAGGTTCGCCTGACGTATGATGATGGCATTTCTGACAAGGAGCCGAAGCTATTAAAACCGAAACAGGTGGTACTTGAAAATGTTCCACAGGTCAGTCTGGACCGCAAAAAAGAAACAGACGCATTTTATGTGTATGGTCATGGAAGGCTTCAGGGAACTTATAATACTGCAGGAAAAGCGATTCAGAAAGCCAATGACTGTGGCGGAGTCGTGATTGATGCTGATCAGAATTACATCTGGGAGCGTGGAAACCGTGATCTGAAATATTCGATTGACACGGAAGATGCAGATACAGAACAGCTCAGACAGGCACTCGCAGGTGGAAAATCTGCGGTCGATGCAATTGCAGAAGTTTATGGAAGCGTGATGGATTTAAGTGGCTGTACGATAGACGAACTGCTTTACAATGTTAATCAGGGACGACCGTTAATTGCCGTCTTAGATGCGCAAACAACGTTGATGATTGTTGGTTATAGTGACGGAATAGTCAGCTGTGAAGATATCGGAAGCGGTGCACGCAGCAATCATGCACAAAGTGACTTTGCAAATGTCAGTGTATATCTGGCAGCAAAATAGAAGTGAAATATATATCAGCTGGGAGTCAATCTCCCAGCTGATATAGCTTCCGGCAGGGCGCACATTGTCCGGTGGACAATGGTTTTGCGCCGACCGAAACGGAGTGTAGACTTGCAGAGGTGCGCAGTAGAAGTATGTCATGCAATTGCATGACGCGCACCTCGCAGCAAGAATGCCGAGGTAATCTTGAATTTACTGTGCAAATAATGTCTTTGCGTATTTCTTTAATGCAAAGTAAAGTACCATTCCGAGTACTGCACAGGAAATGATCTCGCCAATACCAACCGTGCACATCATAAATGGAATTGGAAGTGCAACTCCGTATCCGTAACGCAGAACGAACGGAACAATCAAGATGTTTGCAACAATCGGTGGAATCGGGGCAAGGTAAGGACTCTTCTCGCGAAGTTTCCATGTAAAGAAAGCTCCGATCAATGTTGCAATACTTCCAAAGATAATGTCAGGGAGTATTGCACCGCCGAGGATATTACCTATCAGGCAGCCGATAAATAATCCTGGAATTGCTGCTGGTGTGAATACCGGAAGAATGGTCAGGGCTTCTGAAATACGAACCTGTACCTCTCCGAATGAAAATGGTGCGAATACATAAGTGAGCACCACATAGATAGCTGCAATCATAGCAGCCTGTGTCATGAAACTGATGTTTTTGTTCTTCATTTTTAATTCTCCTTTAGTTTTGTTTTACGAGTGGAAGGTCACGAACACTCGATTCATTTTACGCCGGGAATCGGCGAAACCCCTATAAGACCTTGTTTTTTCAGGGTTTTACATCGGGTGATAGTATAGCATGGAAGATAGAAAAAATCAAGGAAAGTACCAAAAAAGTACAAAATGGGAAAAGAGATGGCAGCAAGCAGAGGAGATTGAAGCGTTTAAACACAAGTTTAAAATTGAGTATAGCAAAGCAATAAATGCAATAGTTCTATAGCTGCCACCAGCCTTTTGGCCTGGTGGCATTTGGGGCTAGGAACTAATTCATATTTAAATATTTTTCTTTTCTTTCTAATTCGTTATATAAGCGTTGTCGTTGTACTTGCAAGTAATTAGTTATGAAGTTAAAGCATTCGAATATACGATCTGCATCAACAATGAATGTTTTATTGTAAATTTTGATTTTAAATTTTATATCAGCGATTGTGCATTCTTTTCCATTTACGATTTGTTTGCCGAGTAAAGAAGTTTTATCAAATACGGATACCCCGAAATTTTCTTTTTTAACAAGTTGCTCACCCGTATTTGTAATAATTATACAAGACTCTATAGTAAGCCCATTGTAATGTGCATAACGAAGAATGCATTCTTCCATTTCATTAATACCAGTAATCATTGCTGTATGCATATCTTCCATTGTTTTATGATTGCTTTCACATAGCAAATATGCTTCTCTTACATGTAAGTGTTTGGAAAATAATTTTGCTGCTTTAATGGTCATTGGTTTTTGCCCTACAACAATATTGCTAATATATTGTTGTGTATATCCAGTTAAGGAAGATAATTCGTTTTGTGTCATGTTAGAATTATTTAGGCATTCTTTTAAACGGATTCCACATTCTTTGTTTAATTCTGATTTTATCATAGTTTATCCCACCTGTTTTTACTATTTTATTTAAACAAAATAAAGTTTAATAGCTGTTTGAAAATATTATAACTTTAGTTTAAAATTAAGTCAAGAATGATTAATAAATAATGATAAACGAAAGGGAAGACATGATGAAAAACAGAACGAGCACAGCAGCAATTGGAGAATCTAGATTAATGGACACGGAGGAGTTAAGAGCATATACCAATCTTGGACGGAATAACGCAATGAAACTTGGTGAAGAGATTGGGGCAAAAGTTCAAATCGGACGCCGGGTATTGTGGGATCGTGTAAAGATAGATCAGTATTTCAATTCATTAACAGGAGTAAAATAATGCAGAATCAAAACAGAAATAACCGAGTGCACACAGAGGGACAGTCCGGCAAGACTGATTTCTTAATTGAGGGACTGCTGCCAGTTGGTAAAGAAAATGCAGTCACTACGCAGGAGCTTGTGAAAATGACTGGGTGTGGGTCAGCAAGAGAGCTTCAGCAGCGGATAGCCTATGAGCGGGAACACGGCGCAATTATTTGTTCCGGATCCGGCCGAGGTTATTGGAGACCGAAAGACAGGAAAGAGATACAGGAATTTGTACATACAATGAATGCCAGGGCGTTGAATACCCTAAAGGCGGTCAAGAGTGCAAAAAGAGCCTTGAAAGTACCGGAGGGGCAGCAGTCAATGAAAGGAGAAAGCATAAATGGCAAATAGAAGAATGTTTTCAAGAGATATTGTTTGCTCAGACCATTTTCTCGATATGCCGTCTTCTGCTCAAGCGTTGTATTTTCAATATGGATTAGAGGCTGATGATGACGGGTTTGTGAGTGCACCAAAGAAAATTATCCGCTTAACAAATGCTTCGGAAGACGATTTGAAAATTTTGATTGCAAAAGGTTTTATTATTCCATTTGATAGTGGAGTTGTTGTTATACGTGACTGGAAAATAAACAATTATTTGAGAAAAGATCGTTATACACCCACGCGATTTAAAGCAGAATTGGAACAGTTAGATACGGTTGATGACCGCTATCAATTGCACATGACTTCAAATGGTATACCAATCAGCAACCACATGGTAGGCATTACGGATACCCAGGTTAGGTTAGGTAAGGATAGTATAGGTAAGGATAGTATAAATAATAAGGGGGGAAAATCGTCCCGATTTATCCCGCCCACTGTGGAAGAAGTACGAGAATATTGTCTTGAACGTGGAAATAATGTTGATGCTCAATGTTTTGTTGATTTCTATTCTTCAAAAGGGTGGTATGTTGGTAAGTCGAAAATGAAAGATTGGAAAGCATCTGTAAGAACATGGGAAAAAAGAAGACAGGTAGATAGTAATAACCTGCAAGCAGATAGAAATGAACTGGGGGAATGGTTGAATGCTTAGAGAGGAAGCGGCAAGATTATTGATGATGATACAGGGAGCATATCCAAACTATAAACCATTGGATAAAAGTGTTGCAGTTAATACATGGCATTTAGCTTTATCTGATATTTCGTTTGATTTGGCACAACAGGCGTTTATCACCTATTTGCGTTCAGATACGAGCGGTTTTGCACCGGCACCGGGACAATTAATAGCACGAGTACAGGAATTGAGTATACCAAAGCAAATGAATGAGCTTGAGGCGTGGACGCTTGTAGAAAATGCAGTTCGGAATAGCGCATATAATTCAGAGGCTGCATTTTCAAAATTACCGCCATTGATTCAAAAAGCAGTTGGCTCTCCGGGACAACTTAGAGCGTGGGCAACTGATGAGGATTATAACAGCCAAGTGGCTTCATCTAACTTTATGAGGGCATATCGAAGCGAGGCAGCGCAGCAAACAGAGTATGATAGGTTGCCGGACGATTTAAAAAATAGAATTGCTCAAGTCAATGCAAGTTCGTACTCAGCTCAAATCCAGCATAAAAATCAAGAGGCAATAAAGATTGCATTAAATCAAGAACCTGCCAAAATTGAAGCAAATAGAGAGGTTACAAGTATATCAGAACAAAGTGATAGTAAATTGCAAGAATTGAAAACAGAGTTGCGATCAAAAAAGTGAATAAATATATACCTTGCAGCAGAGGACGCCTCACGACAGCAAGGTGACCTCTGCATTTATTTTAGTATTCATGGAGAAAGAAACAATGGTGATAACAAACGAACAGCTTGTAGCAAGGATCCAGGCCGGAGAAGAGACTGTTGCCAATATGCTGCAATTATGGCAGCAGACAAAGGCCTTTGTGGCAAAGCTGGCCAAGAAGTATAAAGGCTATGCGGAGTTTGATGATCTGATGCAGGAGGGGTATTTAGGACTGAATGAAGCAGTCAATCATTATGATGTAAGCCAGCATATCCCGTTTATCAATTATGCAGCATACTGGATAAAACAGCGCATGCAGCGTTTTACTGAGCGCAACAGCACGGTCCGGTTGCCCTCTGACATGTATCATTCTGTAATGAAGTATCGGCGGATTGTCGGAGAGTATATGAAAATGTATAACCGTGACCCCTCTGATTATGAATTACGAGGACTTTTAGACGTAAGCTGGGAAGAACTTACACGCATACAGGAAAATGCAAAGAGAGGGCAAACAAGAAGCCTCAGCGAAGTGATAGGCGAAGAAAGTGAAGACTTCACACTTGAGGATACGCTGGCATCAAATCAAGACCTGGAGGAAGACGTGATCCGGTTGTGTGATTTACAGGCAATGCAGAAAAACATGAGGGAGACAATTGATAATTTACCGGAGGGACAGGCGCAGGTGATACGTTGGAGATACTACGACCGCCTCACTCTGCGGGAGATTGGAGAGAAGCTTGGTTGCTCTGAGTCAAAGATAAGAGAGACGGAGAGAAAGGCAATGAGGAAACTCAGGGCGCCACATACAAGCAGGAAGTACCAAGCATATCATGAACAATATCTAACACCGTACCCGATTTATCATATTGGTGTTGAAAGCTTCCAGCGTACCGGATTCAGTGAGGTGGAACGTGCTGTTTTAGGTTGGGGAGATTGATGAAAATTAATGTGAAATGGGAATGAACACCAGACGAACCCGAGAGATCCACAGCGGGATCACGGAAAACTTGATGAAATTTAATATCTGAATGAGCATCGTGTGTTTTTCTTCACAGTGACAGTGTGAAGGTCATTCTTGTATGCACCGGGGAGGAGATGCCCGTGAAGTGAGAGGAAAGTGAGAAGACTCAACGCAAAATTGCGTTCGCCGAGTGTGGTGAAGCAAGAGAGAACCAAGAGAAATTACGAACGAACAAAGGCTGAACAACGGGGGAACTACGGGAGGTGAGTGAAGTGAAGGAAAGGCAGAGAAGATTTGCTGATGAATATTTGATAGATTTAAACGCAGAAGCGGCAGCAGTCCGCGCCGGGTATTCTCCGAGGTACGCAAGAGGAAACGCATATAAACTGGTTGCAAGAAGTGGCATCAAGGAATATATAGCGAAACGAATGGCTGAGAAAGAGTCGGAGCTGATAGCAGATCAGGACGAAGTATTGAGATACTTAACTGCAGTAATGCGTGGAAAATCCACAGCAGAGGAGATTGTAGTTGAAGGCACAGGTGATGGTTGCAGTGAAGCGAGGACAATGGAAAAAGCCCCGTCAGAAAAAGAAAAATTGAAAGCTGCAGAGCTTCTGGGCAAGAGATATGCGTTATTCACAGATAAGGTTGAAACAGATGTGGATATGGATTTGAATATTACAATTGATTACGGAGAATAATGAGTTGAAATAGAGAGCACGCCCCGTATTAGGGTTACCTTAGCCGTCCAGTGCAGATTTACACACGAGACTATAGGTTTCCTCAAAATTGAGGAGGGTTTCACTATTTCAGATAGCCCTGTTAAAAAGCCGGCAATGAAATACTGAGCCGGATTTTTGGTCGAGCGGATAATATTGGACTGCTGCCACTGTGAAAATCTGATTGCTTAGAGAATGGCAGTATGTTATATTGTGAGTAGAGCAATCGTGTTACAGGGTGGCTGGCCTCTATTCTACATAGAATGGGGGTGGTGCTGATGGACAATAATCATTTTGATTTCAACGACCTTATGGCGTTTGGTATGTTCATTCTCGCATTGCTGACATTCGTATTTACGTTTATCAGATAATGTTTTAAGGCATAGAAAAACCACCCCGGAACTTTGGCGAGCGAAGGAGTGGTGATTCTATAAATTCCAATTTACTTCGAGGTCAACCCACCTTGTGGGCGGTTGCTCTTTTTGTATCTTAAATATAGCATATCCGGCAGCAGGATGCAAGAGGGCGTTGAAATGGTTACTCTTTTGGACAAAACTGTCCGAAACTACCGAAATGGTACTTGAGCAGAACCAATGCGCCGGATCTGTATTATTCTTCAGATTTCTTCCCAATTTGGGAAAAAGTGCGATTATTCTTCAGAGTCACGCTCCATTGTTTCGTTAATTGCCCTGGTGACAAAATGATTCATACTTTCCCCTTGTTGTTCTGCATGAGCTTTAATAATAGACTTTTGCCCTTTAGGTACGCGAATGCGGATATCTTCAACGGATTCTTTGAGGTACTTTTCGGCCGCTTTTTTTTGAGCATCAGTGTAACGCGTTTTCTTTTCTGTTGGCATAATGTGTCACCTCCCTATAACAAAATTCTTTAGTGGATTCTTCTCCACCTTACAAGAATATTGTAGCAGAAGTAAATATATGTGTCCATAGATAAAATAGACAAAAATGGTGCACTATGTACCCATAGATTTTGTACGGTATGTCAATTGAAATCTATGGGTACATAGATTATAATATAGTTACAAGTTAAGGAAAGACAACAGCGAAGGGTGAAAACGATGTGGCGTAAGCGTACCGGAGACACCAATATAATACCGGACAAGGGAAAGCAAAGGTATACAAGAGGTTACTGAGATTGGTTTAAGACCTGCCGGAGCTGTTGGAACACCTGCAGAAAGGAGTACATAGGTTATGAAATACGATTTAAAGAGAATCATGCTGAATGCATGGAAGAACTACCGAAAGAATAATATCAGCTTTGCAGAAGCATTGCACAGAGCATGGCTGTCAGCCAAAGCCGAAGAAATCAACGCAGAGCGCATTGAGAGGAGCAAAGCGGCAGCAGGCGTAGCAGAGGAGACAAATACATGGTCTGGTTGGAAAAAGCTTGGATATGAAGTAATACACGGCTCTAAAGCATTATTTGGTTGCTCATTGATTTGGGGTTCCAAGGGTGATGGAGCAATTTACAAAGCAAGTTTCTTTGGCAGATCACAGGTACAAGAAATAACAGCATAAAAAGAGCCCCTTATCAGTGCTACCAACGCTGATAGGGGCAGTAGATGACTGGATTCCAGCCAACAAACATATTAATCATAACATGGAGTCCGGGGAAAGGACAAGAGAAAAATGGCCTACGAAGTAATTAATGAGAAACTGAAAGTAGAAGCGTGCAGGATTGGAGATCTGACAGAGGTGCTTGATATCCTGAAATATAGCTACATTAGTGAGGTGCCCCTTGAGGTTATACAGAGCATATTCCAAGAATATGATTCTGGCCTTATTGGTCTATGCCAGGTATTTATTTATGGCGTAATCGAGGGGAAGAGAGCAGAGAGAGCCAGGAGGGCGCAGCATCATGACTGAAAGAGATGTATTTGTGCAGGCAATTCCGCAGATCGCAGAAATGGTAGTTGAAGCTCGTAAGCTGACCGGAGAAGAGTTTCAGGAGTGGCATGATGAAGTAATGAAGTCTGTACCGGATAAGGCAAAACCATTTATCGAAAAGGTCTTTATGGTTGTTGCTGATAATTTATAAATAGGATTCTCGCCTTTCCGGGAAAGGTATTGGCGGACTGGAGCCGGACGGCGGAAATTTTGTAACACGATAACGCGCGCGAGGTGCGACATCGCACAAAACCACAAATACAGGGTGCACTCTCTGAACAGTGAGAAGTTGTAAGACTGCTGCCCTTCCTGGAACGATACACCAATATCCGAACAGGATGGCAGGAGGTCAAGACTCGGAAATACTCGGATTGAATGTATATTCTGACATTTCGGACACCCTAAAAAGGTGACAAAAACAAGAGCATAAAAACTTGAAAGAAGGTGATAACAAAAGCCCCAGGTGCGGCAACACCACGGGGCTAAAACAGAAATAACCCAATACACACAATAAAGGGTCAACATGATTATAACTGTCATGTTGGCTTATTGCAATACTTGAACTTATGTTCAGAAAGGAGTAGAGCATGGCAGTTGATAAGAGAGGTAGGAAGCTACCAAAGGGGATACAGCAACGATATGAAGGATATGAGGGACGCTTCATGTATCAGGGAAAAAGATACCTTGTGCATGGCAATACCATTACAGAGACGCAGAAGTATATAACAGAACTTAAGTATAAACTGGAGCATGGCATATATGTTACAAAAGAGAAAATTACTCTTGATGAATGGTATAAAATTTGGTTGGAGGAATATAAAAAGAATCGGGTGAAAATAGGAACCTATACGAGCTATGAAAAATATTATCAGAGCATTATAAAAAAGAGACTCGGCAGCAGGCAGATTTCGGAGCTCCGGGGCGAGCATATTCAAAAGTTATACAACGATCTGGTAAAAGAAGGATATGCATTATCAAGTATTAAAATTGTATCGGCTGTTTTAAACGGGTGCTTAAAGCAGGCCATGAAGAATGGATTGATTGAACGTAATCCGGTAAAGCTGGCAGAGTTACCACGGCAGACAGGAAAGAAAAAGGAGAGAATGGCCATGACAAAAGAACAGCAAGATCTATTTATGGAATATGCAAAAGAGAGTTATCTGTATCATTTTTTTGCGGTGATGCTTCGAACTGGTATGAGAAAAGGAGAAATGCAGGGGCTTAAGTATTCCGACATTGATAAGAAACAGAAACTGATTCATGTTCAAAGAACATTGAAATACATAGAGGGCAAGGGATATATGGAAGATACGCCAAAGACAAGAACTTCCGCCAGAGATATACCGTTGACTGCTGCCACATTGGAGCATATAGAAGCACAACGGAAATATTGGGGATTTAAAGTAGTAAGAATGGATCAGTATTTATTTTGCAATGAAGAGGGCGGACCGGTCAGCAGGGAACGGATACAGGCAGAGATTGACAGAACAATAAACCGGATTCGGGAAGCCGGGCATGATTTTCCGAGAATCACAAGCCATGTATTTCGCCATACATTTGCGACCAGGGCAATTGAAGCAGGTATGCAGCCACAGGTATTAAAAACAATACTGGGGCACAGTTCGCTTGCTATGACAATGGATTTATACAGCCATGTATTACCGGATACAAAGGCAGAGGAAATGGAGAAAATAGCGAATGCATTTTAGAGGGTATAGAAGCCCTCTCTTTTTTTGTGGCAGTACAAAAAAAGTACCAAATTGCATAAACGGGGATAAATTAAGATAAAAAATAAAAGCCTGAAAACACAGTGCTTTCTAGGCTAAATAAACAAAGATAAACCTATATAAATAGGAAGAAAAAGAAGTTTTGTTTTACGAGTGGAAGGTCACGAACACTCGATTCATTTTACGCCGGGAATCGGCGAAACCCCTATAAGACCTTGGCTTAACAGTGATAAGGAACTAATTTACTTATCAACTGTTAGCTGACGGTTTCCGGGGTGCATACGGACAAATCCCGTCTGATTTCTAACAGGAAGTCAGACGGGATTTTCGCTTTATATTTCGAATTATGGAAGACATACCATGAAAACCTTAATATCTTGTGCTTACACTATGGATAATTGCTGTGTGGAACTGAAATTCAGGGACGGCAGAATGATTGCGATTGACACTATCGCTGTTGAGAACGAGATTGCAGACAATATGTATCAGCGGTCAGAGTTGGATTATTTGATCTACAATGACCCGATAGCATATGCTGACTTGATATTGAATGGCGATCCCGAAACCTATCTGAAAACTGTAACAGAATACAAGCCTTTGGATAGCTGACAACACGCTGCCCGCAGGAGAAAATCCTGCGGGCGTTTTTCTGTTTATTTATTTATTTTCCTCCGTTGGATCTCAATTTTGGAAAGAAGATGACTATCTTAAAGCCCTTTCCCCACTGGGAAGCAGCTTCCAGACGAAGGTTTAGATCGTCAGCCATCTTCTTAACCAGGTAAAGCCCTATACCGGTAGCTTTCTTTCTGCTGTCAGTAGAATCCCCGGTAAAGCCCTTTTGAAAAATATACGGCAGATCATATTTTTTTACACCGATGCCGTTATCCTCAACTGAAAGGACATCTGCGGTCTCCGAATGTATCATAGAGATCGTTAGCATGGGACTATCGCTGCTATATTTTATGGCATTGCTCACGATCTGTCCCAACATAAACTGAAGCCCTCTACGGTCTGTATAGACTGTTTCAGATTGCAGTTTATTGAGAATTACAAACTGCTTTTCTTCCAGAAGTGGGGCATAGTCCTCCAGAACTTCCCCCAAGCACTGATTCAAATTGATATCCTCAAACTGATAATCCTTTGTACTGCTCTTTAACCGGGCATAGTATAACATTTGAGTGACATCCTCCTGAAGCTGACTGCGGACATAATCCAGCTTTGCTTGCAGGGGAGGAGATATTTCGTCGCTCCGATTATCCAGGAGCATGGTCAACAACGATAGGGGCGTTTTCGCTTCATGTGCCCAGCCCTCCACATATTCTTCATAG
>NZ_JAJCNB010000022.1:0-46529 GCF_020560825.1 Dorea sp. 210702-DFI.3.17
GAAGTAGGAATGAAACATAGAAGTTTATAACTTTTTATAAGTTTTCAGTAACGGTAAAATCGAGTATGTGTGAAGCATTAAAAGAATTGATGGCAGAAGAATTTCAGGAAGTAAGAGATCAGGTAACAGAAGAAGTGACAGAACAACTCATTTGTAATGCGTATAAAAATATCGGTGATTTGGAAAAGGTTTCTGAGATACTAGGAGTACCTGTGGAAACTGTTAAGAAAGCAGTTGAAAAAGAAAAGTAAGAAAAGGTCTGACTTTTAAAAAGATTTAAGTAACAAAAGGGGAAGATTTCATAAGAAGGATTTGTGGAATCTTCCTCTTTAGGGTATTTGGTTAATATTTATAAAATAATATTTTGTGTTTTTAGTAGCTAAAATGTAAGGCGTTTTGACATTTTAAATTTGAGACAGTAATTAATTAAAGGTAAAGCTTTCGTTATGAAGAGTTAGATATTCCAGTAGATGAAAAAATCAGGGAGGAGTTGAATGATATGTGTAATTTATCAGAAGGTATTGAAGAAAAGGGAATGAAAAAGGGTGAATAAATGGTTGGACATATGTCATGTGATGTGCTAATATATACATGTATACAATCTGGAAATAAACGTAATTATTCAGAAGAATATAATTACAGGTAATCAGGAGGACTAGACATGTTGAAATTATATGACGGTGGTGCATATCTGGTAAATGGCACCGAGATCATTACAGACGAAGCAGAAGTAAAGGCAAAGACAGGCCGTGAGGTATCCAAGGAGGAAGCCAGAACGCAGACAATGGCTTACGGAATTCTGGACGCTCATAATACATCAGGCAATATGGAGAGACTGCAGATCAAATTTGATAAGCTGACATCTCATGACATTACATTTGTCGGAATTATTCAGACAGCGAGAGCTTCAGGACTGGAGAAGTTTCCAATTCCATATGTATTGACGAACTGTCACAACTCACTCTGCGCGGTCGGCGGAACGATTAATGAAGATGACCACATGTTTGGACTGACTTGTGCGAAGAAATATGGCGGTGTCTATGTACCGCCGCATCAGGCAGTTATTCACCAGTTTGCCCGTGAGATGCTGGCAGGCGGCGGCAAGATGATCCTTGGATCCGACAGCCATACCCGCTATGGAGCACTTGGAACGATGGCTATGGGTGAAGGCGGACCGGAACTTGTAAAGCAGCTCCTGAATAAGACATATGATATTAAGATGCCAGGTGTGATTGGAATTTATCTGGACGGAGAGCCGATCAAAGGCGTCGGACCACAGGACGTGGCACTTGCAATTATCGGCGCAACATTTGCAAATGGTTATGTAAACAATAAAGTTATGGAATTTGTTGGACCAGGTGTGGAGAAGTTAAGTGCTGATTTCCGTATCGGAATCGATGTTATGACAACGGAGACAACATGTCTGTCTTCTATCTGGAAAACAGATGATAAGATTAAGGAGTTCTATGAGATCCACGGCAGAAGTGAAGATTACAAAGAACTGAATCCTGGTGCAGTTACATATTATGATGGTATGGTCTATGTGAACTTAAGCGAGATACGTCCGATGATCGCAATGCCGTTCCATCCGTCAAATGTATATACAATCGACGACGTACGTAAGAATCTGAAAGACGTGCTTCACGATGTAGAGCAGAAAGCACTGGTGAGCCTGGATGGTGCTGTGGATTATTCACTTCAGGATAAAGTGATTGATGGAAAACTTTATGTGGATCAGGGAATCATCGCAGGATGTGCCGGTGGTGGATTTGAAAATATCTGCGCAGCAGCAGACATCATAAAAGGTCATTACATTGGCTCAGATGAATTTACATTTAGTGTATATCCGGCAAGTACACCAATCTATATGGAACTTGTGAAAAACGGTGCAGTTGCGGATCTTATGGAAGCAGGAACAATTGTAAAAACAGCATTCTGCGGACCATGCTTTGGAGCTGGAGATACACCGGCAAATAACGCATTTTCTATTCGCCACTCTACAAGAAACTTCCCGAACCGTGAAGGTTCCAAGCTTCAGAGTGGACAGATTGCATCCGTTGCACTTATGGATGCCCGTTCAATTGCAGCAACAGCAGCAAATAAAGGTTTCCTGACACCTGCAACAGATATGGACGTAGAATACAAGGGACAGAAATACCACTTTGACCAGAAGATTTATGCAAATCGTGTATTTGACAGTCATGGTGTGGCTGATCCGGATACAAAGATCAAGTTCGGACCGAATATCAAAGACTGGCCGGCAATGTCAGCACTTCCGGAGAATCTGGTATTGAAAGTTGTATCAGAGATTCATGATCCGGTTACAACAACAGATGAGCTGATCCCATCTGGAGAAACATCTTCTTACAGATCCAATCCACTTGGACTGGCAGAGTTTGCACTTTCCAGAAAAGATCCTGCATATGTGGGACGTGCAAAGGAAGTACAGAAAGCACAGAAAGCAATCGAAGCAGGCGAATGTCCGTTAGAGGTATTGGAAGAATTAAAACCGGTTATGGCAAAGATCCAGGAGAAATATCCGGAAGCAGGAAAAGGAAATATCGGAGTCGGAAGTACGATCTTTGCAGTAAAACCAGGTGACGGTTCAGCAAGAGAGCAGGCAGCTTCCTGTCAGAAGGTGCTCGGTGGCTGGGCGAATATTGCAAATGAATATGCGACAAAAAGATATCGCTCCAATCTGATCAACTGGGGAATGCTTCCATTTATCACAAAAGAAGACGACAAGAAATTAAGCTTCAAAAATGGCGATTATATCTTTGTACCGGAAATCAGAAAAGCAGTGGAAAACAAAGATGCAGAGATCAAAGCTTATGTAGTCGGAGATACATTGAAAGAAGTCACATTTACACTTGGAGATATGACAGACGCAGAAAGAGAGATTATTCTCAAAGGTTGTCTGATTAATTATTATAAGGGCTAAATAATCCGATAGGTAAAATTCACGTTCTATGTTCCGTTGCACTGGGAATTACGCTGAATTTTATCTTGCGCAGTATTTTCGGCGGTAATATAATTGAATAAACGAATGTAAATAAAAGGCGGCACTTATGAAAAAAAGTGACGCCTTTTTGTAACACTTGGGATATTTTGGGACTCTTATATGTAGAAGAAGTAATAATACTTTTTACACTGGGTATTGGGGAACGGCAATTGGATAAGTCAATGGAGGAGTGTGGAGAACTTCTTGAGAAAAACAAATTGAGGAGGAAAAAGAATGAAATGTGATGCAAAAGCATTTTCAAAGCTATATGAGCAGGTCTATCAAGACCTCTATCGCTACGCGCTTTGTCTGATGCGTGATCCGCATGAGGCAGAAGACGCGGTGAGTGCGGCAGTGTTATCTGCTTATGAACATATACATAAACTTCGAAAAGAAGAAGCTTTCAAGAGCTGGATTTTTACAATTTTGTCAAATACATGTAAGAAAAGATTGAAACAGGTGGCGAAAGAAGGAATACAGCAGACAGAAGATTTTTTCCCGGAAGGACAGGTGGAAGGAATTCATGAAGAAGATGTAGGACTTGCGATGGATGTGAGAAATGCATTTTTTATTCTTTCAGAAGAAGAGCAAATGATAGTCGGGCTGTCAGTGTTTGGCGGTTATAACAGCACAGAAATCGGGAAGATCCTAAGCCTGAAGCCGGGAACTGTCCGGGTAAAACGAAGCCGGGCGCTGGAGAAGATGCAGTGTGTGTTGGATGGGAGGACATTTTATGAATAAGAATGAGCAGGACATGATTCGGAAAATAAAGGAAAAGTCAGAACAGGTTCCGGTGCCGAAAGCGCTTGAACCGAGACAGATTGAAGCAAAGCTTGCAGGAAAGAAGAAAAAAGTGTGGACTCCGGCGAGAATCGGTGGGCTGGCAGCAGCATGCCTGGTGCTGATCGTGGGAGTGATGGTATATCAGAATTATTTTAAAATGGAAGACGCGACTCGAGATGATAAGATAGCATGCAGTGATGTGACGATCAGTGACAGTACGAAAGTAGAAAGTGCGGCGGAATATAAGGATGTCTATGCATATTTGGAAAAATATAAGAAAGATCAGGAAAGAGACAGTGCATACACTTCAAACGGGGCAAGATCATTGAATGATATAAGAGTCGATGAATCAGCTGACAGTAAGGCAAGCGGAGATGCAGCACAGAATATTGAAGAAAGCAGTACTGCAGCAGCGGACACCGGAATGGCAAGCGGTTCTTATTCTGAGACAAATGTACGTCAGGAAGGTGTGGATGAGGGGGATACAGCTAAAACAGATGGAACATACCTTTACGTGTTAAAAGATAAGAGCGATCAGATTGCCATTATAGATACCCGCGATAATCGGATGAAGCAAACGGCGACTATAACAGTGGAAGATGTTTCTGAAATCCAGGAAATGTATCTGGATATTGAAAGAAATCAATTAATCGTAGTGTGTGACGGTTATGTGGGCGGCAAATGGAATGATGATGATTATGGATATGGTCAGAGGGCTAATACGACCGCAGTAACTTATGACATTTCAGACCGGGAAAATCCAAAAGAAGTTGGCAGAGTCAGTCAGAGTGGATATTACAATTCTTCAAGAATTGCAGATGGATACTTATACTTATTCAGTGATTATTATGTAACACGTGATGGTATAACGGCGAAGAATCCGAAGTCCTATATACCACTTGTAAACGATAATCTGATTAAAGAAACAGATATCTGTCTTCCGTCCATTTCAAAGGCAGATATGTATTCGATCATCACATCAGTTTCTCTGGAAAATCCAAATGAGACAGCGCACAGTAAGGCACTTTTGGCAGACGGTGGTAATTTATATGTGAGCAACGATAATATTTATTTTTATGAAAATGTGTGGCAATATTCCGGAAAAGATGTGACGACAATCCGAAAAGTTTCTTATGAAAGTGGGAAATTGACGGCTGGAGCACAGTGCAAAATAGACGGCTATATTAATGATTCATTTTCTATTGATGAATATGATGGATATCTGAGAGTTGTAGTGACCGATGGCGACACGAACAGTGTTTATGTTTTGAATCAAGAACTGAAAGAAACTGGCTCCATCAAAGGTCTGGCAGAAGATGAGAGGGTGTACTCCGCAAGATTTATGGGAAAGGCAGGATATTTTGTAACATTTAAAGAGACGGATCCGTTATTTTCCGTTGATCTGTCGGATCCGAATAATCCAAAGATCATAGGAGCGTTGAAGATACCTGGATTTTCAGATTATCTGCATCCGTATGGGAAAAATAAGCTACTGGGTATTGGGATGAATGTTGATGAAAAAACTATGTCAACAGATGGCGTGAAATTGACGATGTTCGATATTTCTGATCCGAAAAATGTGAAAGAGGAGCAGACCTATGTCATTGAAAATGTGTACTATACAGATGTTTCTTATGATTATAAGGCAGCTTTAGTAGATGCAGAGAAAAATCTGATTGGTTTTGCTGCAGACAGCGAAGGCGGCCGGGAGTACTATACATTTTCTTACGACGAAAAACAAGGATTTACATGTACGATGCATGAGGAAATTAATGGAAATAATATGAGGATCACAAGAGGTATTTATATAGAAGATACGCTTTATGTTATCCAGGGAAATATTATAGAAGCGTATAGCCTGAAAGATTTCAAAAAAGTGGACGATATCATTTTGTAACATTTTTGTAACAAAATCTCGTATGTTTTTGACAATAAGACTAGTGTATGATAAACTTGTATCTGTAGAATTGTCAAAAAATTTGAGGTGAGAATATTGGATAAATATGAATATCGGGTAAAAACCGAGCAGATGCTCGAACATTACGAAAAGAAACAATTTAGAAAAGCAATGGAAATTGCCGATACAATAGACTGGAGAAGGGTGAAGAGCCCGGCAATGTTAAATACAGTAAGCGAAATCTACGAGAATAACGGGGAGTTTCAGAAGAGCCGTGATACGCTTATGATCGCATTTGACAGAGCACCGTCCAGCAGAAAGGTTGTGTATCGTCTGGCAGTACTTGCCCTGAAACTGAATGATCTGAATGAGGCTTCGGACTGTTATGAGGAATTTGTAAAACTGGCACCGAGAGATCCGAATCAATTCATTTTGAAATATCGGATTTTGAAGGCACAAGGGTCTGATCTGTCAGAACAGATTTCGGCACTGGAAGAATTTAAAAAGGCAGAATATATTGAAAAATGGGCGTATGAGCTCGCAAAGCTATATCATGAAGCAGGCATGACCTCAAAGTGCCTGGAAGAATGTGACGATTTGATCTTGTGGTTCAGCGAAGGAAAATATGTATATCAGGCAATGGAATTGAAGATGAAGTACAAACCACTGACACCACTCCAACAGGAAAAGTACGATGAGTATAAAGGCGTACCGAAAAAAGAGCCTAAGAAAGCAGTGGATAAAAAACCTGAGCGAGTTGCGCTTAAGGATGTAAAGAGTATTCCACAGGATACTGTATCAATTCCAAAAGAACAGATTAAAGCAGCGCAGGAAGCATCAGAAGCTGCGGAGGCAGAACAGCAGGAATCAGGAGCCAATACAACAGAAACTGTGGATGGTCTGGATGCAACGAGAAGAATTCCGACAGCAGAGCTTGGAGAAGCATTGAAGGCAATGGAAGAAAATGCCAAGGCAGACAAAGAAGTTCCGATAGAAGAATCGGTTTTAGAAGAACCAGTTTCAGAAGAGCCAGTTTCAGAAGAGCCGGAAGAAGCTGTTTCAGAAGAACCAGAAGTTGTAGAAATGGAAGCACCAGTCATTGAACCAATCGGAAAGGAAACTCCGGAAGAAGCTCGGAATGTCAGAGAGTTAGAAGGAATTCTTCAACATGCGGCAGAAGGACCAAAAAAGTCTATTACGACAGTTGTGAAGGGTGCGACACTTCAAGAAGCACTGGCTAATGGCGTGGCTATGGCGAGTGGAATTAATCCGGAAGACCAGAAGAAGATGGAGGAACGAGAAGAAGAACTCCGCATTGAAGGTCAGATGAAGATTGAAGACATCTTGATGGAATGGGAAGCCAAGCAGAAGGTAAATGCTGAGGCGATTGCAAAGCAAAAAGCATCCGATGAAGAACGACTTAGAAAAGAGAGAGAAGCACTGGAAGCCCGCCGTGAGGCAGAAAGACTTGAGGCAGAGAGACGCGAGGTAGAAGAAATAGCAAGACGGAAAGCAGAAGAAAAAGCCCGTCAGGAAGCAGAAGAGAAAGCACGCCGTGAAGCGGAAGAGAAAGCTCGTCTTGAAGCAGAGGAGAAGGCTCGTCGTGAAGCGGAGGAGAAGGCTCGTCGTGAAGCGGAAGAGAAGGCTCGTCTTGAGGCAGAGGAAGCAAGAAGAAAGGCATTGCTTTCTGATGATATCAGACAGCTTGTGGAAGAGCTGGAAGATCGTGTGACAGCACAGGAGAAAGAAGAGGAAAATTTTGATATAGAAGAGGAACTGGAGCTTGCAAAAGCAGAAGGGGAATCTGTTGAAGAAGAAATTGTAGATCAGTTTATTTCAGAAGAAGAGCTGGACGATATTGTGGAAGAACCTGAAGAGTCGGAAGAAGAACCTGAAGAAGAGATTGTTGAAGCAGTTTCGGAAGAAGAGGAGACGGAGGACGAGGATTCTGAGGATGAAGATGATTTCGAAGAGGAAGAGTTTGAAGACGAAGACTTTGAGGGTGAGGACGAAGAGTTTGAAGTAGAAGATGAAGTCGACGCTGTAGAAGAAATCGAAGAAGTACAAGAAGATGAAGAAATTCCGGAAACAGAAAACCAGGATGATTCGGAAGATAATTCCGAAGACGAGGATGATTTCGAAGACGAGGAATCCGAAGACGATGATTTTGAAGAGGAAGATGGATTCGACGAAGACGATTTTGACGAAGATGGTTTTGCAGATGAATTCCCGGAGGAAGATGAGGAAGAAGTAGAGGAATTCGATGCAGAGTGGAATGAATTCCCGGAAGATGAATCCGAGGACGAAGACGATTTCGAGGAAGAGGATGATTTCGAGGAAGAGGACGACTTCGAGGAAGAGGACGACTTCGAGGAAGAGGACGATTTCGAGGAAGAGGATGGCTTCGAGGAAGAGGACGACTTCGAGGAAGAGGATGATTTCGAGGAAGAGGACGACTTTGAGGAAGAGGATGACTTTGAGGAAGAAGACGACTTTGAGGAAGACGATGACTTCTATGAAGATGATTATGTAGAAGAGGACGATTACGAAGAGGATGACTTTGAGGAAGAGGACGACTTCGAGGAAGACGATTTCGAGGAAGAGGACGACTTCGAGGAAGAGGACGACTTCGAGGAAGAGGATGATTTTGAGGAAGATGATTTCGAGGAAGACGACTTTGAAGATGAGCTTCCTGAGATTCCGGATCCGGAAGACCTTGAAGGAGACTTGGAAATTGAAGAACCATCTGAGGAAGAGATTCAGCGCAGAATTAAGAAGTCAAAAGGAAGCGGAGTTCCATTTGATACCGGATTTGTTGTAACAGGAAGATATGACTTAAGTGCAACCAGTGAGATTGGACTGAAAGCCGGACTGACAGAGGAGCAGAAGAAATTATTCTCTTACTTCGTACCGGTCAGAGGAATGAGTGAACAGATTGTTGCAGTACTTGATAATGACAGACGTGCCCAGAGAGAGGGAACTTCAAGAACCGGTAACTTAATGATTATTGGCCGTAAAGGATCTGGAAAAACAGTACTTGCAGTAGATATTGTAAAAGCAATCCAGAAACAAAGAAATCTGAAACAGGGTAAAGTTGCTATTGTTACAGGTGAATCGCTGAATAAGAAGGAACTTGGCAATATTATCCAGAAGCTTCGCGGTGGAGCAATCATCATCGAAAAGGCTGGTAAGTTGAATTCCAGAACAATCAAGGAACTGAATGCATTGATGTCAAGAAAGACCGGAGAGCTTCTCTTTGTTCTTGAAGATCAGAGAAAACCTCTGGAGAGAATTATGACAGCTAATCCGGATTTCAAAAAGAAATTCACTTCTAAGCTTGAACTTCCGGTATTCATCAATGATGAGTTAGTAACATTTGGTCAGACTTATGCGAAGGAAAATGGATATAAGCTTGATGAAATGGGAATTCTGGCACTTTACAGCCGAATTGATGTAATGCAGCGTGAAGATCATGCGGTTACAGTTGCGGAAGTAAAAGAAATCATGGATGAAGCAATTAAACATTCACAGAAAGCAAATGTAAAGCATCTTGCAAGACGTGTATTTGGAAAATCTACGGATTCGTCAGATCGCATTATTCTGAAGGAAGAAGATTTTAAAATTTAATGATATAGTGAATGTAAGTGATGAAGCAGGGATACAATTGTAGAAAATTGTATCCCTGTTTTTTGTCTGGAATCGAGTGACATAGATTGAATTTTGTGTTCCGCTAAGGTATACTTAAGATATTGAAATCCGGATGAAATGTGAGGGAAGTTTATGGAGAAAGAATGGAAAGCTTATGAAATCGGAGAATTAGATCAGTACCTTTTCGGGCAGGGAAATCACTACGAAATTTATAAGAAGCTGGGTGCACATATGGTGGACGACGAAGGGCAGGAAGGAGTTTATTTTGCTGTCTGGGCACCGAATGCGAAATCAGTGTCTGTAGTGGGGGAATTCAATGACTGGGATCGCACAAGAAACCCTATGACAAGGGCGGAGTATATCGGAATTTACACATGCTTTGTACCAGGAGTAAAAGAAGGCATGATGTATAAGTTCTGCATTGAGACGATTACAGGGGAGTATCATATGAAGGCAGATCCGTATGCCAATTATGCAGAACTTCGTCCGGGTACAGCATCAAGAATAACGAATATTGAGAATTTGAAATGGACCGATAGTTCCTGGATGACTGCACGGGAAAAATGGAACCACAAAAAAGAACCAATGTCTGTATATGAGGTTCATATGGGTTCCTGGAAGAGACACCCAGGCACAGAGGACGAGGGATTCTATACTTATCGTGAGTTCGCAAAAGAAATTACAAAGTATATGAAAGATATGGGATATACGCATGTGGAGATCATGGGAATCGCAGAACACCCATTTGATGGATCATGGGGATATCAGGTGACAGGATATTATGCGCCGACAAGCCGTTATGGAACACCGGAAGATTTTGCGTGGATGATCAATTATCTGCATAGAAATGGAATCGGTGTCATTATGGACTGGGTTCCGGCACATTTTCCAAAGGACGAGCATGGACTTGCCGAGTTTGACGGAACAGCAACTTACGAGTATGCAGATCCAAGAAAAGGGGAGCATCCGGACTGGGGGACGAAGATATTTGATCTTGGCAAGAATGAGGTAAGGAACTTCCTGATTGCCAATGCACTTTTCTGGGTGGAGCATTTCCATATTGATGGACTTCGCGTTGATGCAGTTGCTTCTATGCTGTACCTGGATTATGGAAAGAAAGACGGAGAATGGGTTCCGAACCAGTATGGAGGTAATGAGAACCTGGAGGCAGTAGATTTCTTCAAGCATCTGAACACAGTTGTACTTGGAAGAAATCCGGGTGCACTTATGATAGCGGAAGAGTCTACGGCATGGCCGAAGGTAACCGGAGATGTAGAAGACGGAGGTCTTGGATTTAGCCTTAAGTGGAATATGGGGTGGATGCACGACTTTACGGAATATATGAAGCTGGATCCGTATTTCAGAAAAGACAATCATCATATGATGACATTTGCCATGAGTTATGCGTACAGCGAAGATTACATTCTCGTACTGTCGCATGATGAGGTTGTCCATTTGAAATGTTCCATGATCAATAAGATGCCAGGACTTGGATTTGATAAATATGCGAACCTGAAAGCAGGATATGCATTTATGATGGGACACGCCGGAAAGAAATTATTGTTCATGGGACAGGATTTTGCACAGCTTCGCGAGTGGTCAGAGGAACGTGAACTGGACTGGTATCTGTTGGAGGAGCCGGAGCATCAGGCAATTCAGTCATGGATGCGTGATTTACTCCACATGTATAAAAAGAAACAGGCACTTTATGAACTGGATCAGTCATGGGAAGGATTCGAGTGGGTCAATGCAGATGATGCATACAGAAGCATTTACAGTTTTATCCGCCATTCTAAAGATGGAAAGCATAACCTTTTGTTCGTGATCAACTTCACACCGATGGCAAGAGAAGATTACCGTGTAGGCGTTCCTAGAAAGAAGCAGTATAAGCTGATTCTGAACAGTGACGATGTGAAATATGGCGGAAATGGCGAGAAGAGACAGAACATTTATCATGCCGTGAAGAAAGAATGTGATGGAAGACCATATTCATTTGGATACAAATTGCCGCCGTATGGGGTAGCAGTTTTTGAATTTTAAAATGTATAATAAGAGAGGTGTGGAAGAGAAACAGGGAGATGGAATTTGATTATTCCATCTCCCTGCTAAAGTTATGAATTAATTTTATTCTGCGTTTGTAGAAGTGTCGTTATCAGCATTGTTGTCGGTGCTGCCTGTATCGGTGTTGTTGTTCGTATTTTCTTCGACTGCGTCAGTGCTATCTGTATTATCGGAGTTTTCGGTATCATCGCCTCCGAACAGATCCTTGAAAAATCCTACGATTTTATCCCAGAGACCTTCGTCTTTTGCCTGATTTACGGCATCGTTTGCTTTGCTTTTTACGGCATCTAATGTGCTGTCGATGATTGCATCATTTCCGAGTGCTGCATCATCCGTATTGTTAATAATTCCACCGCCAGAACTATCTCCGCCAAAGAAGCCTTTGATGGAGGACCACAAGTTGCTGAAGAATCCTCCAGATTTCCCGTCCAGGTTGTCGAGAGTCTTTTTCAGTGCTTTGACATCGTAGTCGTACTGGGAAATAGATTCCATCAGACTTGTGATTTTTGCAAGCTGGTCATCGGTCAGTGTAATTCCCTGCTTATCGGCTGCGTCAGAAATCGCGTCCTGAATATCGGACGGATCAGTCAGTTTATCTTCAATAACGGATTCTTTGACATCGTTGATCAGATCAGATGCTGTATCCTGACCGAGATCCTTGGCGAGGTCACCGGTTGTTACCAGCTCTTCTGTTGCAGTTGCTTTCTGGTCTTCGGAAAGTTCTTTCCCACTGGCTTTTTCGTAAGCCATCATAATACCTGTCAGTGCACCGGTTCCGGATACTTCAATTGGAGATCCGGCAACAACGTTACAGTTCTCAACGCCGGAAGTCAAAAGTGTACTGGCGATCATAGAACTTGTTACAAATGTTAGGTTTGCGACTTTTACCTGAATTCCGCCGCTGTCTGTCGGCTCAACATAAGAACAGCTATATGTTCTTGTACCAATCTGGGATTCGGTTGCGATCCCTTCCATATATTTTCTTTCGTCTGTGTTCGTGACTTCGATCGTGTCTACCTGATCGGCGGAAGTACCGAAGTATTTGTACATAGAAGCTTTCTGCTCGTCGGATAAGTTCGCTCCGAGAGTGACTACTTTTGCGCTGTCAGCCAGGGCAGTTACCGGCAGGCTTACAGATGCCAGAATTATTGCCAGGCTAAACGGCAGAACCCTTTTTAATTTTTTCATACTCATAATTATCCTGTGGTGTCAGACGCCACATCTCCTTTCTGTACCCCCAATAATAGCATACTTGTGTAAAAGTAAAAAGTAAAAAATTCTTAACTATTTCGAAAGATTTTGTTACGGCTTGTGTACATCTGTGGACTAAGACAGGATTTCCAGCATTCTGGATTCAAATGTGTGTTCATCCACCATTCCACCCATGACACTGATTGCCTTTTTATCTTTGAAGAGAACAAATGTCGGGACGATTTCCGGAGCGTATTCTGCGGCGAGTACTGCAGATTCTTCAATTTCGACTTCGCAGAACTTGATCTTTCCGGCGTATTTCTTTTCGATATCCTCCACGACCGGCTTCATCATGGCACATTTCCCGCACCAGATAGCGTAGAACATAACGACGACCGGGAGAGAGGTATCTTTTACTTCTATTTGAAAATTTTTTGCAGTTAAATGTAACATCAAATCAACCTTTCTGATCAGTGCCTTCGGCAGTCAGAACCGTGGTTCAGAATATCATATACTTCTTTCAGGGATTTCCTGAAACAATTGATCCACCTATGCAGACACCGATTTCGATAAGTGTATTCAAAAAACTTTTGTCGGAAGTTTTTTTTGTTATGACAATTTCGGCTCATGGCGAACAGACTCCGAAGGCTTTCTCATTAATAATATATGCGCTGTAGCGCTAAGAAAGTCACAGCAGACATCTTCTTTTAGCAATGAGCTTGCAGATCGGGTGATCCATGGATGAAAATTTCTCTTCATATTCTGTCATAATATTTCCAACGTTCATAATTTCATCATGGTGCAGGTCATAAGTACATTCGGAAATGCCCCATGTTTCGGATTCCCCTAAAGACTCAACGGAAAAATCAAAAAGATCACGGTTATCTGTCTTGAATTCTACCTGTCCGTCCTGGACAAGCAACTTGTCGTAACGTGCAAAAAATTCCGGTGATGTGAGGCGCCTTCTTGCATGGCGGGCTTTCGGCCATGGGTCGGAGAAATTCAGATAGATCCGGTCAACTTCATTTTCAGCGAACACATTTGCTATGTCCTGTGCGTCCATACAAATGAAGCGAATGTTTGGCAGAGTGCTTTCGTTTTCTTCTATATATATGTTTAACTTTTCCACAGCACGGAGAAGGACGCTTGTGTAGCGCTCGATTCCGATGTAGTTGATCTGTGGATTTTTCTGAGCCAGTGCCATGAGAAAACGGCCTTTTCCCATGCCGATTTCAATGTGGACCGGGTAGTCATTCTGGAATACATCAGATGCCCAGTGACCACGGAATTCTTCCGGAGTCTCGATAACCTGACTGCACTCTTTTAACACGCCTTCGGCGCGGGGTATATTTCTAAGTCGCATATATGCTCTCCTTATTTGTTGTATTTCTTTATTTGCAAACTTCCCAAATCCGGGAGATTCTTGCCTTGCCTTAGTTTACAGGCTTTGGCAAAAAAAGTCAAACTCAATGGTGTATAGCGGCCATATCTATATCATATTGCCGAAAGGAATATGCGTAACGACTAAAATTTTTCTGAAAAACACAAATAATTTGTGCAAATTTTCAACATGTTAAGGAGAAGGTATATAAAACGGGAGGAAAGTGACTAAATTTTGGACAAATGAAAAAACTCAAATAAGAGAATATGCTTAAAAAATTGTCAAATAAAGTAATTGTTAAGAAAAAAAGAAATGATTGACATTTAAAAAACAGGAGAGTAAAGTAATCACGAAATTTGAAGAAGAAAGGGAGGGAGTCATACGGAGAAATTAACAGAGAGTCTGTTGGAAGAGCTGAATTGTGATACAGCATTTACTATTCCGTTATTCGGGGGAATTAAGATTAGTGAATCCGTGGCGGTCACATGGATCATTATGGCTGTAGTTGTATTGCTGTGTGTCATATTCGTAAGGAATCTCAGTGTAGAGAATCCGGGGAAAGCTCAGCTTTTATTGGAATCCGCAATCGGAAAAGGAGTGGACTTCTTTGAAGATGTTATGGGCAAAGAAAACCGAAGATATATCCCATATCTGATCACGGTGCTGATCTATATCGGAATTGCCAATATCATTGGATTGTTTGGGTTTAAACCGCCGACAAAGGATCTGAATGTCACAATAGCGCTGGCTGTTATGAGTATGTGTCTGATCGAGTATTCCGGAATACATAAAAACGGATTAAAACACTGGGTCAAACATTTTGCAAAGCCGGTTCCGTTCGTCGCACCGATCATGGTACTGGAGATTGTAATCCGTCCATTGTCCTTGTGCATGCGACTGTTCGGTAATGTGCTGGGAGCATTTGTAATCATGGAGCTTTTAAAAATAGTAGCTCCGGCGATTATACCAATCCCGTTTAGTTTTTATTTTGATATATTTGATGGATTCTTACAGGCTTATGTATTTGTATTTCTGACGGCGCTGTTCATGAATGAGGAACAGGAGTAAAGCCGGAAGATAAGACGAACAGACTTAAAAGGGATTTAAGAAAACATTTTTAGACAAGAAGAAAAGGAGATTAAGATTATGTTAGTAGCAATTGGAGCAGGTATCGCAGTTTTAACAGGTTTAGGAGCAGGTATTGGTATTGGTCTTGCAACAAGCAAGGCAGTAGACGCTATCGCAAGACAGCCAGAGGCTGAGTCAAAGATCAGCAAGAACCTGATTCTTGGTTGTGCCCTTGCAGAGGCAACAGCTATTTATGGATTTATCATCGGTCTTCTGATTATCCTGATGCTGAAATAATTAGCAGTTCGTAAAGAAGCAGGAGAAAAGAAGAAAGGCAGGTGGGAAAAGGTGATAAAAGTAGATTTGAGCCTTCTCTGGACCATAATAAACCTTGTAGTCTTTTATCTATTACTGAAGAAATTCCTGTTCAAACCAGTTATGGGGATCATGGAAAAGCGTGAGCAGATGATTGCCGACGGACTGAAAAATGCAAGTGACAGACAGGAAGAGGCAGAGTCTCTGAAAAAAGAGTATGAGTCAGCTCTTTCCGGTGCAAAAGAGGAGTCGGTTAAAATCGTTGAAAATGCCCGTGTAGAGGCTAAGAGACAGTCAGATGAGATTCTTGCAGATGCGGACAGAAGAGCAGATGCCACGATCGAACGTGCCAGAAAGACCATCGAGACTGAGCGAAAGCAGGCACTGGATGGCGTTGAGACACAGATTGCAGGACTTGCAATGCAGGCAGCCAGAAAGATTGTAGATGAAGAGACAAGAAAACAAGGAAATCAGGCGATTTATGATCAGTTTTTGGAAAGCGTAGGTGACGCTCATGACGGCAAAGACGAGTAATACAGTAAAGTTCGTTCAGCCGGCAGCAAAGCGCTATGCAAGAGTTCTGTACGAACTGGAAATTCCGAAAGCAGATATTGAGAAAACAAAAGAAATCTTCTGTCAGGTACCGGAAGTATATGAAGTACTGTTAAATCCGGTAATTACGGCAAAGAACAAATACAGTGTTATCGAACAGATATTTCCAAAGTCTATTTGTAATTTCCTGAAGGTAACATGCGAGAACCAGAGAATGGGCATGCTTTGGGACATTTTCGAAAGCTATGATAAATATTGTGAGGAGCAGCAGCAAGTTATGACTGCGACTTTAATATGTGTAGACGAGCCAGACGAAGAGCAGGCTGAGAAGATGAAAACATTTATTATGGATAAATATCATAAATCGAAGGTAAATCTGGAGGTCGAAAAAGACCCGTCACTGCTTGGAGGATTTATCCTGAGAGCGGGCAGTGATGAATATGACTGGAGCATTCGTGGAAGAATGAACCGGTTAGAACAAAAATTGACCTGGAGGTGAACGTAAGTGAGTTCAATCAATTCAGATGAAATTATTTCAATTCTGAAAAGTGAAATAGAGAATTTTGATGAGATCAGTAAAGACAGCGAAGTCGGAACTGTTGTAACAGTCGGAGACGGAATCGCTACCATTTACGGAATCGATCATGCAATGTACGGCGAGATCGTTACCTTCGAAAATGGTCTGAAGGGTATGGTACAGGATATCCAGAAAGACGAGATCGGATGTATCTTATTTGGATCAGATACAGGAATCAAAGAAGGAACAAAGGTTGCACGTACAAAGAAAAAAGCCGGAATCCCGGTAGGAGATAAATTTATCGGAAGAGTTATCAATGCCCTTGGTGCACCAATCGACGGTGCCGGAGAGATTGAGGCAGATGATTATCGCCCGATTGAAAATGAAGCACCTGGAATCATTGACAGAAAATCCGTCAGCGTTCCTATGGAGACAGGAATCCTTTCTATCGACTCCATGTTCCCAATCGGACGTGGACAGAGAGAGCTGATCATCGGTGACAGACAGACTGGTAAGACATCTATCGCAACAGATACGATCTTGAACCAGAATGGAAACGGAGTAATCTGTATCTATGTTGCCATCGGTCAGAAGGCATCAACGATTTCAAAAGTTGTAAATACATTTAAGACATCAGGAGCTATGGATCACACCATCGTATTAGCATCAACAGCAAGCGACTGTGCGCCGCTTCAGTACATTGCTCCTTATGCGGGAACTGCACTGGCAGAGTATTTTATGTACAAAGGAAAAGATGTACTGATCGTTTATGATGATCTTTCCAAACACGCAGTTGCGTACCGTGCATTGTCACTGTTACTTGGAAGATCTCCTGGACGTGAGGCTTATCCTGGAGACGTATTCTATCTGCATTCAAGACTTCTGGAACGTTCCAGCCGTCTGAGTGAGGAAAAAGGTGGCGGATCTATCACGGCTCTTCCAATCATCGAGACACAGGCCGGAGATGTATCTGCATATATTCCGACAAACGTTATTTCCATCACAGATGGACAGATTTCCCTGGAAAGCAGTTTGTTCTTCTCAGGAATGCGTCCGGCGGTCAACGTAGGATTGTCTGTATCTCGTGTAGGTGGAGATGCACAGACAAAGGCTATGAAGAAGGCAGCAGGAAGTCTTCGTATCGATCTGGCCCAGTATCGTGAGATGGAAGTCTTCACACAGTTCAGTTCAGACCTTGATGATGCAACGAAAGAACAGCTGGAATATGGCAGCGGACTGATGGAGCTTCTGAAGCAGCCGCTTGGAAAACCAATGTCACTGGCAGATAAAGTTATTACACTTTGTGCTGCAAGACATAAAGTCATGCTTGGAATTCCAACTGCAAAAGTAAAAGGATTCCAGATGGATATGTTAAGTTACTTTGCAAGTGCACATCCGGAAATCGCAAGAGAAATTGAGGAGACAAAGGATCTGTCTAAAGAGTTGTCCCAGAAGATCGTGGAGATTGCAGAGGAATTCAAAAAGAGCAGGTGTTAATGTATGGCAAATATCAGAGAAATACAGACACGAATTAACAGTGTAAAAGATACGATGAAAATCACCAACGCCATGTACCTGATCTCTTCTACAAAAATGCGTCAGGCCAGAAAGAAACTGGCAGATGCAGAGCCGTATTTTTATAAATTGCAGGCTGAGATTGCCAGAATCCTGCGCCATATGCCGGAAGTGAGCAACCAGTATTTTGACAGTAGGGAAGAAATTCCGAAAGAAGAACGGAAAATCGGATCTGTAGTTATTACCGGTGATAAAGGACTGGCAGGAGCTTACAATCACAATGTAGAAAAAGCAGAAGAGGAAATTATGAAAATGCCGGGACATCACAAATTGTTTGTCGTAGGTGAGCTTGGAAGACATTATTTTGTAAGTCAGGGACATGAGATTGAACAAAATTTCCAATATACTGTGCAGAAACCGAACCTGAGCAGAGCCAGAATTATTTCTGAGACATTGATGGAACAGTTTAATAATGGCGAGCTGGACGAAGTGTATGTTGTCTATACGCGAATGGAGAATTCTATGGTATCTGAGGTGGAGACTGTAAAGCTGCTTCCGCTTGAGAGAAGTGCATTCGGAGAGGACAGCATTCCGGCAAACTTAAGGCGTGAGGCGATTCAGCTATATCCGTCTGTCGAGAGCGTCATGGACAATATCGTACCGAATTATGTAACCGGAATGATCTACGGTTGTTTGGTCGAGGCGTATGCAAGTGAGCATAATGCCAGAATGACGGCTATGAAATCAGCGACAGACAGTGCTGAGGCAATTATCAAAGATTTGTCTATTGCTTATAACCGGGCAAGACAGGCAGCCATTACGCAGGAGATCACAGAGGTATGCGCAGGTGCGAAGGCACAGAAACGGAAAAGGAAGTGAGAACAGATATGAATAAAGGACGAATTGTACAGGTCATGGGTCCTGTTGTCGATGTTTTATTTGAAGACGGAGAGCTTCCGAATATCAAAGATGCCCTTGAGGTAGATAACGGAGACAAGACTTGTATTATGGAAGTTGCACAGCATCTGGGAAACAGCGAAGTACGTTGTCTGATGCTGGCTGCAAGTGAAGGACTTCACAAAGATATGGAAGTCCGTGCAACTGGAAGCGGTATCAAAGTTCCAGTTGGAGATCAGACACTTGGACGTCTGTTCAATGTGCTTGGTCAGACCATTGATGATGGAAAAGAAATAGAGAAAGATGCAGAGCGCTGGGAAATCCACAGACAGGCGCCTACATTTGAAGAGCAGAGTCCTGCTGTCGAGATCCTTGAGACAGGTATCAAGGTCATCGACCTTCTTGCACCATATGCAAAAGGTGGTAAGATTGGTCTGTTCGGAGGAGCCGGAGTTGGTAAGACAGTACTGATCCAGGAGCTGATCCGAAATGTAGCAACAGAGCATGGTGGATATTCTATCTTTACAGGTGTCGGAGAGCGTTCCCGTGAAGGAAATGACCTCTGGACAGAGATGAAAGCGTCTGGCGTACTTGAGAAGACAGCTTTGGTATTTGGTCAGATGAACGAGCCGCCTGGAGCTCGTATGCGTGTCGCTGAGACAGGACTTACAATGGCTGAGTATTTCCGTGACAAAGAACATCAGAACGTGTTGCTCTTTATTGATAACATTTTCCGATTCACACAGGCTGGATCTGAAGTTTCCGCTCTGCTTGGACGTATGCCATCAGCCGTAGGTTATCAGCCGACACTGGCAACAGAAATGGGTGAATTACAGGAGCGTATTGCTTCTACAAAGAATGGTTCTGTCACGTCCGTTCAGGCAGTCTATGTACCGGCCGACGACTTAACAGACCCTGCACCGGCAACAACATTTGCACATCTGGATGCAACAACCGTACTTTCACGTAAGGTCGTTGAGCAGGGAATTTACCCGGCTGTAGATCCGCTGGAGTCTAACTCACGTATCCTGGAGGCAGACATCGTAGGTGAAGAGCATTATAAAGTAGCCAACCAGGTAACAGAGATTCTTCAGAAGTACAAAGAACTTCAGGACATCATCGCCATTCTTGGTATGGAAGAGCTGTCCGATGAAGATAAAGCAACGGTTATGAGAGCAAGAAAGATTCAGAAATTCCTGTCACAGCCATTCTTCGTAGCTGAGACGTTTACAGGAATTCCTGGAAAATATGTACCACTGAAAGAGACAATCCGTGGATTCAAAATGATCATCGACGGAGAAATGGATGAATATCCGGAGACCGCCTTCTTCAACGTCGGAACGATTGACGAAGTTATCGAGAAAGCAAAGACACTGAAAGACGGAGAGTAAGAGGTGCGTAAACTATGAAAACATTTTGGTTGAAAGTCATAGCCAGTGACCGCGTGGCGTATAACGGACGATGCCAGAAGGTGATCGTACCTGCAGCCGACGGCGGTCAGATGGGAATTCTGGCAGATCATGAGAACATGGTCATAGCAATCGAAGTCGGTGAAGCGAAGATGCAGCTGGAAGACGGAACGTGGGAGACACTTGCCGTTGGAACCGGATTCCTTGAGGTTGTTAACAACCGTGTTACCATGCTGGTACAGACCGCTGAAAAACCGGAAGAAATTGACGCCAGAAGAGCAGAAGAACGGCGTGAAGTCATGGAAGAAAAACTTCGTCAGAAGCAGAGTATCCAAGAATACTATCACACGAAAGCATCCCTGGCAAGAGCCATGAACCGGTTGAAGGTGTCAAGGGAGAAGAATACGAGGATATAATTTCACACAATACAATAAGTACAGTTTACTGCTTTCAGATGTGATGAATTTCGCAGATTTTGCTGCGCTATCTATTAAAATCTGTATGTGCAAACTCGCCTGAGGAACGGCTCAGACAGTGCACCTCCAGATTTAATGATGCTCGCAAAATACTGGAAATTGCATCAATCATCTGAGAAGCAGTGAACTGTACTTTTTCTATATGTGGAAGTTATATCGTATCGAGAGGCGAGGGAGGGTGAGTCTGGCAGAGCGGATTGCCAACGGTAGCTGTATTTTTATGTAAGTGGAAGTTTAAAGTTTGTGTGAAGGGGAAAGTGTGAGTGAAAGGGGAAGATTTTGCTGCGCTATTGACGAGCCAAAGTCAGAGCTTGCTCAAGACCTTGGCGACCGCGAGGTGGGTATGATAAAATAGGGAAATAAGGGAGATGCTACGCAAAGTAGCAGGAAAATGTTTTGATGACATCTTTGTGTGCTTGTGATGTAAAGTGCAGTTTTCTATACTGTAAGTTGTTAGGAGATGTTTAGAGAGTGCAGGCTGTCCAGACAAATAGTTTCGGATAAGAAATATGTCTGTGAAGCAACCTTAAGTTCTGTGATAAGACTCTCGAACGGGTAAGAAAAGACAAGGAGATTATGGATATGACTTTTGCAGAAAATGTGAAGATGCTTCGCAAGCAGGCTGGTATGTCGCAGGAGCAGTTGGCGGAGAAGCTTGGTGTATCGAGACAGGCGGTTACAAAATGGGAAACGGGTGCGGGGATCCCAGATATTGAAAATATAATGGCGATTTCAGCACTGTTTGACATTTCCATAGACGATCTACTTTCAAATGAAAGAGGTTCAAAAAAGGTAGTGGAGACGGAGTACTTGTATGAGAGTATTACGGAGTATGATATTGATGAATCGAAGAATTATGATATGAAGCTGGAAGGGGCGAAGCGGCTTATACTGGCGGGATATGAGGGCGAGAAAATCCGGGTCCGACTGGGGTCCAATACATTTTCAACTCTTCAGAATGATTTCAAGGTTAAGATTGATGATATCCGGAAACGAATTGATATAGATGTAAAACGAAAGAATGGTGCCACGGAAGCAATGGCGAAGAGTGAAATTGATATTTTCGTGCAGATTCCGGTGCAGTATATAGATAAGATTGAGTGTGAAGCTCATGCGGAAACGGTAGAAATCCGTTCCATAGAATGTGAAAATATGGAATTTGGTGTGAAGACAACAAATTTGATTTTGGAAAATGTTGTCGGTTCGGTGGAGGTTGATTGTAATCTTGACATGGAGATTATGTGCGATTCATTGAACGGCGAGATCGCAATTAATCAAGTGTCTGCGACATCAAAAATACATGTTCCAAAAGAGGCGATTTTCCAGGCAGTTGCAAAGGGCATTGGAACAAGCATTTCTTATGAAAAAGCCGGGCAGCAGGTGGAACGGTTTGATGCGCCGGAGGCGGACAACGTGATTGAACTGAATGGAATCAAGAGTGAATTAATTGTTTGTATAGGTTAAAAATGAAAATCTACAAGTTTGTCAAAAAGATGTAATGATTTTTTATTACTGGAAGAAAAATGTAAATAGTATAATAAGTAACAGACGGGAGGGATTTGTAATGCAGATTGAAACATACAGTGGAAAAGCGAGTATGACAGAATGGGAAAAACTGCAGGCGTGATGTGGGGATAGAGAAAAATTAATGGAAAATATATACTTATAGGTTGACTTTTATGAAAATAAAGCATATGATAATAACAGCTAAGAAATGTGATGAATTTCATGCATGAGCAAAACAAAACTCCCGGAAGTGGTCGAGACTTCCGGGAGTTTTTATTCCGTTTATGTAAGGTGGCTTATACCTTTCAGGCTGTTACTGCCTGTCGTTTCCGTCCAGCCATTTGCAAATAAAGTAGCTAACAATACTTGCCATAACAGAAACAAAAAATGTGATGAGAGTTTCGTGCATAAGACTTCACCTCCTTTCGCTTGGAGGGTGGCAGCAATTGTAGTATAACATGATAGTATAAAAAATTCAATATAAGTATATTACTGGTGAGTAAACTAATAAAGAATGAAGATATAAAAAGTGTGGAAATGTGGTAAAATGATTATATAAAACTGCGGAAATGTCAAAAGAAAAGAAATGGAGGAGTGTAGGATGGGAGCTTTTTTCAAACATAAGGAAAAGAATTCAGCGTCTGAGGACGGTTGTGTGAAGTTTTGCAATGTGCATGATATCATAGAGGCGGAAAGAATCATAGAGCTGCTAAAAGAGAATGAAATCGCTGCATTTTCTCAGGAATCAGGAGATGGTGTTTCTGTGTATGGTACAGTGGGATTCGGACTTTATGGAGTTGATGTTTTTGTGGAGGCGAAGAATGAGGAGCAGGCGAAAAAGCTTATAGACGCTGAAAATCTTTAATGGAGTCAGCTATGAGTGGGCGTATCTCAGCCCGTAAGTGAGACAGTTAAAAGAGAGTGTTTTGTCACTCAAAGTGTGAATTTAACAGCGGGACGGTTCTACCGTCCCATTTTTGTATACAGAGGGTAAATTATTGCCAGAAGGAATTTGTAATGCAGATCGAAACATACAGTGGAAAATATGATGATGAGATTATTTCGTTAATTTTAGATATTCAGAATAATGAGTCGAAGATTAATCTGTCTCTTGAGGAGCAGCCGGATCTGCTTACAATCCATGACTCCTATCAGAAAAATGGAGGCGAATTCTGGATTGCGCTAGATCAGGGAAATGTAATCGGAACTCTTGGACTGATGATAAAAGCTGACCACTGTGCAATCATGAAGAAATTCTTCGTGAAGAAAGAGTACCGGTCACAGAAAGTCGGGCTTGCTTTATACATGAAGCTGCTTGAATTTGCAAAAGAGGCAGAGGTAAAGCATATTATATTAGACACACCGTCGGTTGCGCATACATCACATCGGTTCTATGAGAAAGCAGGATTTCGGAAGATTAAAACAGAGGAATTACCGGTTCCGTATACTTATCCGGACAGAAACTGTATTTTATATATGTTGGATTTAGGAGAGACATCACAAATGACAGAATGGGAAAAATTACAGGCAGGACAAATGTACAATGATTTTGTTGATGATTTGTTTCAGCGAAGAATCGTAGCGAAAAAGTTGTTCCGGGCATACAACAAAACTGAGGACGAAGAAGTTGAGAAAAGAAATGAAATTCTGGCACAGCTTTTAGGAAAAGTGGGAAAGAACGTCTGGATTGAGCCGGATTTCCGGTGCGAGTTTGGAAAGAATATTGTTATCGAAGACAATGTGTATATTAACTTTGGCTGTGTTATTCTTGACTGTGCTGAAGTTGTGATTGGAGCAAATACATTGCTGGGTCCGAATATCGGCATTTATCCAGTGAATCATGCAATAGACGCAGAAGAGCGAATCAAAGGCGGCTGTTCTGAAAAACCAGTTCGCATTGGGAAAAATGTGTGGCTTGGCGGAGATGTAAAGATACTGGCAGGAGTTACGATTGGTGATAATACAATTATCGGAGCCGGAAGTGTTGTGCCAAAGGACATACCAGAAAATGTTATAGCAGTGGGTAATCCGTGTAAGGTACTGCGAGAGATAACAGAGGCAGACAAAACGGATTACCTGAAAAACGCGGAAACATGGTAAAATGATCATATAAAAAATGCGGAAACGTGGTAAAATGATCATATAAAAAATGCGGAAATGTCAAAAGTATAAGAAACGGAGGAGTGTAAGATGGGAGCTTTTTTCAAACATAAGGAAAAGGATTCAGCGTCTGGAGACGATTGTGTGAAACTTTGTAATGTGCATGACATTATAGAGGCGGAAAGAATGATAGAGTTGTTAAAAGAGAACGGAATTGCTGCATTTTCTCAGGAATCTGGAGATGGTGTTTCTGTGTATAGTACAGCAGGGTTCGGACTTTACGGTGTCGATGTTTTTGTGGAGGCGAAGAATGAGGAGCAGGCCAGGAAGTTTATAGACGCTGAGGGTATTTGAGCAATAAAGTGAAAAAATATTAGTTGAAAAAATGTAATATCATAGTTAGTGCTCTTGAAGATTATGAAGACAGTGGATTGTTTTTAGGCGGTTCACTGTCTTTTTTTATTGGAAATTAACTTATTTTTTAATAATGGATTGTGATTAACGTGAACTTAAAAAAGTTTTACGAAAGAATTACATGAATATGTCGCAATCCAAAAACAGAGGTTGCTACAATAAGTGCATCAAGGCAGAAGAGGGTTGATAAATGAATCGTTGAAGAGTAAGAAACGAGGAGGAAACTACGATGAAAATACGGCGGAGAGTACAAAAATACATTTTCATTATAAGCTTTGCGGTACTGGCTGGTTTTATGCATCAGAACACCTATGCGGAAACTCGGACGAATATTCAGCTTTATGTACCGGATGACAACCAGAATAACAGACAGGAAAATAATCAGACTGCCAACCGGGCTGACAACGGGAAGGTGGACAATTCTGTGGCAAAGACAGGTGATACCACCGGAGGTAAAATATTGGATTACGAGATAATGCTTGCAGTGAGTGCAGTATTGGGAACCATGGGAGTCATAATCCGTAAAAGCCAGAAGACAGAAAAGAATGGAGATTAGGTGCATGAAAGTAGAGAAAAAAAGAAATAAGAAAATATGGATATTCGCTGTGGTGGTGATTCTTGTCGCAGCGCTTGGAGTTGTATTTGCATATAAGCTGGGACAGCAGAAATCTGTAAACAATTCCAATGGGGTTGTGGTAGATCAGAATGCATCAGACTGGGACAAAGATTTAGATAATTTATCTGGACAGCAGGATTCAGGTATTAAAATGCCGGGATACGGAGAACTCAGTGTCGGGGCAGGAGATAAGACGTGGAAGATTACCCTGGCAAATCCGAAGGACAATGACTGCTATTTTAAATACAGCATTACAATTGGAGATGATGAGACTCCGATTTATGAGTCTGACTATATTGAACCGGGAAAGGCAATCAGTGAATTTCAGGTCGATAAGGCGCTGGATGAAGGAGATTATACAATATATATGAACATTTCTACATATTCTATGGATGGAAAAAATACACGCTTAAATGGAGCGAGTGTGAAAGCAGATTTACATGTTGTAAAATAACGGCCCCCAAAGGGCATATGCTCGAAGTGTGGCTGTAAATATAGATATTTATTAATATTTTTATTCAGGAGGATAACGAAAATGAAGAAAAGAATCGCAGCAGCAGTTATGACAAGTGTTATGGCAGGAATGATGATGGTAACGCCGACATTTGCAGCAAACACAGGTAGTGCACACACTGATTTTTCCCTTTATGTAGCAAATGATCCAGTTTATACAGTCACTGTACCAGAAACGGTAACATTGAATGCAAAAGAACACACATTGGTACCGATTACGGCCAGCGATGTAAAAAATATTCCGGAAGGTAAGAAAATTACAGTAACGCTGCAAAAAGGAAATGGAACTTATGGAAGGTTATATCTTGTCGGAGATAAGATGAATGGTGCAAAACCATATATGATGACTTTGAATATTAAAGGAACAAGCGGAGACTTTAAACTGGGGGCATTGGAGAAGCAGATTAAAGGTATGGAACTGGTTGCTTTTACAGAGGATGGTACAGCAAATTATGAAATATACCCATGTGCGCAGGATTATCCGGACCGTGAAGGAAAAGAAGGGGACAATCTGGCAATCCAGAAAGGCGTTCATTATACTGGCTGGATGGACTATGGCGTAGGTTTAACTGATATCAAATAAATGATTATCCATCAATTATACGAGGGAGGACTAAATATGAAATCTGTAAAGAATATGAAAATGCTTTCAACAGCAGTGATTGCAGCGGTGCTTACCGTATCTGCATTCGCGCTTCCGGTTCATGCAGAAGAGAATACAACATCTGCGTCAACAGAATTTTCTTATGTTCAGAAAAATGAACCGACATATACGGTATCTATACCTTCAGCGCTGGCACTTTCAAAGGAGGGAACTGCCCTTAATATTGAAGCAAAAGATGTCGCGGATCTGGACGGGAAGAAAGTAACGGTAACAATCGCAGGTACTGATTATTATCGAAATCAGCTTGTATTACAGGCAAAGACGTCCAAGCCAACTTATACGGGTACTATTCGTTATCAGTTGATTGCAGCAGATGGTAACACAATTGAAACAACTGGTAATGATACTGCAACAGGAACAGAGTTAGCTTCCTTTACAGGGAATGGAACTGTAACTTATACGGCAAAACCAGTACTTGATTCAAGAATGAATATTGAACCGGGTGTAAATTATACAGGAACCATGACATTTGGAATAGGATTAACAGAATAAGGAAGCATAGTTGGTGCTTTAGCAGAAATAAAATGAGGGGGCAGGCTTAGAAGCTTATAGCCCCTGAAATTCTTTAATGGTTGCTGCTGCCAGTACAATGACTCCAATTGCACAGACAATATATATAATTCCGACTGCGATGGAGCTTTTCTTTGCACGTTTCCATTTTACGGCTGCAAGGTACATGGCGCTTAAGACATCTGCCAGGAAGAAGAACTGCAGGATACCATGCAGGATAGCAGTTCCGAGGCTGATTTTTCCAGCTTTATAAGTCATGCGGATTACCTGCAGGGCGTAAAAAGAGCCCGGAAGGATTGTGAGCCAGAATGCAATGACGGTGAAAAATATCATAACACTCATGACCGGGAGCATAAGCGGTATAATCAGACCGCCGGTCATAAAAGTCAGTGCAGCACCAGCGAAAAAGTACATAATGAACAGTGTGATAAAACTGAACAGAAAAAATGCGACAAGACCGTATTTATGTATAAGCATGCGGTTTATAAGTGCGGTGGAATCGTCTTCTTCATAGGAGAAAAAAGATTTCCAGATATTTAGGATCCCAAGAATATAAAGTGCCAGAATGTAAATAATAGCAGGCAGGTTTGACAGGAAAAATCCCCGCAGAGTAGCAAAGCCGGAGGCATCATATGGAATTGCATCAAGTACATGGTTCTGGAAAGTAAGATTCGGAAGAACAAGTACCGGAATCAGAGATAATATAATTACATATGCAATTGCCAGTTTGTCAGCGGATTTTTTCATGGGTATCGGCTCCTTTCGGGAGATTTTTCATTGCTTTCTATATTTGATTATAATTTTTCCGGGGTGGATTGTCCAGAAGATTGAGCTGACCGCTGACAGATAGTTGGCAGTATGCCAGTAGGCATTCATTTTTTTAAGTAATTCCTGAGATAACGGTTGTTTTTCAAGACACATTTTGTTGTCGTCCATATTGTACCTCTTTCTTTCAAATCATATATTTTTTTAACCAGCATTATCATAGAACAGTAAAAATAAGATGTAAAATAGTAATTTTGCATTGAAATCATAACATTCTGATATGGATAAGGTTTGCGTATCGAGAAATAGGACTACAGAGCAACATACATTGGATAAACGCAATGGACACATAGATTATTAATGCATCATAAAAAACTATAGTGTTAGCCAATTAGAACTAGTATAGATAAAATGGATATAGATAGAAACGATATAGATAGAAATAATATGCAAAATATCAATTGGACAACATTGGATTTAAAGTGCAATATATAAGCAGAGTACACTATTTTATAGGGTAAACAAAAACAATGATTTGGAGGAAGAAGAATGAAAAAAAGATTAATCAGTATTTTGTTGTGTGGAGCGCTTGTTTTGTCTATGGCAGCATGCGGTAGCAAAGAAGGGACGAAAAAGGAAGAAGCTAAGGCGGAAGAGACAACTAAAGGAAATAGTGGGGAAGCAACTGATAAAAAGTATGGTCTTGATATGGATTCAATCGTAGTGGCAATTTCTTCAGGATATGAACCATTCTGTTTTGACAAGGATAATGAACTTCAGGGATATGATGTTGATATGTGGAAAGAATTTGAAGAAAGAACAGGCATCAAAGTAAAATGGGAACGAGCTGATTTTTCTGGTCTTCTTGGATTACTTGATTCTGGAAAAGCAGATGTGGTAGCTGCTCAGCTTACACCAACACCAGAACGTGAAGAGAAGTATGCTTTTACAGAGCCAGAAACATACTATGGTTCAGTTATTGTCGTTAGCAATGACAATACAGATATCAAGAGTGCAGATGATCTGGCTGGAAAAACTATTGGCGTGGGAGCTGGAAATGAAATGCAGCAAGATATTGAAGCTATGTACCCAAATGGTGAAGTGAAGTTTGAAATCTATCAGTCCGCAACACTTGAAAACATGTTAAAAGATGTTGAAATGGGAAGAATAGATGGTATGTTAGCACAGGATATACAGGCTTACATGGCAATTGAAAAGAGCGGAGTGAAATGTAAAGTTGTAACTCCAGCATTTGAAAGTTCTTGTGGAGCACTTGCTGTTAAGAAAGATAATACAGAATTGTTAGATGGGTTAAATGCATTTATTAAAGAGATTAAAGAAGATGGAACATTAAAAGCTATTTCTGAAAAATGGATTGGTGCAGACGTTTCTGTAGAAAGCAAATAAATTATGGAATATTTAACTCAAGAAGTAATGCCCTATGTGGTGAAACTCATTCCATTATTAATTAATGGAATGAAAATTACGATATTTGTATCTATATTGGCATTTGCTATAAGTATTGTTATGGGCGTAATTTTGGCAATAATTCAACATTATCATGTTGCAATCTTAGACCCCATTGCTAAGGTATACATCTCATATTTTAGAGGTACCCCATTATTAATTCAGTTGTTTTTGTTTTTTTATGGATTACCTATGGTAATGGATATTATGGTCAGATGTCCTAAAATATTAGCTCTAATTATATGTTTAGCAATGAATAGTGCTGCATATATGGCTGAAACAATCAGAGGTGCTATTGAAAGCGTTGATAAAGGGCAATATGAAGCTTGCCTTGGATTTGGAATGACGCATACACAGACAATGACGAGAGTTGTGTTGCCTCAAGCAGCGGTTGCAGCAATTCCACCAATTGTAAACTCAGCAATTGATATTATAAAAATGTCATCACTTGGTATGACAATTGGTATTCAAGATGTAATGGGTGAGGCGCAACTTTCAGCAGCGGTTTCTTATAAAACTTTTGAAACTTATATCATAGCAGCGGCATTTTATTGGATATTAGCTTTGATATTAGGAAAGATTCAGAGAATTGTTGAAAGAAAAATTGGTGTAGCATATCAGAAGTAGTCAGGAGATAGAAATGATAGAAATTAAAAATCTATGGAAAACATTTGGTGATAAATCTGTATTGAAAGGTATAGATTTAAAAATTGAAAAAGGAAAAGTGTTTGCTATCATAGGACCTTCTGGAACAGGAAAATCAACACTCCTTAGATGTCTGAATGTTTTGGAACGGGCTGATAAAGGGTCTATTGTATTAGGAGATAAAGAGATTGATTTTACTAAAATGAGTAAAAGCGATATTCAGACTCTTCGCATGCATATGGCAATGGTATTTCAAAATTCAAACTTATACAGAAATAAAACGGCCGTTGAAAATGTTATTGAGCCGTTGATAACTGTAAGAAAAATGAACAAGGGAGAAGCATTACAAATAGCAGATGAACTCCTTGCAAAAGTAGGAATGTCACATAAGAAAAATGCGTATCCTGAAACGTTGTCAGGTGGAGAGAAGCAAAGAGTTGGAATCGCTAGAGCAATGGCTGTGAATGCAGATGTAATCCTTTTGGATGAGCCCACATCTGCTTTGGATCCAGAATTGGTAAATGAAGTTTTAGATGTAATTAAAGATTTGGCAAAACAGCACACAACAATGTTGATTGTTACTCATGAAATGCGATTTGCAAGGGAAGTTGCAGATGAAATTGTATTTATGGAAAATGGTAATATTGTTGAACAAGCTACTCCTGATATATTTTTTACAAATCCTCAGACAGAGCGTGCAAAATCGTTTATACAGGCAAAAGTAGATGACATTTATGATACGGATTTTGATAAAATTATTGAAAGACGTTATATGAATTCTTATAAATGGAAAGACTTAAAGACACTAGATATTGACAAAGATATTTATCCTATGTGGGTCGCAGATATGGAATTTAAGTCATCACCAGCAATTCAGAGACAGATGCAGGAGAGAGTAGAAGCGGGGATTTTCGGATATGAGACATTAACACCGAAGTATTTTAAAGTTATTTCAGAATGGCTTGAAAATAGACATTCTTATAAGGTGGATGCAAGTGAAATACTATTTTGTGCAGATACAATGATTGGCATAAGTACATATATTCAAGCTGCGTCAGAAGTAAGTGATGAAGTTATGCTGTTAACACCTGTTTATGGTAACTTTTTTAGCACTATTACCGGATGTGGAAGAAATGTATTGGAATGTCCATTAATAGAAAAAGAGGGCAGATTTACCATTAGTTTAGAGTTAATGGAAGAAAAAGTTTCTGAAAAGACAAAAATATTATTGTTGTGTAATCCACAAAACCCAACAGGAACAGTTTGGACAAAGGATGAATTAAAAGATATTAGTTTGTTCTGTAAAAAACATGGGATGACTCTTATCTCAGATGAAGTGCATTATGAATTTATATTCAATCAGGCACAGCATACTGTAGCAGCAAGTATTGCAGAGGAAGTTGGTGTTATGGCAGCTACAGTAATTTCACCAGGTAAAAGCTTTAATGTCCCGATGCTAAGTGGTGCTTCGTTGATAATTAAAGATCAAAAGATGAGAGATAAAATTTCAGCAATAATGGAAAATTTGAAATATCCATTTGCCCATGCTTTTGTTGAGGGAGTTACTATTGCAGCCTACACAAAGAGCGTTGAATGGCTGGAGGCTGTAAAGTATTATATACAGGAAAATAAGAGGGTTTTTAAAGAATATTTTGAAACGCATTTTCCTCAGTTGAAAGTTGTAAATAGCGATTCAACATATGTAATGTGGGTGGATTGTAGTGGACTGAATATGTCTGATGCGGAATTGGAAAAGTTTTGGAGAGATGATTGCAAATTGATTCTAAGTCATGGTTCAGAATTTGGCACAGGATACAGTCAGTATAGAAGATTTAATGTTGCTTGTTCAAAACTTAAGCTAGAAGAAATTTTAGAACGAATTTTAAAGCAAATGCAAAAAAATAAGTTGATTTAAATTTGTAAAGTGAAATCAGAAGTATCTGTAATAAGTACTTCTGATTTCTTATCTGGTAATTGCAGTGTGAGATGGGCTGAACTCACACATTGACAAAGCCGTAAAATTATGTAATAATTATCATGATTTTGGACTATGAACATATGTAAGTACAGAAGATGTAGTGAAGCAGAGATGAAGTGTCACCGGCTGAGAGCATTTCACGCGAACCTTTTGGAAATTTCAGTATGGGAGTCTTCCGATGAAAAGCATTTGCCTGGCAGATGCGCTAAGTTGGATGTTCGTGTAGCAGATCGAATACACATAAAAGAGTGCAGAGTCATAAGGACTCTGAAATAGGGTGGTACCGCGAGTAACATCGTCCCTTGTTAATCACAAGTGGCGGTGCTTTTTTTATTTTCAATAAAAAAGACACTGAACTTAAAGAGTAGTAGAAAGGGGAATTAGAATGAAAGATAAAATCAACAGTATTTTATCAGAAGTGAAAACTAAGATTTCTGAAGCAGCAAATGAAAATGAACTGCAGAATGTGAAGAATGCATATGTTGGAAAACAGGGTGCGTTAAGTATGTTAATGAAGGAGATGCCAAAGCTTGACGCAGCGCTTCGCCCGGAGATGGGAAAGGTGCTCAACCAGGCTAAGAATCAGGTGACAGAGCTGATCAACTCTAAGAGAACAGAGCTGAAGCTGAAAGCTTCTGAGGTTTCACCGGACTTTGATTGTTCTGTACCGGGAATCCTGCCACCGAACGGAGGACTTCACCCGATCACACAGATGTGCTATGACCTGAACGATGCATTCCGTTCTATGGGATTTGAGATTTTCCAGGAGGATGACATCACAAGTGAGTTATATGCATTTGATAAACTGAACTTCCCTCCGAATCATCCGGCAAGAGAGAGTATGGACACATACTGGCTGGAGGGTCATGACAGTGGAAGCACAAATGAGAAGCTTTGCCTGAGACCACATTTGACAGGAGGAAGTGTCCGTTACATGCAGACACATAAACCGCCGTATCGTTTTGTATATCCGGGACGTGTATATCGTAACGAGACAACAGATTCACATCATGAGAGAGCATTTTTCCAGTATGAGGCTCTAATCGTGGATAAGGATATCAAGTTCACAGACGGAAAAGTTATGATTCAGAGCATTTTAAGTAAAGTATTCGGAAGAGACGTTCCGGTAAGAATGCGTTCCGGTTTCTTCCCATTTGTAGAGCCAGGATTTGAGATCGACATGGAGTGTCAGGTGTGCGGCGGAAAAGGCTGCAGCGTATGTAAACATGTGGGCTGGATCGAGGTTATGCCGGGTGGATCCCCACATCCAAATGTACTTCGTGCAGCAGGACTGGATCCGGATGAGTACACAGGTTTCTATGTAAATATCGGTCTGGACAGACTAGTCATGATGCGTTACGGCGTAGATGACGTAAGATTGTTCCACAGTGGCGATTTAAGATTCCTGAGACAGTTCAGATAAGCGGAGGAGAATAAAGATGAAATTATCATTATCATGGATTAAAGATTTTGTAAATATCCCTGAAGATATGGATATGAAACAGCTTGCATATGATCTGACTATGGATACTGTTGAGGTTGAGGACGTCGAGTACCTGGCAGACCGTTTTGACCATATGGTAGTAGGTGTGATCGAGGATATCGAGCCACATCCAAATGCAGATAAGCTTCGTGTCTGCAAAGTAGACATCGGTGACGGTGAGATCAAAGACATCGTCTGCGGTGGTATCAATCTTGAAAAAGGTATGCGTGTTGCCGTATCCTGCCCGGGAGCAATTGTCCGCTGGCATGGTGAGGGAGAGCCTGTTGAGATCAAGAAGTCTAAACTTCGCGGCGTGGCTTCCTACGGAATGATCTGTGCATCTGACGAGATCGGACTGGGAGATCTCTTCCCGGCATCTCAGGAAGCAGAGATTCTTGACCTGTCCGCATTTGACGTACCGGCAGGAACAACTCTGGCAGATGCCCTTGATCTGAACGATGTTCTTCTTGAGATTGATAACAAATCAATGACAAACAGACCGGATCTGTGGGGACACTATGGTATCGCCCGCGAGATCGCAGCATTATACAATCTGCCATTAGCTGAGATCAAGCCATTTGAGACAGATGTACAGTCTGATTTTAATGTAGAGATTGCTGATCCAGACAGATGTCCAAGATATATCGGAGTAGAAATGTCTGGTGTAAATGTAAAAGAGGCACCATATCAGATGCAGAGTAGAATCTGGAAGGTTGGTATGCGTCCAATCAATGCATTGGTTGACATTACAAACTACGTCATGCTTGCAACTGGTAACCCGACACATGCATTTGACGCAGATAACATTTCTGATCACATCGTTGTAAGACATGCAGCAGAAAATGAGAAGTTACTTCTTCTGAACGACAAAGAGCTTTCTCTTTGTACAGATGACCTTGTAATTACAGATTCCGAGGGACCTGTTGCACTGGCTGGTGTTATGGGTGGAGCAAAGGATTCTATCCTGCCTAAGACAGAGCGTGTCATTCTTGAGGTCGCAAACTTTGAAGCAGCAGGAATCAGAAGAACTGCACTTCGTTATGATAACCGTACAGAAGCTTCTTCAAGGTATGAAAAAGCTATCGATCCTGAGAGATGCGACCAGGCACTTGCACTTTCCATGCAGTATTTCAAAGAGCTGTATCCGGAAATGAAAGTGACAGGTTACTGTGATAAATATGTAAAGAAACTCAAGAGAGCTGAGATTGATGTAAATCTTGTATGGCTTGAGAAGAGACTTGGAAAGCATCTGACAAATGATGAGATCCAAGGCAAGCTTGAGAAACTTGGATTTGATGTACAGATCAATGGGGAGGACATGCACGTTATCGCTCCGACATGGCGTTCTACAGGTGACATTTCTATTAAAGATGATGTAATGGAAGAAGTTGCCAGAATGTATGGATACGACAATTTCGAGCCAACATCATTTACAACAACATTTGACAGCGCAATCAATCAGAAAGATCAGGATCTTGTAAGAAATATGAAAGAGTTCCTTGCAATTCGTTGTGGAATGCAGGAAATCTACACATATCCTTGGGTAAATGATGTATATCTGAATGCAATTATGCAGACGACAGAAGGAATGCTTCGTCTTTCAACACCACCGGCACCGGATCTCAGTTACCTGCGTGCTTCTCTGCTTCCGAACATTTGCGAGGCAGTTGCAAAGAATGAGCGTTACTTCAATGATTTCTCAATCTTTGAGGAAGCTCAGGTATTCCATGATGCGAACTATACTTCACCATACGACAAGTCTGAGTTACTGCCAGAGCAGCGCCGCCACATTGCCGGAGCATTTGCAAGCAGTGTGAAAGATGTGAAAGAGCTCTTCCAGGAAGCAAAAGGTGTTCTGGAGTATATGCCACGTTATACACATCAGGCAGCATTTGAGTTCAGAAAAGAAGAGAAACCAGTATGGGCTGACAATGTAGTATGGCTCAACATTTACCGTGGAGATGAGAAGATTGGTGATATGGGACTTCTGGCTAAGAAGGCATCTATGGACTGCGGAATCAAGAACTTGTCCGTAATGCTCTTTGAATTAGATGTTCTGAAACTGAAACCACTCATTTCCAGAACCAATAAATTCACTCACCTTGCAGCATATCCGGAGAACGAGTATGACATTTCCATGCTCTTTGACTCCAATGCAGTATGGAGTGATATGCATGAGGCAATTCTTGGCAAGAAGAAAGCCAGCGAGTTCCTTAAGAAAGCAGATTTCGTAGATGAGTACCGTGGAAAACAAATCCCACAGGGCAAGAAATCTGTGACAATCAGACTGACCATCGGATCTAATGAGAAGACACTGACTTCCCAGGAGATTGAAAATGTAGCAAATCAGGTTATGAAGAAGCTGCAGAAGAAGATGGGAGCAGAGCTGAGAACTCAGTAAATGGAATAACTTAACATAATTAATCCAGCTATTAATGTCACGATATGATTTGTTTTCTGATTTTCATACGCCACCTATTTTAGTCTGACAGTGCAAACTCGCCGATAAATCGGCTCAGACAGTACACTGTACAGACTAAGTTAGGCGTAAGAAAATCTGGAAAATAAAATCAATTATCGTGACATCAGCAGCTGGATTTTATTATGTGCGAAGTTATTGGAAGGCGGAAGGAGAGCGGGGGATTGGTAGGAGAAAGTGTCTGGTCAGCATAGAGTGGTGGAATACGAGAGTGTATATAAAGAAGAAGTGCGGTTCCGCATCGCATCTTTAAATTAACTATTGTATTTGATTCATATTTATGCTATTCTGAGTCCACGCAGATGGCGATTCTTGTTATCTGCAAAAGGTATCTATTTAATTTCATTCATTTCGGAGGCTCAGAGTATCGGGTGTTATTCCAAAGTGATGAACGTGTGACAAGTGAATATAGGCTGGGAAGGGAACCTGGTGCGGCACAGGATGTTATTTGAAGATTAGCATTTCCAACTGGAATATACTATTAATATATGATAAAATATCTATAGATAATCTTTTCTCAGACTATAGGAAGTTGTCGGAGAGGAGAGTATATGTCAAAAAGAACAGGAACTAAAGTACAAAAGAACCGTACAGATGACGAGTTTATCATGCTTCCGACCGTAGATTTTTGTTTCAAAGAACTGATGAGAAATGAAAAGGTGCGAAAAGGAATTATTGCAGCATTGTTGGGAGTAAGACCAGAAGAAATCAAGGAGACTAGACTGTTGCCGACCATACTCAGAAAAGAGTACGAAGACGATAAATATGGAATTTTGGATGTTCGAGTTGAAATGCATGATGGCACGCAGATAGACTTTGAGATGCAGGTGGCAGAATTTGATTTTTGGAAAAAACGGATTGTGTTTTATTTAAGCAAGATGGTCACAGATCAGATTCATAAAGGTGATGATTATGACAAAATTCAGAAATGCATTCATGTCAGTATTCTGGATTTTGTACATTTCCCGGAGGATAACAGGTACTATCGAAAAATTACATTTTGCAATACAAAAACGGGAGAGATTTATACAGATATCATGGAGATTCATGTGTTGGAATTGGGGAAGTTACCACCGGAAGATCAGAACGAAGAAGGAATCATAAGGTGGATGCGATTTCTCAATGCAAAGAGCCGGAAGGAGTTAAAAGAGATGGCAAAGCAGGACGAGTATTTTGGAGAAGCGTATGAAGAACTGGACAGACTCAGTGCGGACGAGAAGAAGCGTCTGGAGTATGAGACGAGATTGAAGTATAAAAGGGATAAGTATGCACAGCTCCATTATGCGACGCGGATTGGAAGAGAAGAAGGCGAACGGATTGGAAGAGAAGAAGGTGAACGGATTGGAAAAGAAGAAGGTAAGAGTGAAATGATTCGTTCCATGTGGAAGGCAGGGATTTCGGAAGAACAGATTGCGTCAATTGCACAGAAGACAGTGGAAGAAGTGAGAAAATTGTGTAAATAATTTTGGGACAGGAAGAACTGGCGAGCACAGTTAATATATCTGCAATTCAGGCAAAGCGTGCACTGGCACAGCTGAAAGAAGAGGGGGCTATTGAGCTGAAATGTGGAGAGATTATTATCAAAAATATTGAAGTTGTGAAAAAACATATTTCGGAGACACTGTATACACAGGAAGAGCAGAAGGTGAGTATCTTGCGGTTATACAACATGAACCGAACCGCTTAGTATATACAAAAATAGTCTTGTGATTTTTACTAATGAAATATCCATACACTTTGATGGAAGTGTATAAAAATTACACAAAAATCGGCATAACTTACTTGACAATTGTGCAATTTGGAGACTATAGTTAAATATAAACGTTCTGATTTAGAGCCATTTTCTAAAATATTTCATATTATAGAAAACTATTAGAATTTCAGTAGATTTTTTTGAGAAATCATTAAAAAAGTATGAGTTTTTTAGAGAGTTCTGTGATGATATGTGGCTTTGGTCAGACAGATAACAAGAAGGGGGCGGCTTATGAAATCTGTGATTGAAAGACTGGATGATATTGAGAACACTGCGCGCAGTATTGTGGCGAAGGCAGAAGAAGATAAGAGTCAGGTTGAGCAGGAGATTCAGGCGCAGAGAGATCAGTTTGATAAAGAACTGGATGAGAAGACGCAGGCAGAACTTACCAAAATCCGGGAAGATGGAAAGCGGCAGGTCGATGAACTCCTGAAGAGTCAGCGTGAGAAGAATCACGAGGCAGTTCAGACATTGGAAAAGGAATATGAGACGGCTCATGCAGTTTATGCAGAAGGTATTTTGCGTCATATAATAGAAGTGTAATATAAGATGCCAGTGGGAGCGTGAAGCGAGGAGTAAACCACAGGTATCAGAATTTCAGACATTTCAAAAAAAATATAGCGAGGAAGAGAACGATGGGCAATGTGATGGCATACAGCGGACTTACGACGAAAATCCGCGCAATGCAGGCAAAGCTTCTTACACAGGCTGATTATGAGACTATTTCCGGTTTTACGGATGTTGTGCAGGTGGTGGAATTTCTGAAGACGAAACCGGCCTACGCAGTCTATATGGATCAGTTGGAACTGGCGCATCTTCATCGAGGTGATATTGAGAAGATGTTGTATCAGTCTCTGTATAATGATTACACAAGAATCTTCCGGTTTGCGGGAATCGACCAGAAGAAATTTCTGAAGATTTACTGGAAGAAGTATGAAGTCAGTGTGATCAACTATTGTCTGAGAATCGTATTTAACCATTATGACAAGCCTTATGACCTGGATTATAAGAAGGAATTTTTTGATAAATATTCAAAACTTTCTATTGATAAGTTGATAACTTCCACAAATATCGACGAACTTGTGGATAACTTACGGGGCAGTGAGTATTATGAAGCATTAAAACCAATCCGGGATTCTGGGGCAGCGACATTATTTGACTACTATCAGGCACTGGAGCTTTACTATTTTACTAATTACTGGAGGCGGGGAAGAAAGGTATTCTCCGGAAAATCCAGAGAGCGTTTTTCAAGAGATGTGGGAATCAAGATGGATCTCATGAACATTCAATGGGTGTACCGTGCGAAGCAGTATTATCGTATGCTTCCGGCAGAAATCTATGCACTGACGCTTCCATATCATTTTCATTTAAGTACGGAAGAATTTAAGGCAATCGTGGAAGCACCGAATGTGGAAGAGATGAAAAAGCAGATTGAGAATACTTACTATGGAACACATGTCCACATGAAAGAGGGGCAGTCCATAGAAAAGAGTATCAAAGATATTTTACGGGATCTCTATATATCTGACAGGCAGAAGGATCCTTACTCCGATGCAACGATGCACGCATTTTTATTCTTGAAGGAGCAGGAAATCGACAAGCTGACGACAGCGTTAGAGTGTATCCGTTATGGACTGACCAGACAGGAGATATTGACATACTTGGGAGGTGAGAGCAAGTGATTGTAAAAATGAGATTCTTAAATATCAGCGGTCCGAGAGATGACATCGACCGGGTATGCGAGAAATATCTGTCAAAATATGAGATGCAGATTGAAAATGCGGTGACAGAACTTAAGACAACGGAAAATATCATGCCGTTCGTGGAAGTGAACCCGTACAGAGATCCGCTTGCAAAGGCAGAGCAGTTCGCACAGCTTCTGCCGGAGGACAGGGAAATTCGGGCAGATCTGTCAGGATCAAAGGATGATATGCTGGCGCTGATCCGGGATCTGAATCATGATTATCTGGAACTTGTGGAAGACAGAGAAAGGCTGAAGCTCAAGAAGGAAGAATTGCTTGGAAAGGAAAATGTCCTGAAACCATTTTCTGCGTTGAAAGTGGATGTTCATAAAGCATTGCAGTATCAGTACATGCAGGTACGGTTTGGACGCATTTCGCTTGACTATTACAGACGTCTTGAAAAATATCTGGCCGACAGTCTGAATGCCATATTTCTGGAGGCTGGAAAAGACAAAGGTTTTGTCTATGGCTGTTACATAGCGGCAAATGCGGATATTGCGAAAGCGGATAACACATTCCGGGCACTGCACTTTGAGAGAATTGACGTGACAGATGCTTACATCGGAACTCCTAAAGAAGCGTGTGAGAAGCTGGATCAGGATATTGAAGCAGTGCAAAAAGATATTGACGCAGATGAGGATAAGATTACAGCACTTATGAAACGTAATGCAGCCAAGCTTCTGGGAGCGAGAAAGAGATTGCAGGAGCTTGCGGACAACTTTGATATCCGTAAACTTGCAGCGAGAGTGACCAGTGAGGATGAGAGGGATGAGTTCTATATCTTATGTGGCTGGATGAGTGAAAAGGATGTAGATGCGCTTCTTGCTGAGACCCAGGATGACGATAAGATCAGTATCATGGTCGAAGATGAGCGTGACCAGTATTTTGGTGATCCTCCGACAAAGCTTGAGAACCCGAAGGTATTTAAACCATTTGAAATGTTTATCAAGATGTACGGACTTCCGGCTCACGATGAGATGGACCCGACCATGTTCGTGGCACTGACCTATACATTTATATTCGGAGCCATGTTCGGAGATCTTGGCCAGGGCTTCTGCCTCTTTGCAATTGGCGGAATCCTGTATCTGACAAAGAAGATCAATCTGGCAGGAATTATTTCCATTGCAGGTATTTTTTCCATGTTCTTCGGATTTATGTTCGGAAGCGTATTTGGATTTGAAGATATTATTGAAGCCCGCTGGTTAAGGCCTGTATCGGCAATGACGAATCTGCCGTTTATCGGGCAGCTTAACACCGTATTCGTCGTTGCCATTGCATTTGGTATGGCACTGAATATTCTGGTGATGATCTTCAATATTATCAATTCGGCGAAAGCCCACGATAAGGAAAATATGTTATTTTCCACCAATGGTGTGGCAGGACTTGTATTTTATGGATTCCTGGTACTGACAGTAGTACTTTATATGACCGGACACAAGACTCCGGGAAATGTAATGCTTGTGATTTTCCTTGGAATTCCGGTGCTCCTCTTTGTATTTAAAGAGCCACTTGGAAATCTGGTAGAGAAACGTCATAAGAAAATGGAAGGCGGCAAGGTCATGTTCTTTGTACAGGCATTTTTTGAATTGTTCGAGACCATGTTAAGCTACTTCTCCAATACCATTTCTTATGTGCGTATCGGAGCATTTGCAGTGAGCCATGCGGCAATGATGGAAGTTGTACTGATGCTCTCCGGAGCGAGTGCGGGAAGCACGAACTGGATCATATTTGTTATCGGTAATATCATAGTCTGTGGACTGGAAGGACTGGTAGTTGGTATCCAGGTTCTGCGTCTGGAATATTACGAGATGTTCAGCCGTTTTTATAAAGGAACAGGAAGAGAATTCAAACCATTTCATAAACAGAGCGAGTAGGAGGAAGAAGTCATGACATTAACTGTAAAATTATTACTGGTGGCAGCACTGGTACTTGGAATTATCGTACCATTTGGATATTTCCTTAAGGGAGAGAGAAGTAAGAAACGTTACAAACGTGCACTTGGAGCAAATGTTGTCTTTTATTTTGGAGCATTTGCCATCGCAGCGATCATGTTATTTTCCGGAGATCCGGTATACGCTGCAGAGACAACAGCAGCCGCTTCAAATGCAACTGGATTTGGTTATATCGCAGCCGCACTGTCAACCGGTCTTTCCTGTGTCGGTGGCGGTATTGCCGTAGCAAGTGCAGCAAGTGCCGCTCTTGGAGCAATCAGCGAGGACTCCAGCGCACTTGGTAAGTCACTGATCTTCGTAGGACTGGCAGAAGGTGTGTGTCTGTATGGACTGATCATCTCCTTCATGATCCTCGGTAAATTATAAGATGAAAATGTATCTGATCAGTGATAATGTCGATACTCTGACGGGACTGAGACTGGCGGGCGTAGATGGAGTCGTTGTACATGAAAGAAACGAACTGCGTGAAGAATTAGAAAATGCCATGAATGACAAAGAAGTTGGTGTCATTCTGCTGACTGAGCGGTTCGGACGGGAGTTCCCGGATCTTATCAACGAGATTAAGTTACAGCGGACCATGCCGCTTTTGATCGAGATTCCGGACAGACACGGAACCGGACGTAAAAAAGACTTTATCACATCGTATGTGAATGAGGCTATAGGATTAAAACTATAGGAAGCAGGTGATTGTGTGACAGTAGATGAGAAGATAACAAGACTGCAGGAATCTGCAATGCAGGAGGCAAGAAGCAAAGGGAATGCGATTGTGGAACAGCATAAGAAGGCGCTTACCCATGTCTTTGAGCAACATAAAGCAGAGGCACTGATACAGGCAGACACAAGAATCAAGGCTGAAAAGACCAGCGTGAAGCAGCAGCTTGGTATGGCGAATTCAAAGGCTGCGCTGGAACTTAAGCGAGAGCTTGGAGCTGCCCAGAAGCGTTTGAAAAAGCAGCTTTTTAAAGAAGTCGAAGAAAAACTGTCTGCATATATGGAGACGGAAAAATATCAGGATCTTCTGGTAAAATATATTGAAAAAGCGGTAGCATATTCTGACCGCGGCGAGATGACGATTTATGTTAATCCGACAGACGCAGATAAGAAAGCGTATCTGGAGGAGAAGACAGGATTTACACTGAGTATCAGCAAAGAAGACTTTATCGGTGGAATTCGTGCAGTCATTCCAGAGAGAAATATTCTGGTAGATTATGCATTTAAGGGCGCGCTGGAGAGAGAATATCAGAAGTTCGCATTTGGAGGAGGTATGGGCAGTGGACGCTAAACATACTGGAAAAATATATGGAATTAACGGCCCTGTCATTTATCTGAAAGGCAGGACCGGATTTAAGATGTCCGAGATGGTCTATGTAGGAGAAGAACGTCTGGTAGGAGAGGTTATTTCTCTGGACAAGGACAGGACAACGATTCAGGTCTATGAGGAGACTTCCGGTCTGAAGCCGGGAGAGATTGTGGAGGGTACCGGAGATGCAGTATCTGTTATCCTCGCACCTGGAATTATCAATAATATTTTCGACGGAATTGAACGTCCGCTGGAAAAGGTTGCGCAGGCAAGTAATGGCGCATTTATTACAAGAGGTGTCAGTGTAGATTCTCTGGATCTTGATAAATTGTGGGATACACACATGACGGTTGCAGAAGGTGACGCACTCCAGGGAGGGGCAATCATTGCAGAAGTTCCGGAGACGCATGCGATTGTGCACAAATGTATGGTTCCGCCGGATGTGGAAGGAATCGTGGTCAGTGTCGTACCTGACGGACAGTATCATATCAATGATACACTTGTTGTGATCGAGACAACAGAAGGGGAGAGAAAAGAACTCTCCATGATGCAGAAATGGCCGATCCGTGTGCCAAGGCCGGTGCATCACCGTTATTCTGCAAGAGTTCCGCTTGTGACGGGACAGCGTGTCATGGATACTATGTTCCCTCTGGCGAAAGGCGGAACAGCCGCAATTCCGGGAGGATTCGGAACAGGAAAGACGATGAGTCAGCATCAGATCGCAAAATGGTCTGATGCGGACATTATTGTATATATCGGATGCGGAGAGCGCGGAAATGAGATGACACAGGTTCTGGAGGAGTTCTCAGAACTGGTGGATCCAAGAACGGGGAATCCGCTGATGGACAGAACGACTCTGATCGCCAACACATCCAACATGCCGGTAGCTGCCCGTGAGGCATCTATTTACACAGGACTTACACTGGCTGAGTATTATCGTGACATGGGATATGATGTCGCAATTATGGCGGATTCTACATCCCGTTGGGCAGAGGCTCTTCGTGAGCTGTCCGGACGTCTGGAAGAGATGCCGGCAGAGGAAGGATTCCCGGCTTATCTGGCATCCAGACTTTCTGCATTCTATGAGCGTGCCGGTATGATGCAGACATTAAATGGAGCTGTAGGTTCTGTTACAATCATTGGAGCAGTATCTCCGCAGGGAGGAGACTTCTCCGAGCCGGTCACACAGAATACGAAGCGATTTATCCGTTGCTTTTGGGGACTGGATAAGTCTCTGGCATATGCAAGACATTACCCGGCAATCCACTGGCTGACCAGTTACAGCGAGTACTTACCGGATTTAAGTGCATGGTATGCTGATAATGTATCTCCAAAGTTTGTGGACTATCGGAACCGTCTGATGAATATTCTGAACCAGGAGAACAGTCTCATGGAGATTGTAAAACTGATCGGTAGTGATGTACTTCCGGATGATCAGAAGCTGACATTGGAGATTGCCCGCGTGATTCGCCTTGGATTTCTGCAGCAGAACGCATTTCACAAAGACGATACGTGTGTATCTCTAAAGAAGCAGTTCGGTATGATGGATATTATTCTGTATCTCTATAAGAAATGCAGAGAACTGGTGGCAAGAGGTATGCCGATGTCTGTTTTGAAGGCAGAGGGTATCTTTGAGAAAGTTATCGCTATCAAATACGATGTGCCAAATGGCGAGTTACAATTATTAGATATGTACAAAGTAGATATCGACCGTTTCTACGATACAGTGATTGAGAAAAATGCATAGAAGGAGGTCAAGATCATGGCAATAGAATATCTGGGACTAAGCAGCGTTGAAGGCCCTCTGGTTGTGCTGGAAGGAGTTCAGGACGCATTCTATGATGAAATCGTGGAATTTGTAGTCGATCATAAAACAAAGAAAATGGGACGTATTGTGGAACTGAATGAGGACAAAGCAATCATTCAGGTATTTGAAGGAACCGAGAATATGTCCCTGGACAATACACATACGAGATTGATGGGACGTCCGATGGAGGTTACTGTATCACCGGAAATGCTTGGAAGAACCTTTAACGGAATCGGACAGCCGATCGATGATATGGGACCTCTCATTTCCGAGGATAAACGTGATGTCAACGGACTTCCGCTTAATCCGGTCAGACGTGAGTATCCAAGAAACTATATCCAGACAGGAATTTCAGCCATTGATGGTCTGACAACACTGATCCGTGGACAAAAGCTTCCAATTTTCTCAGGAAACGGACTTCCACATGACCAGTTAGCAGCGCAGATTGTAAAACAGGCCTCTCTGGGCGGTGATTCTGATGAAGATTTCGCAATTGTGTTTGGAGCTATGGGAGTTAAGCATGACGTGGCAGATTTCTTCCGCAAGACATTTGATGAGAACGGAGTATCCGACCATGTGTGTATGTTCCTGAACCTGGCAAATGACCCTGTCGTAGAGCGTCTGATCACACCAAAGGTAGCACTGACTGTGGCAGAATATCTGGCGTTTGAGTGTAACATGCATATTCTTGTAATCCTGACAGACATGACTTCTTTTGCAGAGGCACTTCGTGAGGTATCCTCTTCAAGAGGAGAAATTCCGTCACGAAAAGGATATCCAGGTTATCTTTACAGTGAACTGGCAACAATTTATGAGCGTGCCGGAATTGTGGAAGGGGCAAATGGATCGGTGACACAGCTTCCAATCTTGACCATGCCGAATGACGATATCACGCACCCGATTCCTGACCTGACCGGATATATTACGGAAGGTCAGATCGTACTGGACCGCAATCTTTATGGACAGTCAGTTTATCCGCCAATTAATGTATTGCCGTCACTGTCACGTCTGATGAAAGACGGAATCGGAGAAGGCTATACGCGAGACGATCACCAGGCGCTGGCGAACCAGTTATTTGCTTCCTACGCAAAAGTAGGAGAGGCAAGAAACCTGGCCTCCGTTATCGGTGAAGATGAATTGTCACCACTGGATAAGAAATATCTGGAGTTCGGACGCGAATTCGAACAGCGTTATATTGGTCAAGGAACAACAGAGAACCGTACCATTCAAGAGACGCTAGATCTTGGCTGGGAACTGTTAGCACTGCTTCCAAGAGAAGAACTGGATCGAATCGATACAAAACTCATTGATTTCTATTATCCGAAGAAGAATGAAGCGTAAAAATGATTTAGAAGTGCAGGAATCTGGAAAATATGCCAGAATTCTTGCATTATAATTGCTATATTGCAAAAGTGGGAAAGGAGGGAGTCTATGGATCCACGGGAATTTCCGACAAAAGGAAATCTGATGCTTGCCAAAAACTCGCTGGCACTTGCCAATCAGGGTTATGAACTGATGGACAAAAAACGAAATATACTTCTTAAAGAACTGATGGGACTTATCGATGAGGCAAAAGGCATCCAGGAAGAGATAGATTCCACATTTACCCAGGCATATGCGTGCCTGCAGCGCGCTAATATTGAGATGGGAATCAGCAGGGTACAGGAATTTGCATTCACTGTACCAATTGAAGATTCCATTCGTATACAGACCAGAAGTATTATGGGAACAGAGATTCCACATATCAAATATGATGAAAAGCAGAATGACCTGACTTACTCATTCGGAGATACAGGCGAATCGCTGGATATCGCCAGGGAGGCATTCCGAAAGGTAAAGAATCTGACCATCAAGCTGGCTGAAGTCGAGAACTCAGCATATCGTCTGGCAACAAACATCAAAAAGACACAGAAACGTGCCAATGCTCTGAAGAACATCACCATACCGATGTACACGAATCTGGTCTACAACATCAACAACGCGCTGGAAGAAAAAGAAAGAGAAGAATTCACAAGGTTAAAAGTAATAAAACGAAGACAATAATTTGATTGGGGACGTAGTAAAATGCCAAAACAATGTCATTAAGTTAAGGATTTTAGTAGTGTGAAAAGTAGTTTTTTACTT